>JAUUZN010000117.1 GCA_030589945.1 Gammaproteobacteria bacterium | reverse complement strand
GGCTCGTTGATGATTCGCTTAACTTCAAGACCGGCAATTTTACCAGCGTCTTTTGTAGCTTGACGTTGCGAATCGTTGAAGTATGCAGGAACGGTTACAACCGCTTCTGTTACTGGCTCGCCAAGAAAATCCTCAGCGGTCTTTTTCATTTTCTTTAAAACTTCGGCTGATATTTGAGGTGGCGCCATTTTTTCGCCATTGCCTTCAACCCAAGCATCGCCGTTGTCTGCAGCAACAATTTTATAAGGCACCATTTTGATGTCTTTTTGAACCACGTCGTCTTTGAACTTACGTCCAATCAAACGTTTGATTGCAAACAATGTGTTTTCAGGATTAGTAACACCCTGACGTTTTGCTGGCATACCTACCAATGTTTCACCATCTTTAGTAAATGCTACAATAGACGGTGTTGTACGTGCGCCTTCAGCGTTTTCAATAACACGAGTTTCTTTACCATCAAGTACTGCTACACATGAATTGGTAGTACCGAGGTCGATTCCAATTACTTTACCCATTTTTCTTTCTCCAAATCTTTCTGTTTTCAATGAAACAGTAAATTAAAATATTAAATCTGCTTGCAACTAATAATTGGGTCTGCTTTTTCTATTTCAAGTCACCCAGGCAAGTATAAATTTTTATGCGTTTTCGTCGATGGATGGCACATCAGCCTGACCTCGAGAAATAACGACTCTCGCGGGTCTTACCAAACGGCCATTCAACTGGTACCCTTTTTGGAAAACTGTAATAACGTGATCCATTTCTATCTCATCACTTTCGATCATCGACATGGCTTCATGGTATTCAGGATTAAATTTTTCACCCGCTGGATGAACCTGAATGAGGCCTTGTTTTTCAAGTGTGGATATAAACATTTTAGTGGTCATCTCCAAACCTTCACGAAGTGCATCAATATCTGTGGCATTAATGCTCGTTTCAATTCCCTGCTCGAGTGAATCGACGACAGGTAATAGATCGGAAGCAAACTTTTCCACCGAATATTTGCGTGCACTTTCAACATCACGTTGTGCACGGCGTTTTACATTTTCGATTTCTGCCTTGGTACGAACCACCAAATCCCAATTTTCAGCCACTTTAGCTTCTGCAGCAGAGAGTCGTTGTTGCAACTGCTCGATGGATTCATCATCAAAAAAATCATTGCTCTGATCTTCTGTGGCTTCATCAACAGCAGAACTTTCTGATTCTGATTGATTTTCTTCGTTACTCATCCTTCATTACTCCGGATATTGATAATGTGTTTTGTCGATGGCAAGCCGCTGATATCTCATATATAGTTCTAAGACATCAACAAAGCATCATCATCTACATTTGATACTGCTGGCTATAATGGGGGTCATCAGTGTGAGATCAAGGGATTAGTGCCTTAAATAATGGCTTAATTTAAAGATATTTATGAAGATAATAAATCGATCGGACAAACTGGCTGGCGTCTGTTACGACATTCGTGGGCCCGTACTCAATGAAGCCAAGCGTTTAGAAGACGATGGTCATAAAATTCTGAAATTGAATATTGGAAATCCAGCTGCTTTTAACTTTGAGGCACCGGAAGATATCTTGATGGATGTTAAGCATAATCTTACCGAATCTCAGGGCTATGGACCATCGAACGGGCTCTACTCGGCCAAGGTTGCCGTGCATCAATATTATCAAACATTAGGCCTTCTCAATACTGAGGTTGATGATATTTACATTGGCAATGGCGTCAGTGAACTAATTATGATGGCCATGCAAGCGCTGCTTAATGATGGTGATGAAATTCTTATTCCTTCACCCGATTATCCGCTGTGGACCGCTGCAGTTAAATTGTCCGGTGGCACTCCTGTTCATTATCGATGTGATGAGTCTGCCAATTGGCAGCCTGATTTAGATGATATTCGTAGTAAAATAACATCCCGTACTCGCGCGCTTGTGTTGATAAATCCTAATAATCCGACCGGTGCTGTTTATTCGAAGGCAGTGCTAAATGATCTTGTAGAGATCGCCCGTGTGAATGAACTGATTATTTACAGCGATGAGATCTACGATAAAATTTTATATGATGATGCTCAACATATTCCTATCGCGACCTTGAGTGATGATGTGTTTTGTATCACCTTTGGTGGGCTCTCAAAAAATTATCGGGTCGCAGGTTTTCGAATGGGTTGGGTGATACTGACGGGACCAAAAAAGGAAGCGCGTGATTACATTCGCGGCCTTGATATGCTTTCTTCCATGCGCCTGAGTGCAAATGTGCCGATGCAACACGCCATTCAAACAGCCTTAGGTGGATATCAAAGCATTTATGATTTAACTAAACCGTCGGGCCGTTTATATCAGCAGATGCAGCTCGGGCACCAGTTAATTAATGAAATCCCCGGTGTGAGCTGTACTCGACCTGATGGCGCCATGTATTTATTTCCAAAGATAGATATAGCGCGTTTTAACATCAAAAATGATGAGCAATTCATTCTAGATCTGCTCATGGACAAACAAATCTTACTGGTTCACGGAAGAGCCTTCAACTGGCCAGAACCCGATCATTTCAGAATAGTATTTCTACCCCACGTAGACGAGCTACAACCAGCCATACAATCAATCGCAGATTTCCTAACAACCTACCAACAAACCTAACTGGTGTCAGGCACTGGTGCCCGGCACTGGTGCCCGGCACTGGTGCCCGGCACTGGGGTCAGGCACTGGGGTCAGGCACTGGGGTCAGGCACTGGGTTATTTCTTTGCCTATTTCTGGGTGCTTGGTTGCGAAGTTGATGACTGCCTTTGCGTAGCCTAGTTTGTTTCCGCAGTCGTGGCTTTTGCCTGTCATATAGTAGGCGTCCATTGATTCAGTTTTGATGAGTTCATCCATGGCGTCTGTTAATTGAATCTCACCACCTACTCCGGCGCTGGTGTTTTCCAACAATGCCCAAATTGATGGTGGGAAGATGTAACGACCCACTATGGCTAAATTAGATGGAGCATCTTCCTGGCTTGGCTTTTCAACAACTCTGATCAATGGGGAGGATTTTCCCGCCTGCAGATCAACACCATTGATATCGGCAATACCAAATTTCGTCACGTCTTCAGCAATGACTGCTTCAAGCATTATTTGGCTGGTTCCTGTTGCTTCAAAATTTTGCAACATTAGGGTGAGATTATCGACTTCTGAATCATCTTCATCAATGAGTACATCGGGGAGTAAAACAGCAAAGGGCTCATCGCCAATGATTTCTTTTGCGCAAAGAACAGCGTGCCCTAATCCTTTGGCTTCGCCCTGTTGAACGTAAGAGATTGTAACGGTTGATGGCTTTGTGCCCTGTACTTGAGCAAGTAACTCATTCTTTCCTTTGCTCGCCAAGGATTGCTCAAGTTCATCGGCAGTCGAAAAATGGTTCTCAATGGCTTTTTTCGATGTGTGTGTCACCATAACAATTTCAGTGATACCCGCACGCGCACATTCTTCAACAATGTATTGAATAATTGGCTTGTCGACAATGGGCAACATTTCTTTCGGAATAGCCTTGGTTGCTGGCAACATACGACTACCGAACCCTGCTACAGGAAGGACTGCTTTGGTTACATTAAACACTGCTTTAGATTCATGTTTATTAGTTTTCACTTGAATTGCTTGCTCCATATTTGTATTTTTCGAGCTCTTTAAACCCGCTCTCCTCGTCCAATGGCAAAATATTGATAACCCCTTTCCTTCATCCGCTCTGGATCGTAAATATTACGACCGTCAAAAACCAGCGGTGCAGAAAGACGCAATTTTATCTCATCAAAATCAGGCATTAAAAATTCTCGCCACTCGGTAATAATCAATAAAGCATCTGCGCCATCTAGCGCTGCATATGGATTATCTGCTACAGCCACCAGATTGTTTAAATCTTTATCTTGAATATATTTGGTTAACTCTTCACCACAACCAGGATCATAGATGTTTAATATTGCATCTTGAAATCCAAAGGATTCTATTAATTTTAAAACCGGTGCATTATCGATTTTTGATGAATTAGGTTTAAAAGCTCCACCCCAAATGGCGAATGTTCTACCTCGGATATTACCGTCAAAGTAACGCCACACTTTTCGAAATAATGTTTCTTTTTGTCGTTCATTAATTTTCATAACACGACGCAAAAGACCAATATTGTCTAACTGAACATTTTCAAGTTCAGTGATTTGCAGTAAATCTGCTGCCAGTTGTCGACCACCAAATCCGGTACCAGACTGAAGGTATTGCTCGCCGATTCTAGGATCGGAACCAATGGCACGACGGATGGCATCAATATCGATGTTCAATATTTCGGTGATGTTCGCCAACTCGTTCATGAAACTGACCCGAGTCGCCAACATTGCACTGATTGCAAAACGTGCAAATTCAGCTTCTTTAATAGTCATGATCTGTAAGGAGGTGTGGGCTTTAATGAACGGTCGATAAAGTTCTCTGATCAACTTTAAAAATGAGCTGTCTTCACATCCAATGGTCAATGTATTTGGGTTACGAAAATCGTCCAGTGCACTGCCTTCACGAATAAATTCGGGAATATAAGCGACCGGTTTATGGCCATCATTAAGCGCCTGATATAAACCTCCTACGGGTATAGAACAGGAAAATATTGCACCCTTGCAGCGACTATCCTTTGAGAATTGATCGAGCAGGGACAGTAGAGTGTGTTTATCATCAGGAATGGAGGCCACAAAATAAAGATCGGAAGAATAATAATCTTCATTAATAACGTCTGATACCACGAGACGCTTTTCATTTATTTGTGTTTTAAACACCGAATATAAACCACCATCTTGCATGCTCGGATGGTTGTATAAATTGGCTTCAAATTCATCTTCATCCAAGGGGCAAAGATAAACCTGATTTCCGATTTCTGCGAGACAGGATGCTGTGGTAATACCTTCAAGAGTATGTCCAATCACGGTAATTTTCATGATTGCTTCTCCACAGATTTGCCCTGTTTTTCAATGGATTTATTCACCGCATTTATTAGAGCCGTGGTTGAACAATCGAGATGGTCTAACTCTCCTCCTTTTAGCGAGGGTTGGATTTTTTTAGCAATGGATTTACCCAGTTCCACACCCCATTGATCAAAGGGATTGATGTCCCAAATAACTGCAGAAATAAAAACTTTGTGTTCATAAAGAGCAATTAAACTTCCCAAGGTAAAGGGCGTTAGTTTATCGAATAAAATGGTTGTGGAAGGCTGAGAACCTGCATACTGTTGATGTGGAGAAAGTCCCATCTGATCTTCTGCTGACAGTGCTGTACTGCCAAGGGCCAATACTCTCGATTGAGCAAGACAGTTCGCGAGGTTTAAACTGTGATGTTCTTTAAATTGCTCCCCAACATCCGAGTCTTTACCGACATCTCGATATGCAGCAACGAGGAAATCACTATTGACCTTCTCTGTTCCTTGATGCAATAGTTGATAAAATGCGTGCTGTGCATTTGGCCCTACTTCTCCCCAAAGAATAGGACAGGTACGGTAGTCAATATCTTCATTCTCAACGGATACAGATTTGCCATTACTCTCCATTTCTAGCTGCTCTAAATAAGCATGAAAATGTTTAAGTCGACCATCATAGGGTAAAATTGCATGGGCATTGGTGCGCAAAAAATTACAATTCCAAATGTCGATGAGTGACAACAATACCGGAATGTTTGATTCTAAAGGAGTGTCTGCTAAATGTTTGTCTACAGCATGGGCACCGGCTAAAAATTCCTTGAATCCTGCCACGCCAATTTTCAAAGCAATGCTAAATCCAACGGTTGACCAAAGGGAATATCGACCGCCCACCCAATCCCAAAAATAGAGTTGATTGGATTCATTGATCCCCCATTGAGTCATCTTCTCACGTGAGGCGGAAATGCCAATGAAGTGGAGTTTTTTGAGAATCACTTCGTCAGCACCTGCAGCCTTGATCCAAGAAACGGCTGTGTTGGCATTACTTAAGGTATCTATGGTGGTGTAAGATTTTGACACCACACAAAATAAAGTTGTTTCAGGATTTAGTTTAGGCAGAAATCCTGCAAGCTGAGCACCATCAATACTGGAGGCAAAGTGTATATTTATTTTACTCGCCTCAGAAGGTGCAAATTCTTCAAGCGCATAGGATGACATTAAGGGACCAAGATCTGATCCTCCAACACCAATATTGACCACGTCGGTGATGGGCTTACCGGTAAATCCTCGCCACTGCTTCGCATGAATGCGTCTAATGAGGCGTTGCATTTTATCGAGGCTTTTTTGTATTTGTTTGCTGTACGATTTATCTTCTAGGAAACATTCTTCAGCTGATGGCGCACGTAATGCCGTGTGAAGTGCGGGTCTATTTTCAGAGATGTTGACAATTTTTCCAGACAGTAAATTTTTAATTTTTTGTTCAACTCCCGCCTGTTTAGCGAGATCAATTAAATCATCGAGCACATCAACAGTCATCCTTTGCTTGGAAAAATCCAAAACAAAATGATTAAGAGAATCGAACATTAATTTTTTTTGTCGCTCGGGATCATGCAACAACATGTCGAGGTGTGTAGATGAGTATTTTTCGGCCTTCGCTGTGAGAGACTCCCAGCCAGGCAACTGATTTAATAGCATATTATTATATTCCTAAGTGGCTCAATCCTTGAACCTGAATGTCATTAAAGGAAATTGTTGTTTTCTGTCCACACCGTGATGCGAACTCAACAAAACTAGGCAGATAGTAGCTATTTATTCGATTAATTGCAAAAAGGATAATGCGAAATGTGACGTATTTAACATTTTATAGCCTTAAAATTATTCCGATATTTCTTGCTTAATCAATGAGTTAACGACTAGAATTACATCAAACTATCATCCAATGTGAGCATTTATCCTAATACTATGACTCGAACATTCAATACTGTCGGAATAATGGGCAAACCCAATAATCCAGCCGTTGCAGAAACAGCGGGAATATTGCATGAGTTTTTATTGACTCGAGTGATGAATGTATTGGTTGAAGAAGCCATTGCAGACGGTATGACTCCTAAACCAGAATTGACTGTTTCACGTGAACAAATTGGTACCAAATGTGATCTTGTGATTGTGGTCGGTGGTGATGGCAGTATGCTTAATGCCGGCAGATTACTTGCTAATTATGAGGTGCCCGTTCTAGGCATCAATAGAGGTTATCTTGGATTTCTAACTGACATCAGCCCTCAGGATATGGTGAAAAAGGTCGGGAAAGTTCTTGATGGGAAATACATTGAAGAGCGGCGGTTCTTGTTACACGCCACTATAAATCGCGAAAGTGATGAGCATGAGACTCAAAATGTTGGAGAGGGTCATGCGCTCAACGACGTAGTGCTTTACCCTGGCGAGATTTCTAAAATGCTCGATTTTGAAGTCTACATTGATGATCAATTCGCATTTTCCCAGCGCAGTGATGGCATTATTGTCTCAACTCCCACGGGATCAACGGCCTATGCGTTGTCAGGCGGCGGCCCTATTATGCATCCAAATTTAAATAATGTTGTGCTGGTGCCCATGAATGCCCATACCTTGAGTGCGCGACCCATTGTTGTTGATATTAATAGTTGTATTGATATTTATGTTGGTGAAACTAATCCTCATAATCCACAAATCAGTTGTGATGGCCAAATCACATTACCAGTAAAGGCTGGCGATTGGATTAATATTAGAAAGACGAGTCGGCAGTTGTGGCTGTTACATCCTCAAAATTATGATTATTACAAAACCCTCAGAGAAAAATTGGGCTGGGGTGCTAAACTTTAATTCATGAAATATATTAAAATTTTAAAGAATTTGCTGCTTTGTGTTACGGCAATATCTAGCTCGTTATTAGCCGATACAGAAATAGCAATCATGTATGGTGCAGCGAATCCTGACTATAAACCGTTCGAGACCACCTATGACTATTCCATTAGTGGTCGATATGAATTTGAAAATGGCTTGTTCCTTAATGGTTATTATAGTGAAACCGATTTTCTTCCCAGTGGACCTTATGTGGGTGGTACGAGAGTCAGTAATTGGCAAGAAGTAGGACTAGGATTTACTTTTAATCATGAGTGGGGCGAATTTTATTCACTACTGAGCATTGAGGATATTGAGACGCAGGTTGACACAATTGATGGTTACGGTGCTCACTTTGGTTATAACAATCAGTTCGCCCAAGATTGGAAAGCGACTATGCAGCTCGGTCGGATTAAAACGACACTAGATGATTGGCAACTATATGATTGGCAATTGTTAGGCAAACTGAATTATCAGGTTTCGGACAATCTATCGTTAACCTTCGCACTGCGGGATTATGATAAATGGGACTACACCAACTATGAAGCTGGCGTAATTTTCCATTTTTAACCCCTGGTGTCAGGCACTGGTGCCCGGCACTGGTGCCCGGCACTGGGGTCAGGCACTGGGGTCAGGCACTGGTGTCAGGCACTGGTGCCCGGCACTGGGGTCAGGCACCAAGTAACTTAGCTCATCCGTGCTAATTTTTCATCTATTGCTTCATTAATAAATGAATTTAATT
>JAUUZN010000089.1 GCA_030589945.1 Gammaproteobacteria bacterium | reverse complement strand
CTGCTAAAGGATTGCTTTCAGAGCGAGCCAAATCAGCCAAATCAGCCGATAAGGACAGTATATCTAAAGCGCGATCAGCAATCTCTAATCCTAAAGCTGTTGGTAGTACTTTACGATTTGTGCGTTCTAGCAATTGTGCACCTAAGAGGTTTTCAAGATCTTGTATGCCAGCACTCAGCGTTGATTGGGTCACAAAACAGCGCTCAGCGGCATGGCCAAAGTGTTTTAATTCTACAACTGCGGTTAAATAATGTAGCTGGCGGAGTGTGGGTAGATTCATAATCGGTTTTTCCACTTATTAGGATAGAAACAATCAGTTGGATCTAAATTAACACAGAATGTAAACTTGTTTCCAACCTGAATAGCAGGTTTTATGACTTAGGGGGAAACGATGTCAAGCCAAGAAGTATCTAAAACAATACAAAATTTAGAAGCAGCTTTTGCTGGTGAATCAATGGCTAATAGGAAGTATCTGTATTTTGCCAAACAATGTCGCAAATTAGGTGCCGATGATATTGCGGAGGTATTTGAAAAAACAGCCGAGCAAGAAACTGCACATGCTTTTGGTCATCTTCAGTTATTATTCCCAGAGGATACGCTGACAGTTGAGAAAATGTTACAACTTGCGATTGATGGTGAAACCTATGAGTATACTGAGATGTATCCAGAATTTCGGAATACAGCGTTAGAAGAACGAAATGCAGCGACAGTTGTTGAGATGGATGAACAAATTGAGGAATCCAAGGAGCATGCTGAAATGTTTGCTAAAGTATTATTAACAGCAGAAAAACGGTTTGCAGCATTAGCCAAGGTTGAAAAGCGTCATGCTCAGCATTATATAGATGCACTAGCTTCGCGGTAAATTAGGCTTTTAGCTTGGGCTTTATTAGAATGAAATTATAATATTGGAGATGTAAAGATGAGACAGTGGCAATGTGTTGTATGTGGCTTTATTTATGATGAAGCCAAAGGCTTGCCTGAAGAAGGTATTGTGCCAGGTACGAGTTGGGATGATATTCCTGATGGTTGGGAGTGTCCGGAATGTGGCGTCGGGAAAGAAGATTTTGAGATGGTAGAAATTTAAAAATACGATGGAGGCAGGGCTTTCTGCCTCCTCGTCTCTTTGTAATTCTTAAAAAACAGAGCGGATATGACTCCTATAATTATCATTGGTACCGGTTTTGCTGGCTATACATTAGCACGTGAGTTTCGTAAATTAGATACCAAGACACCGTTATTATTAATTACCTCCGATGATGGGCGGAGTTATCCTAAGCCGATGCTGTCAAATGCCTTAACCAAGGGTAAAACAGCTGATGAATTAGCACTTTCTGATGCACCGTCAATGGCTAAGACCTTGGATGCCAGAATTATTATAAATAGCAGTGTGAGTCAGATTAACCCAGAAGAGAGAGCCGTTACCCTATCTGGCAGCAGTGAACAGTTCAGCTATAAACAGCTTATTTTGGCAGTTGGAGCCAAACCAATTCGCATGCCAATTGAAGGCGAGACTGACAATAAGTCTATATCAATCAATGATCTAAGTGATTACTCTTTGTTTAGAGATAAGCTGGAAAATGCAAATCATATTGCTCTAATTGGACCAGGACTGATCGGTTGTGAGTTCGCGAATGATTTGATCAATGCTGGCAAGGAGGTCTCTGTTATTGGCCCCGATCCTTATCCCATGAGCACATTATTGCCTAAACCTATTGCGGAGGAACTAGAGAGGCACCTGGCAGAAGCAGGTGTTAGTTGGCACCTTGGAACCACCGTCTCAACCGTTAATCATAAGGAGCCGGGTTATCAAATAATTCTGGAAAATGGAGAGGAGCTTAATGCTGAACTAATGCTATCAGCCATTGGACTTAGACCTAATATTGATCTTGCTAAAAAGGCAGGCCTAGATGTTGCCCGCGGTATCGTAACCGATAATGACTTGCAAACGAGTCAAGAAAATATTTTTGCTTTGGGTGATTGCGCTGAAGTTGCAGGTCACAGTCTGTTGTTTATTGCACCTATATTGCTAGCTGCAAAAGCGCTGGCAAAAACTCTTTCTGGAACGCATTCAACGGTTAAATATCCTGCGATGCCTGTTGCAATCAAAACCCCTATTTATCCGCTTATTGTTTCCCCTCCTCCTCGTGATGCTGCTGGTGAATGGCAGTTTGAAGAAGCATCATCAGGATTTGGTATCAAGGGGTTGTTCATGAGCAACACGAAACAACTTCTTGGTTTTGCCTTGAGTGGAGATATGGTTTCTGAAAAACAAAATCTTGCTAAACAGTTGCCAGAACTACTAAGTTAAATATGGGTGTTTATAGCAGCATGATTTTGCAGTAAAGTATCCCTTTTAATCCCTTACGAATTTACTAGTGTTATCCCAACTTACTCTTTCAAACTTACGTAATATTACCGAGCTTTCAATTCGGCCTACTGCCGGAATTAATTTGATAGTGGGTGATAATGGTTCGGGTAAAACCAGTATACTGGAAGCAATCCACTTGCTATCACTTGGGCGATCATTCAGGACTCGCTCGTTAAAAAATATTGTTCAATTTGGCCAGCAACAACTTCAAGTCATTGCAAAAGTTAAGGATAATATACCTGTTGGTTTGCAGTTTAATCTCACTGCCGGACTCCAGATTAGACTCAATAATGCACCATTGAAAAAACTCTCAGAATTAGCTATGCAGTTACCTTTACAGTTGATTCCTGCTAATTGTCACCAGTTCTTTGAACAAGGTCCACGATATCGAAGGCAACTGTTGGATTGGGGATTGTTTCACGTGGAACCGAGCTTTAATTTTCAGTGGCAGTCATATCGCAAGGTTTTGCAGCAACGAAATTCCGCCATACGTCAAAGAAAGAATGCTGAAGAAATACAACTTTGGGATACTCATTTAGCTCGTCATGGCGAAACAATTAATGCATACAGACAGAAGCAATTAGTACTACTGCTGGATCAGTTCGAGCAGGTGTTTCCACGACTATGCCCTGAGTTCCGAGAAGGCACATTTGCAATAAAGTATCGAACAGGATGGTCGAAAGACATAGCGCTTGATGAATCACTTCGTGTGTCGATCGAAAGAGATCGGCAACTTGGTTATACTCGCTCGGGTTGTCATGCTGCTGATTGGTCATTTAAAGTTAATGATGCCGATCCATCAGAGATTTTTTCTAGAGGCCAACAGAAACTTTTTTCCTTAGCTTTGTCTATGGCTCAGGCACGCATAACAGAGTCAATTAACCACCAAAAAAGCATATTATTATTGGACGATATTAGTTCTGAGTTGGACCATAGTCATCAGAATAATGTATTGACTGAACTGGCAACATTGCCAGTTCAGTCCTTTATTACAGCAACTGCAATTGATGCGAAAATCAGTGATGAAATAGGATTGTTTCACGTGAAACAAGGCATGATTTCTGACAGTAAAAGTTAGCCTCTATGATGTGGTAAAATAACCTCCTTAGAAAAGTCTCGTTCTTAATGGATACATTATGACAACTGAAGAAAATACATACGATTCGTCGAATATTAAAGTTTTAAAAGGTTTGGATGCAGTAAGAAAGCGTCCAGGTATGTACATTGGTGATACCGATGATGGTACTGGATTGCATCATATGGTATTTGAGGTGCTCGATAATGCCATTGATGAATCATTAGCCGGTTATTGTAGTGAAATAAATGTACGCATACATCCAGATGATTCAGTATCCGTTTCAGATAATGGCCGTGGAATTCCAGTTGACGTTCATGAAGAAGAAGGTGTTTCGGCAGCTGAAGTTATTATGACAGTGCTTCATGCTGGTGGTAAGTTTGATGACAACTCCTATAAAGTGTCGGGCGGCTTACATGGCGTGGGTGTCTCAGTTGTTAATGCGCTATCAAAAAAATTAACAATGGAAATTTGCCGAAACAATAAAGTTTATCGGCAAAGTTACACTGACAGCGTACCCGATGATCGTATTGAAGAATGTGAAGATACCGATGCTACTGGTACTAAGATACAGTTTTGGCCAAGCGAGCAAACATTTTCAAATGTGATGTCCTTTGATTATAAGATTCTTGCAAAACGAATTCGTGAATTAGCCTTTTTAAATTCTGGCGTGCGAATTGTATTAACGGATGAACGTGATGAAGTGAGTGAAGTGTTTTATTACGAAGGTGGTATTCAAGCTTTTGTTGAACATTTGAATAAAAATAAAACCCCGGTTCATGAAGCTGTTATTAATATTGCTGGCGAAAAAGATGATGTGACTGTTGAATTGTCTATGCAGTGGACAGATTCATATCAAGAGAACATCTATTGTTTTACAAATAATATTCCGCAACGTGATGGTGGCACCCATTTAGCTGGTTTTAGGGCTGCACTTACAAGAACACTAAACCAATATATTGAAGCAGAAGGTTTGGCTAAAAAATCGAAAGTAAGTACTAGTGGTGATGATGCCCGTGAAGGATTGACAGCAGTTCTTTCTGTAAAAGTGCCTGACCCAAAGTTTTCTTCACAAACCAAAGATAAGTTGGTTTCTTCAGAAGTAAGAACAATAGTTGAATCCTTAGTGAATGAATATTTCCACGACTACTTAGCAGAAAACCCAACAGAGAGTAAGTTGATTGCCAATAAAATGGTTGATGCTGCACGTGCACGTGATGCTGCACGGAAAGCACGTGAGTTAACGCGGCGTAAAGGTGCTTTGGATATTGCTGGCTTGCCTGGAAAGTTAGCTGACTGTCAGGAGCGTGACCCTGCCCTTTCTGAATTGTTCTTAGTGGAGGGTGACTCTGCGGGAGGTAGTGCAAAACAAGGTCGTGATCGCCGTACACAGGCTATTTTGCCATTGAAAGGAAAAATCCTTAATGTTGAGCGTGCACGCTTTGATAAAATGATCAGCTCTGCAGAGGTGGGAACACTGATCACAGCTTTGGGTTGTGGTATTGGTCGCGATGAATATGATCCAGAAAAACTGCGTTACCATCACATCATCATCATGACCGATGCGGACGTGGATGGTTCTCATATTAGGACCTTGTTATTGACCTTCTTTTATCGTCAAATGCCAGAGTTGGTGGAGCGAGGGCATATCTACATTGCCCAGCCACCATTGTATAAAATCAAGAAAGGCAAACAAGAGCGCTACGTAAAAGATGATGCTGAAATGGAGCGCTATCTGACGGAGCTTGCGTTAAATAATGCTGAATTGTATCCATCTGAATCAGCTGACGCGATTACCGGTAATGCGCTGACAGTATTAGTTGAAGAATATCAAACGGTTACAGCTATTATCACTCGCCTGTCCAGCCATTATTATCCTGCCTTTTTGAAGCAGTTGCTTTATCAGGCTGCAATTCCAGAGTTATCAGATAGTTCTGCTATGGAAGCATGGCTGTCTGAGATTGAGCAGCGTTTGAATGAGAGCTTGCCAACAGGTACTAGCTATAAGCTTTCAGTTGCCAGTAAAGATGATGAGCCAGCACACTATATCAATGTCAGCTTCAGCCGCCATGGCATTAGTACTGATTACCATATCCCGGGTGAGTTTTTTGCCAGCACGGAATATCAGCGTATTTTGACCTTTGCAGACAAGATTAATGGTTTGTTTGCGGAAGGTGCACGGGTACAGCGTGGCGAGCGCAGTGAATTAATTACTAACTTTTCACAGGCTGTGACATGGTTATTAGCTGAGGCACGAAGAGGCCAGAATGTTCAGCGCTATAAAGGTTTGGGTGAGATGAATCCTGATCAATTGTGGGAAACTACGATGGATAAAACTAAGCGTCGTTTATTGCAAGTGAGGATTGAAGATGCCATTGCTGCGGATGAAACGTTTAATACCTTAATGGGTGATAATGTTGAGCCCCGCCGTGAGTTTATTGAAACCCACGCGTTGCAGGCAACTAATCTGGATATCTAAATAGGTTGATTAATCTTAACTACGCGGGAATTATTCCAGAAACCAAAGGTCATAATCAGCAGTTTATTATGGCCTTTGCTGTTATTGGATGAGTGGAATTTATGTGGAGAACAACATGACAAACAATGCAACACGATATGATCGCGTACAAGTCGTCTTGCATTGGCTGATCGCAGGGATAATTTTATTTATGATTGGTCTGGGTTTGTATATGATTGAGCTGCCAAAGCAGTCTGAATTGCCGCCTGGTGAGGAGAGTGTGCGAGCATTTTACTTCTTGTTGCATAAGTCTATGGGGATCACGGTCGCAATGCTGATTGTATTGCGCGTAGTCTGGCGTTTGACCCATAAAGCCCCTCCTTTACCAGATACAGTTTCAAAATGGCAACAGAAGGCTGCTGGAGCGGTTCATGTGCTACTTTACTTTGTTATGATTGCTATGCCGATATCAGGCTTTATGCAGTCTATGTTTAGTAAATACGATACTAAATTTTGGGGTATTGTCCTGCCTCGGATCGCTGAAGCTGATAATGGTATGAGAGAAAGCTTCAGTCAAGTTCATGAGTGCCTAGCCTTTTTATTTATTGGCTTGATCGTAATACATCTCGCAGCAGCCATTAAACATCGATTGTCAGGTACAGAAATAACGGACAGAATGTCTCTGAGAAAAGACAACACATAGAACGTTAAAAAAGATCCTTCGAGGATCATGCTCAATTAGGTGTTGATACAAGCAAAGGTTTAATTCATATTGTTGAGTTAAACCTTTTTTATTGGAAAAATAGTGGAGTTATGAAAAATAACGACGACAACTCAAAATATAAGTTACTTGATCTGAACGAATTAGAAGCAGAGTTAAAGGACTTGGATGAGGAGGGGCACCCTGAAGCAGTAAAAGAAATTAAAAGGTTAATAGCAAGTGGTAGTTATCAATATCCTGAGGATAAAGAAATCGGCCAGCGGCCTTTAATTATCACATTACTGGTTGTTATTGGTGTAATTGGTGGAGCGGCCTCAATTCCTTTGGTAGGCTCTTCTCAGGCTCAGCAAATAGGCTATTGGTATCAGGTTTTTTTATCTGTGGGGATCATCATTGCTTTCATTTGCCATATTGGATTCTGGCTAATGAAGAAATGGTCGGTTTATTTCTACATTGGGTTTATTGTTTCAGTACAACTAATCATGGTCAAAATGGGACTATGGATACCACAATCTTTAATTGAACCCTCGATAGTGACTGTTATTGTTTTAAGCTATATGTCGAGGATGAAGTAAACAGCTTTTTTGTTCTCACGCAAAGCAAACTCCCAGAAACATTGTTGTTCATAGGTTTCAGGGGGTTAATAACAGGCTCATTAAAGAGGCTGTTTTGAGTTCTAGGCGGTGTTTAGTGTAGTTTGATTTTAGGGTGTACGCTACGACGGAATAAATGAGATAAAGACAGCATTCCCACACGGAAGAACCCAAATAGGGCGACTTGATGCATTTTGTATAAGGATAAGTACATGATTCGAGCCATAAAGCCTTCAATCATCAAGCTTCCTTTGCTTAAATTGCCCATCATATTACCAACAGTGCTATAGCGGCCTAGAGAAACCAGTGAGCCATAATCATGATAGGTGTATTCGGGAATATCTTTGCCTGCCATACGTCGAGTGAGTGATTTATAGACTAGGTCTGCCATTTGATGCGCAGCCTGCGCACGTGGTGGCACATTTTCATCTTGGCCTATCCATTTGCAGGCACAACAATCACCAATCGCATATACATCATCATCTAAGGTGGTTTGTAAGGTCTGTTTGACGACCAGCTGGTTCATCCAATTGGTTTCCAATCCATCGATATCTTTTAGAAAGTCAGGAGCTTTAATGCCTGCAGCCCACACTTTAATTGCAGCTGGGATTATTTTGCCACTTTCAGTTTTGATTTCATCTGCGGTGACTTCAATAACACGTTCATTGGTCAGTACTTCTATCCCGAGTTTTGAAAGTTCTTTTTCAGTAGCAGTAGAAAGGTTTTCGGGAAGCCCTGGCAACAGACGTTCAGCAGCTTCAATAATGCTGATTTTTACATCGGTAGGTTGAACTTCATCCAGGCCATATGCTGTTAATAAATGTGAAACCTCGTGTAATTGAGCACTAAGTTCAACACCAGTAGCACCAGCGCCGACGATAGCAATATCCAGCTGACCTTCATCAAGGGGTTTGTCTTGAGTGTGAGCACGTAGATAGGCTTCAAGAAGTTGTGTTTGGAATGTTTCTGCTTGGGAGATTGTATCTAAAAATAAGCAATGCTCGCTCACACCTTTAATGCCAAAATCATGGCTCACACTGCCGACAGCAATGATCAGATAATCATAGTCAAAACTACGGTGAGGGATAATTTCTTCGCTATTTTCGTTATATGTGGGGGCGACACTGATTTGTTTGTTTTCACGATCCAGTCCGTCCATCTTACCGAGACGAAAGCGAAAGCCGCTACACATTGCTTGAGCAAGATATTCGATTTCATCTTCATGTGAATCAAGTGTTCCTGCTGCTACTTCATGTAGTAACGGCTTCCAGATATGAGTATGCGTACTATCAACTAAAGTAATATTGGCCTTACCTTTTTTACCGAGTTTGCGACCCAGCTTGGTGACCAGTTCAAGTCCCCCTGCTCCGCCACCGACTACTACGATATTAGGTGTATTATTTGCCTCTGATGTCATTGTTATTCAACTCCAGTAAATTTTGTTTATTGATACAATTCTATCGTATATGAGCCGGCTATAGAAAACCTTAATTTTTACTATGGCGCCAGAGTCTGGCAAAATTCATCAATTAGCTTGTTTAATTAAAGGAACTTCATGCAATCACGCCCTGAAAAACCACGTTTAGCTTGGGCTGTCACAGGTTCAGGTCACTATCTGGAGGAGTGTCTGGATATTATCCGTGATCTGGAAGATGTCGACTTGTTCTATAGTCGTGCTGGTGAAGAAGTGATACGCATGTATGGTCACGATCCCAAGACGGTAAATAGTAAAGGCCGAATATATCGGGATCGTGCAGCAAGTTCGCCACCTGTTGGTTTGTTCTATCGTGGTGATTATCATACTTTGGTCGTTGCACCTGCCACATCGAATACCGTTGCCAAGATGGTTTTAGGTTTGTCCGATTCGCTAGTGACTAATGTTTACGCACAAGCAGGAAAGTGTCGCATTCCCAGTATTGTGTTGGCATGTGATACTGAACCTGAAATGGACACCCCTGCTCCAGACCGTATTGTTAAAGTATGGCCACGAGAGATCGATTTGTCTCATACTCATAAGCTGCGTTCTTTTGAGGCGACAACAGTTGTTGAGAATCCAGAAAAATTATTAGCAGCATTGTGTGTTCGTTTGGATGAGCTCAAATAACTTATGGCTGAAAAGCTATTATTCTTAACAGGTAAATTGGCGGAACCCAGCTTACGTAAAACCCTTGCTGAGATGGCATCACTACCTTTTGAATACCGTATTCACCAGTTAGGGCTTTCTGTTGCTGCATTGATGACCGATAAAATGATCGCACGTCGCCTACAGAAGGACGACTTTGAGGATTGTGATCAGATTATTGTGCCGGGCCGTTGCCGTGGTGATCTGGATGCACTGAGCGAACAGCTGGGTATTCCAGTGCTAAGAGGACCTGAAGAAGTAAAAGATTTACCAATATATTTTGGTCGAGAGCGAAAACAGCCTGATTTGAGCCGCTATGACGTCAATATCTTTGCTGAAATAGTAGATGCTCCAGAACGGGATATTGACAGTATTCTAGAGCGTGCAAGCTACTATCGCGACTGTGGCGCCAATGTTATTGATATTGGTTGTTTGCCGGAAGAGAAATTCCCGCATATGGAAGAGGCGATTGTTGCTCTACATGAGGCTGGCTTTAAAGTAAGTGTCGATTCACTGGGTTTATCGGATTTACGTCGTGCAGGCAAGGCTGGCGCTGATTATCTGCTCAGCTTGACCGAAAAAACATATCATCTAGCCGAAGAAGTTGATTCGGTTGCTATTCTGGTTCCAGCAGAACCAGGATCTTTGACTTCTCTAGAGCGGGCAATGGAGTTAATGGATAAAATTAATCGACCTTGGATTGCCGACCCAATACTAGATCCAATTCATTTTGGCTTAACAAATTCTATCGTAAGATACCATAATTTACGTAGCCGTTATCCTGATGCACCGATGATGATGGGGGTGGGGAATCTAACGGAATTAACCGATGCTGATACCAGTGGAATCAATGCTTTATTATTTGGAATCATTTCTGAACTTAAGATAACCAATGTGCTTGCAACAGAAGTGAGTCCTCACGCACGAAGTGCAATACGAGAAGCTAATGTGGCTAGAAGAATCATGTTTTCTGCACGTGAAGATAATAGTTTGCCTCGTGATTTCAGTTCAGATTTACTGATTGCCCATGAACGCAGACCTTTTCCTGATAATGCAGAAGATATCGCTGAACTCGCCGGTAATATTAAAGACCCAAATTACAGAATCAAGGTGGCCGAACAAGGCATCTATATGTTTAATCGTGATGGCATGATACAGGACAATGATCCTTTTGCTTTTTATCCTCAACTGGATTTAAAGGATGACACCGGACATGCATTTTATTTGGGTGCTGAATTAGCAAGAGCACAAATAGCTTGGCAACTAGGCAAGCGCTATACCCAAGATGAAGAGTTAGAATGGGGTTGTGCTGTTACAAAAGAACAACAAGATTTAACCGAGCAGAAAGCAGAAGGTTCAACCATGAAGTCAGGGAAAAAATGTGGCACAGCTTGAATGTAAAATCCATGAAGTCATTGTGACAACATTAAATGAACAAGGGCAAGCACATTCGGCTCCGATGGGGGTAACTCAACGTGATGGTCATATACTGATTAAACCATTTAAGCCATCTGCGACCTACAATAACTTAAAACAACACCGGCAATGTACGATTAACTACATCGATGATGTGCGAGTATTTGCTGGAGCATTAATAGGTCGACGACACTGGCCTACCCTGCCCTGCCAACAAATTGAAGGTGAGTATTTAAACAATGCGCTAGCTCATACCGAATTGGAGATTATTTCATTTGATGATAATGATCCTCGGGCTTGTTTTACCGGCTCAGTGATCTGTGATGTACAACATGCCCCATTTCGTGGTTTCAATCGTGCTCAGGGTGCTGTCATTGAAGCTGCAGTATTAGTTAGTCGACTTAATATGCTGTCAGTCAAAAAAATACAACAAGAAATAGCTTATCTTTCTATCGCGATCGAAAAAACAGCTGGCCCGAGAGAGCTAGAAGCGTGGGGCTGGTTAATTTCAAAAATTGAAGAAACTGGAATCGAGCTAGATCATGTCTAAATGGTTAGCGAGCGTACAATCGCTTGAAGAAGCGCAAATGTTGTTACCGGTATTACCAGATATCCTAGACATGAAAAACCCGGCAGAAGGTGCTCTAGGCGCTTTAAAGGTAGATCTTGTCAGTCAGATAGTGACGTTGATTGATGGTCGATGCCAAACAAGCGCCACGATTGGTGATTTACCCATGCAAGCTGACGTGATCAAAT
>JAUUZN010000103.1 GCA_030589945.1 Gammaproteobacteria bacterium | reverse complement strand
CGGCGGACATTGAAGTGTCCGCATATGAGAAAATTGATTAGGATAAAGTCTTAGGATTTAACTGAGCAGGCAATGATTCTGCTAATTTCAGACATGGTACGACCCGATTGCTGTTGCCATTCGTTAAATGTGGACTGAACAATTTTTAGATCACGTTGAGAGTTTGGATGTCTATCGACAATACCGTGTTCGATCAGGTAATAGTCTACATCTCTGGTAAGTAGAAAAGTATCTTTACCAACTGTTCTGAGGAAATAAGGACCGGTATTTCCTCCTAAACGCGAACCATGCTTTTTCAGATATAGCCAAAGCTGAGTAATTTCAGTTTCCGGCCACTCGGCTATAAATTGTCCGAAGCCATCATGTTTGTCAGACTCTTCTTTGACAAAATACGCATTATCTCTGACAGCCTTAACCTTTATGTAGTTACGTATGATCTTTTTATTCTGAGCCATATTATCGATCTGCTCATCACTGGCAAATACTAATTTTTCAGGAGCAAACTTCCAAAATATTTCTTCAAAGCCAGCCCATTTACTCTCAACCACTCGCCAGATAAATCCTGACTGAAAGATCTTCTTGGTCATTTCAGCCAAGTAATCACGATCTGGAAGTTTTTGGAGTTGTTTTTGACTCAAGGTTTTAGGCAATAAAGATGAAAGTTCATCTTCACCGCCCTTACGCTCAACAGCTCGTTCATAAATATAAGAAAATCTTTCTATCACGATGATATTAACCTCAAGTCTTTGTGAGTTACGAGGGTTCTAATTGTAAGGAATTTCTACTATGACGGCTAGGCCACCCTGCTTCCTGTTGTATAGCCTTAGCTTACCCTTATGAGCATTAATTATTTCATTACTTAGCGCTAAGCCCAGTCCTGTACCATAACTTTTTGTTGTGTAAAATGGGAGCAATGCTTTTTTAAGCTGCCTCTCATTCATACCACAACCACGGTCTTTCACTGATATCAATATTGTTTGATTTGAGAGTTCAAACTGAACACTAATATCATTAACTTCACCACCAGATTCTTTCGCATTTTTGATGAGATTAATCAGCACCTGCTCAATTTGTATCGCATCAAATTTCACATCTTCATGGTGACCGACTTTAAGTATCTTGATCGTACAAATTTGTTCAAGCCCACCAATAAACTTCTCAATGTCGACGGGGTTATAGGAGGGTGTTGGTAACCTTGAAAACTTAGAATATTTTTCAATGAATTGGTGTAGGTGTTCAGTTCTTCTGCCAATGGTTTGAAGAATATCGGTTAACATTTCATTATCCGGCATATCTGCAATTAACTTTATTGCAGAATGAGATAGGGACTGAATTGGGGCCAGTGAATTATTGAGTTCGTGACTAATTAGCTTAATCACCTTTTTCCAAATCAACAATTCTTCTCGAGTCACTTCGGAGGTCATGTTTTTATAAATATATAAATAATGAGTCTGTGAATTAATGGTAAATTCTTGGAATGTTAAAAAATAAACTTTTTTAGAATCATTCTCAGTAACATTGTACAGACCGTCCTGCCTGTTCGCGGTTGCATTCCTTAGTTCTTCAGGAAGCTTAGTGTAAAGAGTTTCGAAGTTGAGTGATTTAATTCGACCCGCATGCTTAAGAAGTCGTCGGGCGGTATTGTTATTATAAACAATGATGCCATTTGAAGTTGTTAATACAATGGCCATGGGTGTCGACTGAATAATTGTGTCAAGTAGCAACTCCCGTTGATGGAGTTCCAGTCGCTCTTTTCTAAGAATGTCCGCAAGTTCATTATAGGTATCAATACCTGCTTTAAATTCGGAAAAATCAAGACTGGTCAAGCTGATACTAAAGTCATCATCTCTTAAACAATTCAGTCCTGTTTCTATTGATTCTATAAGCAATTCAAAGGGTTTGTAGATATAGTTAACAAGAGAAAGTCCAACCAAAAGTCCGATGAGAAAGATGATGGGCATTCCAATGAGTAGGTCGATATCAAAATAAATAGCAGCAAGAATTAATGCCGCCAATCCTAGTATTAAAATGAGGAGGCTGAAGATTATACGATGTTTTAAGCTCTGTTTAAATAACGTCATTTATTTTTTATTATTAGCAAGCAGCCCATTAAATTAGTGTTCAATGTCAAACTTCTTCAAACGTCGATATAGAGCTGAGCGACTCAGTCCTAAGCATTTTGCTGTTTCAACCATGTTATGGTTATTTTCAATTAAAGCCTTCTCTATAGAAGCCTTATTGACCTCTACCGTTGAGTTTGATACCTGTAAGCCATCAATTTCTAAATCAATAAACTCTTTCGAGATAAGTTTACTCGTAGATAGTAACATGGCGCGCTTGATCACGTTTTGTAACTCTCGAACATTACCCGGCCAATGGTATTGATGGAACAATGCCAATGTTTCATCATCTATGGAGTGTTCATCATCTAAAAACAAGTTCACCAATGGACTTATATCATCCTTCCTTTCATTAAGAGGGGGTAATTTGAGCTCGATAACATTCAGGCGATAATAGAGATCTTCGCGAAAACTGCCATCAATAATTGCGGCCTTCAAATTACTGTTCGTGGCACTAATAATGCGAACTTTAACCTTGATCGTCTTATGGCTTCCAATGCGTTCAAATTCTCCCGTTTGCAAGACTCGGAGCAGTTTAATTTGGCCTTCTGCAGACAGATTGCCAATTTCATCAAGAAATAACGTACCATTATCAGCAGCTTCAAAACGCCCTATTCTCCGCTTGGTGATCCCAGTGTATGAACCTGCTTCAGCTCCAAACAGTTCTGCTTCAAGCAACTCTTTAGACAGTGCGCCTACATTGACTTTAATGAAGGGGCCATCTTTACACTGAGAATTAGCTTGGATTATTTCTGCAATCTTTTCTTTACCCGATCCATTTGGACCCGTCACTAACACAGGCACATCAGCCGCCGCAACCTGGGTGGCCATTTGTAGTAAACGACTCATCGATTCACTACGGTATTTGATATTGCATAAATCAAAGTTATTTTCTAACTCTGACTTCTGTGTAAGTTGATTGCTTTTATAGAGTAATTGATGATTTTGAAGTTCGTTGAGCTCAATTAAATTACGCACCGAGACTAATAACTTATTGTCATTCCATGGCTTGCCAACATAATCGGCAGCACCATTGCGCACCAAATCGACTGCCGTTTCTAGACTAGTCCAGGCAGTGATTATGATAATTGGCATATCAGCATATACAGCACGAATATCTTTAAACAGTTTGATGCCTTCTATTCCTGAGGTCATATCTTCTGAGAAATTCATATCCTGGATAACCAGATCGAACCCTCCATCTCTCAAAAGATTTAATCCACTCTTAGGTTCTAAGGCTGACTCAGTATCAAAACCTTCAAGTTTAAATAATATTGATAATGCTTTACAGATATCTGGATTATCATCAATGATTAGGATTTTATAAGTCATCCAGGAATTTCCACTTTTGTATGTTCAATTAATTTTATAGTAGCTTCTTTTAAAGAACTACGCACCTCTAGTCACAATTGCAGGGGGTACTTCGGTTGCTCTTTTTGATGGATATAAGGCTGATACTAGACTCACGATCCATATAAAGAAGGCCATAATAAAAAGCCAAGTCAAATCAACTAACTCAAGACCACTCTCATCTGCTAAAAGAATGAGCATAGAAATTGACAATAACATACCAATAGCAATTCCCATCCAGGTAACAATGCTATTTTCTAACAAATAATAACGCATGATGTGCCATTTTTTTGCACCCAGTGCGCGGCGAGTTCCTATCTGCTTCTTTTGTTGAGCCACTAAAAATGAGATGAGTCCAGATGTTCCTAAGCTAGTAATGATCAACAGAATAAAACTGATGACCAATTGAACAAGAGAGCGACTACCTCGCCCATCATACATACGCTTTTGTGTCCGAGTTAGAAACTCAACGCCCTGAATAAATCGTCCTTGGGTTTCATAAAGTGCAACTCGAATTGTTTCCAAGAAGGCTTCCGTTTTTCCAGGTTCAACTCGAATAAGATAATTTGGATCTATGCCTTTACGATACTCAATCAGTGGTCTAATAACACTACGGTATGACATTCCTTGATAATTCAGGCGCTCACCATTCATGAATCCTGTATAGACACCAATTATTTCAACTGGGTAACCATCTTTTTCAAGATAAAGGGATTGTCCAACGGCACCTTTACCTTCAAAAATTGCCTCTGCCATAGTCTCACTGATCAACACAACCGCCGGACGTCGCTCACTGTCTTCAGGATTGTGTCGAATAACATCATTGCTCGTAAAATTGCGACCCTCAAGTAGTTTAACTCCCAGTATATCTAACGCCTGTTCGTCAAAGTCGAAGAAGTTAGTCTGATAAGATTGTGCATCTTCACCCAGCTGTTGATAGATGTCTTGTACATTTTGGGCACTAAAGGGGATATTTATCGCAGTGGTTACCTGTAAAACTCCTGGGATGGCCTTCAGAGTCTCAAGATCGTGCGCAATAACATCCTCTAGTACTAATTTATCATTAAATATCTGTGGATAGACTGCCACAATGTTCTCTTGGTCTAATCCTGATGGTAAGTTCCATTCCTTAAGTGTTGCCATTGTTACGATGACAGAGATGGTTAATGCTGTAAGCGTAATCGCAATTTGTATAACAATGAGCGCTGTAAACGCTTTTCTTTGTCTGAGTGTTTTTAATATTGGTCCGAATTCCATGTTATCACCTATTGTACTTTAAGTTGGTTAGCTGGAGGCGTATTGCAAATTTTCAATACTGGGTAGAGACTCACTAATAACGTGCTACCCACACCAATTAACATCGCCTGAAGAATCATCACCCAATCAAGTTGATAGCCATGTCTAATCGCTTCCGCAGTTACGGTGTAATCGGACTGGTATATGGTAATGTGCATCATCCCTACCAAACCGTAATGCGAGAAAACTAATCCAAAAAGTCCTCCAATAAAGGAAATGAATGCGATCTCAATCATATACTGCATTAGTATTACTTTTTTCTTAGCTCCTAGTGCTCTACGCAGGGCAATTTCAGGAATTTTACCCATGTATTTTGCTAATAGAATACCAATGGTATTCACTAAGCAAACTGTATAAAACAGCCACGATAAGAATTGAAGAATAAAGTTCCCATTTAGACCAGAAAATATTTGGTCGGTATATTGGTTAATGTTTAACAGTACATTTTGTGCGGGTCTTGGAAATCGCCCTAAGGATTTTTGTTCGTCAACATATTGATCAATATAGTTAGAAAATGACTTGAGATCATTTTTATCTTTAATGTATGCCCACATGGTAATCCAAGTACATTCTGAATTTTTCAGACCATTCATGTCTGTTTGAGAGAAAGCATTTCTCAATGCTCTATCCTTGTCCCAACAACTAATTCTTCGTTGAATATTCATCTCTATCATGGTTGTTGAAGGAGCAAAGACGTCGTCGAAACGTCCACCTGAAAATGAGCGGTCATAAAATCTTGAAGGTATGTCCCAATGTGCCATCACGCCAATGACGACCATTGGCGTCGAGTTGATGTTAATTGATTTTCCAACGCTATTCTCTCCACCAAAGAAATGTTGATTCATTTGGTAAGATAAAACGATAACTTGGTTAGCACTTCTATCATCTTCTTCTGTCCATCCTCTTCCGTATAAAAAAGGTGCATCAAATAAACTGAAAAAATTTGACTGACCTGCCATAAGTCTAGTTTGTCTAGGAGTTGCGTTGTTTGATTCACTATTTAAAAAGACAAAGCTTTTCCAAAGATATGTTTTCTCAACACCTTCATTGTTTGCCTGTAGTAAGTTTTCTGCATCAATGTATGTGAGACTAGGCAAACGTCTGACTTCATCAATATTTCTAGCATCCATATCGCGACTGTCTATAAGAACAGTATGCATTAGCTCACTTTTGTGGGGAATTGAGACTTTAGAAGACTGGTAAGCAGTTGTGGTCATTATCGTCAAAAGTGCGAGCCCTATTGACACTAAAAATATCATTAAGACAGTAAGGTCAGGCCGGTTTTTTAGATTGGTAATTGCTAATTTTAAACTGTATAAAAACATGATTAGCTCCTTAACTCAGTGCAACTTCTTCAACGACTGAAGACTGTTCATCATTTTGAGATGGAAGATTGACCTGACCATCAAATATTTGGATTTCACGATGAGCTCGTTCAGCAAGTGCAGAATCATGCGTAACCATGATAATCGTTGTGCCCTTTTCATTGATGCTCTCAAGTAAGTTCATTACCTGACGCGCCATCGTAGAATCAAGATTCCCTGTGGGCTCATCAGCAAGTAACAATCGAGGCTTTCCTGCAATAGCTCTGGCAATTGCTACTCTTTGTTGTTGGCCACCAGAAAGTTGTGTCGGATAATGATTTGCACGCGATGACAAGCCAACAATTTCAAGGGCTTCTTCAATTCGCTTTTTACGTTCAGCACGATTGAACCCGCGATAACGCAGTGGTACATCAACGTTATCAAAGACAGTAATATCTGAGAGTAGGTTGAAGCTTTGAAAAATAAAACCGATTTTTTCATTTCGAATTTCAGACAGAGCATCATCATTGAGCCCACTAACATTGATACCATCTAGATAATAATCACCTGAACTACTGTTTTCTAGAAGCCCTGTTAGATTTAAAAAGGTCGTCTTGCCTGATCCTGATGGCCCAGTAATAGAAACAAACTCACCTTCTTTTATATCGATATTAATTTCTCTCAGAGCATGAGTTTCAATCAAACGCGTACGAAAAACTTTGCTAACATTATTCATTTTAATCATGGAGTGATCCCCTATTTAGATAGATAAATTTGTTGGATATCAGCGAACTGTTCTACGCTGGATATAATGATTTCTTCTCCGGCCGATACGCCAGAGATAATTTCAATTTCTGATATGCTACGTGCACCTAACTGAACCTGTCTTTTAATGGCAATATCATCTTCAATGACAAAAACATAATTTCCGCCACTGGTCTCAACAAATGAACCGCGCTGCACTTTTAACACATTGTTTCTTGATTCTATGAGCACTCGAACAGACACTCTTTGGTTCTGACGTAATCGATTAGGGGGCTGTTGGGTAAATTTAATTCGACCGATTACTTGACCATTGGTTACCTCTGGCGCTATGGCTGTTAATTCACCAGCAAAAGTACTGTTGTCTAGGAAAATACTGGCCGCTAAACCAACACCGAGATCGTCAGCAAAGGTTTCAGGAATGTTAACCTCTAATTCAAACTGTGTGAGGTCGACCACGGTTAAAATTGCAGCGTTTTTTGCGACGGCATCTTTTTCTCTTACCAATACATTACCGATGGTTCCAGTAATGGGTGAGCGCATATTTAATTGATTAACTTTTCTCTGACTTTCTTTAACCACATGTTTCTGACGGTCTAATTGAAAGCTCTTTGCTTGCAACTCAAACTCAAAATTTTCTTTTTGTAACTTTGCATTTTCTATAGCGTGCTTTTGTTGCAGTTGCATCTTTTCTAATTCAGCCTGTTTTTGCTCATACTCAACTTGGCTAATCACTTTATTTTTTATATTGATGTCAGCACGTACTTTATTCTTGGTGGCTAGCACATAATCAACTTCAGCAAGCTCAATTTTTTGTTGATTGGCCAGTAATTCTGTCTTGATAATAATTTCCTGCCTGCGAAATTCTAAATCAAGCTCTTCCAAAAGAGTCTTTTGCTGCTGATGTTCACTCTCAATTTCTGGACTTGCTATGGTCGCAATAATATCACCCAGTTGAACTTCGTCACCCGCTTTGAAGTGCAGTGAAACCGTTCCTGATGAGTGTGCAAACAGAGTAGGACTTACTGCGGCAATGACCTTACCTTGAACCGCAATATCTCTTTGTAAATTACCAAGCTCAACAGTGGCAATTTGTAATTGTTGTCTAGAAATGGTTCGTTCTGAATTGAGTAACCTCATAAGAGAAGGCACCATCCAAGACATAAACATTAGTAAGAAGACTGCACCAACGCCCCAAATTAACTTTGAACGACTGTTGGTTGCCTGCTCTAATTTGACATCTTGGGCAGCAGTATCTCGAATTGTGTATTGTTCTGTCATTGTAATCCATATTAAAATTGTTCAACCTGTATACTGCATTGAAACTGCAAAGGTTGTGCCAATCGCATCTTATTGATTTTTATGGATTTTAATTTATGTGCACAGTGTCCGAACAGACGATGCCCTGTTCGCGAACACACGAACAGGGTTTAAAGATGTGGATTGAAATATTTTATTTAGAAGAGTAAAGATCAATCATATCGACGATCCCTTGCTGACAAACTTTACAAAAATCTGTAGTACGGGTAAACATAATGCAATTCATCTGGCTGCGATAATATCCTTTGGCTGAATAATTAGCTCCCTCAAAAGCACCGACTACATTAGCATTCTTTGCTTTCGAAAATAGCAAGTCACTGGTGATTTGAACTTCACTAAAGAGTTTATTCATAACACTTTCAGGTTTATTAGCCGCTCTAATTTCCTTTCTTACTTTTTGATAGGCTAGAGAATTTTTTTCATAGACTGCTTTCGGCCAATGGGTAGGAATTGCTGTACCGTCTTCAACCATCGATCGCCATTTAAGCTTACTACCTGGAAGTAAAGCCGTTACGTTCGGTTCATAGGGTTCGATGATATTGTCAGGCGTTGAATATGCCACAGGACTGGTGTAATACTCATCTGCAAGCCCAGCAAAATGATGACCAAACTCATGAATAAACAGGTAGTCAGCCCAGTCACTATTAGCCGCAGCGGTGGAGTACAAACCGTAGATCCCCCCTCCTCCAGAGGTTTCATTGTTCACCAGTATTTCTACGAAATCATAGGGCACCGATGAGGCGATTCTTCTGAAGTTACTGTTGTCCATGGTCAGAACATAGCGCTCAGAGCCAAAGGCGTCATAACGAACACCAAGGGGGCTATCATGATAGGTCTCAGTGGAAGGCCTTGAAACACCTGACTCACTCATAATGGGTGCTAATGCCCAGACGTTAAAATCCTTACGACGTTCTTTAAATGGGCTGGTTGCAAATAATGCTTCCGTCATTGCCCGAGCAGTTTCTTCAAACTTGCCTAATTCAGATGCCGTATACCCATCACCTAAGATCAATAAATCGACCTTGTCTTCAGAGGAACCATTGTGTTCAATGGCGATCACTTGGCTTGCATACTTTGCCCCTTCTCTGTGATTAAGATAATGATTAGGATCAATTTCTGTACGCCACACATTAGCAAACTTAAATTCGTGGTCACGCTTTTCTATCTCGATAATGACCTCACCATCGGGCATAGGAAATCTCAAAGATTCATGATAGGTTCTCTTTATTTTACGGGCTTCACGGGTCGTCTCCCACTCGCCATATATAGAACTATAACTGCGAGTGAATAATACTTTACCTGATTTTTTGTCCTTAACAATGAACCTATATTTTCCACGGTTTAGGTTGTCAATGGTTTGTGACGATGATCCTGGCCAAGATAGTGGTTCCACGACAATTTGGTCTAATGAGAATATTTCTGTCTGATGATCACCCGTATGGTAATAATCCACTCTTAGCGTTTTGACCTCGGCAAAAAGATTTGCGCTTGTTAGAAGAAGTAACAGCGATAGATAATATTTCATAGAATTTCCTTTAAAGAACAAGATAATTTAGAACTTATCATATCGTAAAATAATGCTAATCCACAATGTAAAAGGAATTCCTTTTGGAACTCCTCTCAATTTATACATAGAAAACAATTGAACGCTATCGAGGATAGCGCTAATTATCTGAATGCATATTAGATAGTCTTAGCGATATCGAGCAATAACTTTTCAAATTTCTCTGCTTCAACTTGAATGGCTTCAATAGCGACAGGGTCAATTTCAGGCATATCGATCTGTATTTCATTCATTTTTTGTTCAAGTCCACCCATTTTTATTTCAAGAACTCGAGATGCTTCACTAATTTCCTCTGACATTTTTTCCAAAGATTCTAAGTT
>JAUUZN010000115.1 GCA_030589945.1 Gammaproteobacteria bacterium | reverse complement strand
GAAGTTGAAGCAGAAGTTGAAGCAGAAGTTGAAGCAGAAGTTGAAGCAGAAGTTGAAGCAGAAGTTGAAGCAGAAGTTGAAGCAGAAGTTGAAGCAGAAGTTGAAGCAGAAGTTGAACCTGAAGTTGAAGCAGAAGTTGAACCTGAAGTTGCTCCATTCATTCCTGTATTACTGGACGATGACGGCGAAGAGATCCTTGAAATCTTTTTGGAAGAGGCTGTTGAAATTCTAGAAAGTATGGATGAAGTCATAGCGCTCTGGCAAAAAGATCAATCAAACAAAGAACATGTTGCATTAATGCAACGCAATCTGCATACCCTTAAAGGCGGCGCAAGGTTATCTGAACTTAACTTGGTTGGTGATCTCAGTCATCATTTAGAAACGATTTATGAAGATATCGTCGAGGGTAGAAGACAGGTAGAGGATTCGTTATTTGACTTATCGAATGATGCTCGTGATGCCTTTTCAAACCTTGTAAAAGAAATTGTAGAAAGTCGTCGAATGACACCTCCGCTTGATTTTATTGCCCTATTAGAGAAAGAAACCGGTGAAAAAATTGAAATCACCTATCCTGAGAGTAGTGAGTCAACCGATGGAAAGACCGAGGATACACCAGAAGAAAAGACTGAGGATTCAATTGTACCGGCAGTTGAAAAGACTCAATCAAGTAAGCCTATTGTAGAAGAGAAGAAAATATCAGATCTTCATCTCCCACCACTTGATCAGGCCATGCCTTTTGTTCCTACTTCAGTGTTACAGAAAAGTCCAGCGCCGACAGCGAAGAAAAAGCCAGCAAGGACAAAAAGCAACGCCGAACAGGTAAAAATTGGTGCTGATACATTAGAAGATCTTATTAATTTAGCCAGTGAGTCAAGTATATTACGCTCAAGGCTAGAACAACAAGTAACAACCTTGCGTACAAATCTTGATGAAATGAATTCAACAATTGATCGATTACGTAATCAATTACGTTCAATGGAAATTGAAACGGATGCACAAATTCAATATCGTCAAGAAATTGTAGGTCCTGATGTAGAAGAATTCGATCCCCTAGAGATGGATCGTTACACTCGTCAACAAGAGCTGACCCGCGGATTAAGTGAGTCTTCAAATGACTTATTAAATCTTCAAGACAATTTTGATCAAATGACTGGTGAAACGGAAGCACTATTACTGCAACAGGGACAAATTAACACAGAGCTTCAAGAAAGACTCATTGATACACGAATGATTTCTTTTGAAAGTCTCGTTCCACGATTACAAAGAATGGCGCGCCAGATTGGTAAGGAACTTAAAAAATCTATTGATGTGTCCGTCCATGCAGATGGCGAAATGGATAGGACGGTTCTAGAAAAAATGATCTCTCCTATTGAGCATATGCTGCGAAATGCAATCGATCACGGAATAGAGTCAGCCAAAGACAGAAAGAAAGCGGATAAAAATCCCGATGGTCGTATTAGAATTAGATTAACCAGAGAAGGTGCACAGGTTGTTATCTCAATTAGTGATGATGGCGCTGGAATCGACTTGGTTGCAGTGAAAAAGAAAGCGATTGAACGAGAAGTTATTGCCAAAGATGAAGATGTTTCTGACAAAGATTTAATGAAACTCATCTTTTCAGCAGGGTTTAGTACAGCGAAAAAAGTTACTCAGATATCAGGTCGCGGAGTTGGAATGGATGTTGTGTTTAACGATATCAAACAACTCGGTGGTTATATTGATATTGATTCGACCCATGGGGAAGGTAGCAAGTTTATTGTCAAACTTCCTTTCACCGTTTCTGTAAATAATGCACTGATGGTCACCATCAATGAAGAGCCCTACGCAGTTCCACTAACCAATATTGAAGGTATTGTAACGGTTAGTCCTTATGAACTAGAAGAGTTGTATAAATTAGACGAACCTATCTACGAATATGCTGGAATTGCTTATGAACTTAATTATTTAGGCACAATGCTTGAGCATAATAAGACACCTAATTTTGAAGGTATAATTAAGCCCTTACCTGTATTACTTCTCCACGGTGTTGATAAACCTGTTGCCGTCCAGTTAGATGGTTTAATTGGTAGCCGTGAGGTTGTAGTTAAATCATTGGGCGCTCAGTTAAGTAGCATTAGCGGTTTATCGGGTGCAACCATCCTCGGTGACGGCTCTGTAGTCTTAATCCTCGATATTCCTTCCTTGTGGCGCAGGCTGGATTCCGTAGTTATTGATGATCAAATTGATGAACCAATTGAACAGTACGAGGAGGATTATGTTCCAACAGTAATGGTGGTTGATGATTCTATTACTGTGAGAAAAGTAACCTCTAGACTATTAGAAAGAAATAATTTCAACGTTGTAACTGCTAAAGATGGTGTTGATGCTGCGAGTCAATTACAAGATTTTCAGCCCGACATTATTCTATTAGACATAGAAATGCCAAAAATGGATGGTTTCGAGCTTGCTAGCATTATTAGAACTGACGAAGAACTAAAGAACATCCCCATCATCATGATTACCTCTCGTACGGGTTCAAAACATAAAGAAAGAGCAATGAGTATTGGCGTAAATGACTATATGGGTAAACCCTTTGGTGAAGAACAATTACTCAGTAAAATAGGTTCACTCATTGATATTGGAGCAATGAAATAACATGACCGAACAAAGCCAGGAAATATATAGTCTAATTATTCCAATGCGCGGGAAAACGATACTCATTCCAAGTAAAGCACTTGCTGAAATTGTCCCTTTTATTGATAGTGAGCCTGCTCCAGATAACCATGAACCATGGCACCTTGGCTTTTTGCACTGGCGAGGAACTAAAATGCCGGTGATTTCTTACGAACAAATCCTTGATAAAGACTTTCCCCCACTGGAGCGACGGTTAAAAATGGTCGCAATTATTAACACCCAACTCGGGCAGAAAGATGCACCATATTTTGGTATTGGTGTTGAAGGGATCCCAAGATTAGGTCTTGTTACTGAGGAATCAATTGAGCATTGCGATACCGATAATGTTGATGACCTACACCCCACAATTGCTGCGGATGTTAAGTTCAATGGTCGAGAAATGATTCTGCCGAACATCATTGAATTAGAAAAACTCATTCAAGAACACACCTGAACAAAAAATAAACTGTCTTACTGCCTAGCTTTGCGCTAGAATGCCGCCACTTTTGATGACTGACGGCTTTGCCGGAGAATTTCTGTTGATTAATAAATTACGCAACATTGCAATTATTGCACACGTAGATCATGGTAAAACCACCTTAGTTGATAAGCTTTTACAGCAATCTGGCACACTGGGCGATCGTGCTGAACTGCAAGAACGCATGATGGATTCTAACGATCTTGAAAGAGAACGGGGAATTACCATCGTATCGAAGAATACTGCTATTCGCTGGAATGAGTATCGTATCAATATCGTTGATACACCTGGACACGCAGATTTTGGTGGTGAAGTTGAACGGATCATGAGCATGGTAGATTCAGTTTTGCTTTTGGTCGATGCTGTAGATGGTCCCATGCCTCAAACTCGGTTCGTTACTCAAAAAGCATTCGCACAGGGTCTAAAACCCATCGTTGTCATCAATAAAATTGATCGACCGGGCGCACGTCCTGATTGGGTGATGGATCAAGTGTTTGAACTATTTGATAGACTTGGTGCGACTGACGAACAACTCGATTTTCCAGTTGTTTATGCATCCGCTTTAAATGGTTATGCATCTTTAGATGAAAAAGCTACTGAAGGTGATATGACTCCATTGTTCGAAGCGATTGTAGAGCACGCACCAGTCCCAGATGTTGATCCAGATGGTCCACTTCAATTACAAATTTCTGCACTTGATTATTCGAGTTATGTGGGCGCAATTGCTGTTGGTAAAATTACCAGAGGAACTATTAAGCCAGCACAGCAGGTATTGATCATTGATGCAGACGGTAAAGTTCGAAAGAGTCGTGTAAATCAAGTATTAGGATATATGGGACTTGCTCGTAATGAAGTGGAACAAGCTTCAGCCGGAGATATTATTGCCGTAACGGGTATTGATACGCCAATGATTTCAGACACAATTTGTGATCCTGACAATGTAGTTGCATTACCACCTCTGTCTGTTGATGAACCAACGGTGACGATGACTTTCCAAGTTAACAACTCGCCATTTGCTGGAAAAGAAGGAAAGTACCTTACATCTCGGCAAATTCAAGAACGTCTCGATAGAGAGTTAATTCATAACGTGGCTTTAAAGGTTGATGAAACTCCCGATCCAGATAAGTTTCGTGTTTCAGGTCGTGGTGAATTACACCTTTCAATATTAATTGAAACAATGCGACGAGAGGGTTATGAAATTGCTGTTTCTCGTCCTGAAGTTATCTTCAGAGAAGTTGATGGAGTTAAAGAAGAGCCTTGGGAACTTCTGACCGTTGACATTGAAGAGCAACATCAGGGTAGCATCATGGAGAAGCTTGGAGAACGCAAAGGCGAACTACAAGATATGGTGCCCGATGGTGAAGGTCGTGTTCGACTTGATTTCCGAATCCCTTCAAGAGGTCTTATTGGTTTTCAAACAGAATTTATGAGTGCTACTTCTGGTACAGGTTTGATTTATCATTCTTTCGACTGCTACGCAGAATGCATCAAGGGTGGGTTAGCACAAAGACAAAGTGGTGTGCTTATTGCCAAAGATACGGGTAAAGCACTGGCTTATGCATTGTTCAACTTACAAGAGCGCGGCAGACTGATGATTGGTCATGCTCAAGAAGTTTATGGTGGACAGGTTATTGGTATTCATAGTCGTGATAATGACTTAACAGTTAACCCACTAAAAGGTAAGCAGTTAAATAATATTCGAGCTTCGGGTACCGATGAAAATTTGATTTTATCACCACCGATTTGTTTCACTTTGGAGCAGGCTTTAGAATTTATTGATGATGATGAGCTCGTGGAAGTCACTCCAGCAGCCATTCGTATTCGAAAGAAATTTTTAAAAGAGCACGAACGTAAGCGCTCAACAAAAGTGAAGGCATAAGTTTTACAGCTTATCTCACCACAGAAAAACAAATTAAACGGGCAGCGGCCCGTTTTTTCTGTTTGGGTTCTATGTTTTAATCATCACATAAGAGTAAGGATTATAAGCCTGAGAACTCCCAGGCATTGAGATAAAGGGGGCTACTGAAAGGAATCGTCCGCTCTGATAATCAGAGATCCTCCCATTCGTGTGTATGGATTGTTTTTCGACATGAAAAGAGCGGTGGCGATTATACAACTTGCGTATATATGGCTATCCTGATGGACGTTCAAGCGGCTACAGTAAATTAAGAAATTGAGGCTCATTGCTTGTGAATAATCACTAATGGTTTATCTAGCGTGGACTTCGACATAACCGAACCATTAACGGAAAGAATACCCCCACCCCAGAATTTATCTTTATTCTTTGAGGTTAGTTGGTATTTCCCATTAACGTCTACGTTCAGGGTGAATAAGAAACACCCTTTATCGCCAGTCACAACCTCTTCGACTTTCTTGAATACCCCCATTGATAAAGTGGATTTTCCCTCATAGAATTTTTCAATAAGAACTTTTGAGTTGGGTATCGGTGCTTGAGTTTTTTCATCAAGAACAAGGCCGTACACTGTCATTTCTCCACCCCCTTGCGACATTGCTGTAAAACTAAAGATAATCAATATTATTAGCAATCTATTTAATGTAGTCATTTATTTGCACTCCATAATCTCTAATGGCGTAATCAATAATGTTTATATGATTAATTCCTCTAAGGTCACTTGTGTAATTACGGTTTATAATATTAATATGCTTTGAATTTATCACGCTGCCGGGATAAGGGTTGCTCGCACCAGCGGGGGATATACCCCAACTTCTGTCGGTTGGATTTTGCTGGTAAAAGTTCAGAGCTTGTTTTACATTGTTGTAGCGCAACTTGTGCGAATTACCAATATATGAATATGCATCAAAAGTTATTAGTGAGTCGATTGGTATATCTTTCTTGCCCAGCTTATTGGCTATATTTACTGCGGCTCTACCCCCAAGACTGTATCCCATAAGCACGACTCTACCTTCTGGATTGTCTTTCCTGAAGTTAATAATTGCTATTCTGGCAGCCTTAGAATCATCCCACTCAAAGGTCTGAATATTAACGCCCTCATTATCCTTGTATTGTTTTGCAAGGTTTAGTAAGTCTGGGCCAGCACCTGATTTATGCCCACCCCCTCCAGTGATAGCTACAATCAGTGATTTCTGTGTAATTTCAGAACCACCACTTTGATTGGTGCTAATATTTGCTGTGTACTTTTTGTAAGCACCATTGTCTTTTACTATAACTGTGCATTTTCCACCTGAATTACAAAGAGATTGAGTTATCAATCTAGCTTTCTTATCAATACAAGAGGTGTTACATTCTTCAGGTTTATTTTGACCTGCCTCACCAGATTGACCGCCATCAGAGCTATGAGATTTCGTACTCAAATCCTCAATAAAATACCCAGTAGGATCAGTATAACTCAAAGGATTATTCATCACATAAGAGTAAGGATTATAAGCCTGAGAACTCCCAGGCATCGAGATAAATGGGTCTACTGAAAGGAATCTACCGCTCTGATAATCGTAGATCCGCCCATTCATGTGTATAGGCTAGATATTATCCACATTCAGGTGGATGGTACTTTTCAGCCTAAATCAGCTCATACTTTGTCAATGTAGCCGAATTTACTATTACCACTCAAAATATCTAATGACCACGCTATGACTGAGTTGTAGATTTTATGTCTATACCAAATGTACTACGAATGAACGTCTAATAAAAGTGAAACCCGAACAAGGAGCCGATCCAACCCAATGATCTGTGGTATAGTTTTTAGGATTGTATAAAGAGGTTAAATTCATGCAAACAGCAAGTGTTAAAGATGAGGTTCTTAAATTGGCCGATCAATTAAGCGACGATGCAACATGGGATGATGTAGCCTATTCAATCTATGTTCACCAGAAAGTGGCAAAAGGATTAGACGATATAAAGCATGGGCGAACACTCTCTCATGAAGAATTGAAGAATAAATGGAAGGTAAAACTTGCAGATCAAATGGACTAGATCTGCCGCGACTGAGCAGATCCTAGCCATCCTTGATCAGGTCGAAGAGCTCCTACCCAGATATCCAAAAATTGGGCGAGTGGGGCGAGTAGAAGATACCCGAGAATTGGTGATCGTGAATACAAAATTCATAGTAATGTACCGGGCTGAAGAAAAAACTATTTATATCTTACGAGTGGTCCATGGTGCAAGACAATGGCCATCAGGTGGCACTCAGCACTAGCAATGGGATACCACGGGTGTAAATACATCGTTTAATTTGCATCTAGATTTGATCCACCGTTCGCATTAAACATTGACCCAGATAAATCCTCGATTGTTTGTGCTATTGCTACATCATTAGAAGGATTAGTGGCTCACTTTCACCTGCAAATTAATTCCTAAAGTGAATCAAATCTATGTACAAATTAACATGTGGGTATTGGTAACTTTCGAGTTTTCGGTGTTTGGGTTAGGTGTTTTGTAATCTTCTAATTAGCCGATAAGTCTTCTTCCTTAACATATTCCAGTCGTGACGAGTTTGGACTCAAAGATTCTGGGATGTGGAAGTAACCTCGCCCTAAATGGTTTGATTGTGGTTGTGCTTCCATCTCCTTTGAACGTTCATTTGACGTTGTTAAGTAATCGTAGAAAACCAATGCGGTAAACTCACCTTCTGGCGCATTGTATTTGAAGCTTCTCCACTTACCATTGTTTTTCATAGTTCCTTGGGTGGATTGCTGCTGATATGTGTTATCGGCAAATATGCAAATCTTATCAGAAACTGATTTGTAACAACCTAATATATCATCAAGTGGCTTCACACTGTTAAGCATCCACACAGTTCCCAGTACTGCGATGATGAAGGTCAATATCACAATAAGCTTTTTCATAAGTTATCTTCCTGTTTTTGCCTTAATCTTCTGGTCCATTCTATCGTAGTGTTCATGTTGCTAAGTGGGATTCGATTACCGTCGAATGCCTTTATATCTGGAACACTAAAAATTTTATGAGGGTACGGGGCATTGGTGACACCTAGGAATTTATTTGCTTCATCAATCTGCCTGCCAAAAAATAAAGAATGAGTCCCTGCGGTATTTTCAGCCCTGAACAATATCATATCATCCATTACCTTGGCTGTTCCTTTCCAGCTTCCCATGAAATGCTCTGCGGAATTTGTTGTCCATGCCCTGAAGAACCAAGTGAATTTGTATCCGAAATTTGTTACACCATCACCCGGTTGTGGGTTGCCATCGTATTTCGATGACAGAAACTCTTCAAAGGTCTTCGCACCATCACCTTCGGAGAATTGTTTAGAAATATCACTGCCGGGGCCAAAATATCGATTAGTTGCCCCTTCACCAGTTATAAAATCAAGGCCAAGTTCAAACGGTCCAGTATTGTCCACGGGCGTCTGAGGTGTCACACCTACATCGATACTAATATTTGTTGTGTACTTTTTGTAAGCACCATTGTCTTTTACTATAACTGAGCATTTTCCACCTGAATTGCAAAGAGATTGAGTTATCAATCTGGCTTTCTTATCAACACAAGAAGAGTTACATTCCTCAGGCTTATTTTCATAATTATTTTCAGACTGATTACCACCTGAACTCTGAGATTTCGTAGTCAAGTCCTGAATAAAATACCCAGTAGGATCAGTATAACTCAACGGATTATTCATCACATACGAGTAAGGATTGTAAGCCTGAGAACTCCCAGGCATCGAGATAAATGGGTCTACCGAAAGGAATCGTCCACTCTGATAATCGTAGATCCGCCCATTCATGTGATTGAGCGATGCACTGCGCATGAATTAGGATGGCATAATTAATTAATTTATTTTAATTTTTATTTGATTACTCCTT
>JAUUZN010000210.1 GCA_030589945.1 Gammaproteobacteria bacterium | reverse complement strand
TTTTTGTAGTTCATCTAACATTTGCTGATATTTTTCTGGTTCTTGTTCTGGGCAAATCACTTCGACTGCGATATCGTTTGTACATGAGATAGAAGAATCATCATCCCGACCACAGGAACAATCAATGTCAGCTAGTTTGCCTTCATTGCTGCTACATCCCCCAGAGATCCCCTTGCGACCGAACAGAATTCCAATCGATAATCCGGCAAATGCGAGTAAAAATATTACCAAAGCAGGTAGTAGTAATTTCATTCTTAGCCTCGTTACTTCGTTAAATAATGGGTAAAGAGTTCATTGTTACGTTCAGTGAAGACTTCACCCTCTTTGATAATCATGAAAATTGCAATATTATTTTTATTAGCAAAGTCCATCCCCTTAGTGGGGCCAAGAACCATTATGGCTGTTGCATAGGCATCAGCGAGCATACAGGTCGAACTTACAACTGTGACCGATGCCAGTTGATGGTTGATTGGATGGCCCGTTAGGGGATCAATGGTGTGCGAATAGCGAACACCATCCTGTTCAAAGTAATTGCGGTAATCACCTGATGTAGCCATGGCTATATCGGTTAAATAAAGCCGCTTTTGCACGCTCTGCTCAACGGCATCGGGGGTTTGTATGCCAATAACCCAAGGATTGTTTTCTGATTTAAAACCACGGGTAACAATTTCACCGCCAATTTCTACCATAAAATGTTCAATATTAAGATTGAGAAGTACCTTAGCTATCGCATCGACAGCGTACCCTTTAGCTATGGCTGACAGGTCTAAATAGACCTGTAGACTCGTTTTTAATAGTTGGGGTGGCACAGCACTAAGTTGTAACTTTTGATAACCGATTTGGCCGATTAATGCATCAATCTTATTTTGCTGAGGAATGGAGTCAAGGTTGATCGTCGGACCAAAGCCCCAAAGGTTAACCAAGTTGCCAATGGTCATATCAAAGGCCCCGTCACTTAGTTTGCTGACCTGTTGCCCTGCTTGAATAACATTTAGAGTTTCTTTGCTGACCCGGAACCATTGGTTCTCTTGATGTTGATTGAATAGACTAATTTCAGAATCATTTTTATAGGTCGACATCAAGTGGTCAATATCGTCTAGACGTTCAATAATCTTCTCAGAAACAACCTTAGCGTCAATTTGTGTACCTTGGGTGGGGATCACCTTAATATGGTAACTCGTGCCCATTGTGGTGCCCTCAAAGAGTGTTGGGCCAGAGGGAGTTTGACTGTTTTTGTTTAAATATACCACTAAGGTGATTATTAACAGTAGTGGCAGTGAAATTATTACAATCTTTTTTTTCATTTTAACTCCGCAAAAAGGGCCACATCAAATGACGTGGCCCCATAATCACATATTAATAACGTGAACAATTAACTACACGTCGTTAATCCCAAGAGCTATCCGTGATTTCTGGTGTTTTTCTTGTTCTTCCATCTGCAACAAATTCTCAAAAATTTCACGAACTTCAGGAGTTGAAGCTGTTTCTGCAACACCTTTGTATGATTCGATTAAGCAGTTGTCAATCGTTTGGCCAATCTTTAGAACGTCATCAACAGACATCGTTGGTGAGTATTTAATGGCATCAAGAGGTGCAAAGGTGCGTTGGTCTTGCGCGTATTGATACCACGTGTTTAGCGCTTGAGACGAAACCGATTGTTCGAAGTCTTCTAACGCTTTAGCAAGGTGTTTTTCATGGCGAATTAAATAGTCCAATAGTAATTTTACCCGTGAACTTTGTGTTTTATCCGAGAGTTGCTGGTAAAAATCGCTTACTTGGCAATGGAAATCACGAGCATAGTCTATAATCTCTTTAGCTTGACCATATGGCATAACAATTCCTCCAGAATAAAGAAAGCCCCCTTACATCGACACATTAAGTGTAACACAAGGGGGCTTTCTTGCAACATTACTGCCTAGAGACCGAAGTCATCGAACATGACATTTTCACGTTCAACCCCTTGGTCAAGGAGCATTTGCGTTACTGCATTAGCCATCATTGGAGGACCGCACATGTAGTATTCGCAGTCTTCAGGAGCTTCATGATCCTTGATGTACTCATCAAATAATACTTGATGAATAAACCCAGTATATCCTGTCCAATTATCTTCTGGTACAGGATCGGATAGAGCAATATGCCAACTGAAGTTGGGGTACTTTTCTTGAAGGGCATCAAATTCTTCAACGTAGAACATCTCTTTCAAGCTACGAGCGCCATACCAGTAGGTCATTTTACGGGTAGAGTTTAAGCGAAGCAATTGATCCAAGATGTGGGAACGCATTGGTGCCATACCAGCACCACCACCGATGAAGACCATCTCGTTATCTGTATCACGAGCAAAGAACTCACCGTATGGGCCTGAAATGGTAACCTTGTCGCCTGGCTTCAAGTTGAAAATGAAGGAAGACATTTGGCCTGGAGGTGCATCAGGAGCATTTGGAGGTGGAGGACATACCCGCACGTTAAGCATAATCATCCCTTTTTCAAGAGGGAAACTAGCCATGGAATAGGCACGCATAATAGGCTCTTTAACTACCGATTTATTGTCCCAAATATTAAAATTATCCCAGTCCTCACGGTACTCTTCTTCAATGTCAAATTCAGAGTAAGAGATTGTGTGAGCAGGTGCTTCGATCTGAATGTAACCTCCTGCACGGAAATCGCAATCTTCACCTTCAGGAAGGTCAACAATAAGTTCTTTGATGAATGTTGCTTTGCCATCGTTTGATCTAACGGTGCATTCCCATTTTTTGATATCAAAAATTTCAGCTGGGATACCGAGTTTCATGTCTTGCTTAACACCTACTTGGCAGCCTAGACGCAAACCATCGCGTGCCTGACCTTTAGTGATAAAACCTGTTTCAGTTGGTAAAATGTCACCGCCACCTTCGTAAACGTGAACATGACATTGGCCACAAGTACCGCCGCCGCCACATGCTGAAGGGATAAAGATACCCTGTTCAGCTAAAGCACCGAGGAGCTTACCGCCAGGTTTGGTTACAATTGTTTTACTTGGGTCGTCGTTGATGAAAAAACTAATGTCACCGCTAGGCACCAAGCTCTTACGCGCCATCAAAATAATGGCAACCAGAGCTAGGATGACACCGGTAAACATCGTACATCCGGCTATTACAAGTGTGTAATCCATACTATTCATCCAATCTTTAGTATCTGCTTTAAAACTACGAAAATTTCAGCCCGGAAAATGCCATGAACGACATTGCCATTAAGCCAACGATGATGAAGGTGATTCCAACACCGCGTACCCCTTTAGGGACATCGCTATAGGTCAGCTTTTCACGGATACCGGCTAACAGACAGATTGCCAAGGCGAAGCCAAAGCCAACCCCTGCTCCGTAAACTGTACTTTCTGCAAAGTTGAAGTCTTTATTGACCATGAACAATACCGCACCAAGGATGGCGCAGTTGACTGTAATTAATGGCAGGAAAATTCCCAAGGCATTGTAGAGAGCTGGAAAATATTTGTCGAGTGCCATCTCCAGAATCTGTACAATTGCAGCGATAACCCCGATATAACAAATTAAACCGAGAAAGCTCAGATCAAGGTTTGGATACCCTGCCCATGCTAGTGCCCCTTTTTTCAATAAAAATGTGTAGAGGAGATTGTTGACTGGGACTGTAATGACCTCGACAGCAATAACCGCTGCACCCAGCATGATCGCGGTATCAACTTTTTTGGATACAGCGATAAAAGTACACATGCCTAAAAAGAATGTTAAGGCGATGTTGTCGATAAAAACTGATTCGAAAAATATTGTAAAATAATGTGACATAGCGTCTATTCCTATTCTTGGAGTTCAGGCTTCCAGGTCCGCAAACCCCAGATGATAAAGCCAATCAGGAAGAAGGCGCTGGGTGCCAGCAGCATCAAGCCGTTAGTAACATACCAACCGCCATCATTG
>JAUUZN010000194.1 GCA_030589945.1 Gammaproteobacteria bacterium | reverse complement strand
TTTTCACCATTAACAAAAGTACCATTCGAAGATAGTAAATTTAATACCTTCCAACTATCACCTTCACGGATCAATTGTGCATGCATTGATGAAACACTCGATTCGGCTAAAACAATATCACTGTTTGGTCTTCGACCTATTTCGATTTTATCTTTTCGTAAAATATATTGCTGGCCAATGACACCCTTGCTAATACCAACCAGTGCAGGCATATTGGCACTATCAGATTGCGCATCAATGATCTCCTTGGCAATCATTTTGTTTATTTCATTAACTTCAAAAACTTGCGTTCCCTGAGGTCCGGTTTTATTCGATGTTTCATTCTTGTCGTTCATGATTGCTCCAAATATCACTCGATATTAATGTTCTTATAATTCTAGCAAAACTGATTGCAACTTAGGTGCTGATAGCTACCAACCAAATAAGTTACGAATTTTTTGTATAAAAGTGACAGGTCCCTTAGTCGGTGACTCGATGATAATCAGGCTAATATTGTCTCTACCACCCGCTTGCCTGGCTGTTTTGATCAATGTGTCTGTTTTTTCTTTTAGGCTCATTTGCGTTTCCATTATTTCAGCAATCAACTGATCCGACACCTCATCAGTGAGTCCGTCACTACACAACAAAATTTGTTGCCCACAACCCCAATCGCTTTCGATGGTGTCAATTTTAACTTGCTCAATTTCGGTCGAGCCAAGACATTGAGTAATCATATGTCTTTGCGGGTGAGTTTTGGCATCTTCAGCGGTAATTAAACCAGCATTGATCAAGCGGACCATTAAGGAATGATCCTCTGAAATCTGTACCAACTTAGCTAACCTGGCATCCCATAAATAGGCGCGACTGTCTCCCACCCAGGCAATTTGATAATGCAAAGTATCGCCGACCATCGCCACAATCGTCGTCCCCATACCTGATTGAGCGAGGTTGTTGCGGCCTGCTTCAGTAATTTCCCGATGGGCGTGTTGAATGGCGTTATCTAATGAGCCATGCTTAACAAAACTCTCAGTCACCTGCTTGACGGCCATAGCAGAAGCCACTTCGCCACAGGCATGACCTCCCATGCCATCGGCCACCAGCCATAAGCCAGACTGTGAAAAAATGCTGTCTTCGTTTAGTTCACGAACACAGCCGACATCGGTTGATTGGGCATAGTTAAACTGAAATTCTGTATCTTGCTCCATGATCCCCCTGTTAAACCGAAAACTTGACTATATTCTTGCTCAAAATCACTAAAATCATCGCATTTGTTATAATAATAAATAGTTTAGCGGATTCAAGTGTGTCATAATTTAAGGGTACTTTCGAGTATTTATTCCTTACTAAATCAATATTTTAGAACCAGTTCGAACTAAACAACCGATACTGTTGTCTAAAAGACTGAAATAGTAAAGTTTCGGGGGCGACATGGCTTCGACGAGGATTACAAAACTCAAGGTGCATGCCGAGGTGTCAGCGAACCTCGTAAACACTAGCTGAAACACTATAGTTGCAAACGATAACAACTACGCTTTAGCCGCTTAGGCTAACTGTTGCTACTGAGCGTCACCGGTAGGTAGATCAACAGTCATTCACGGAGACTCGCGGGTAAGGATGTTTGTTCCCCAACCGTTAAAACTAAACAAACTCGTTTCTTTCATCCTGTTAGCCGGATCTGTTAGAGATTAAGATATAGACTAACTAAGCATGTAGTACCAAGAGCAGCGGATTCGCGGACGGGGGTTCGATCCCCCCCGCCTCCACCAAGCACTCAAAAAGCCCCATTTATTTGGGGCTTTTTGCATTCTAGCGGGCATTGATGTGATACACAGGTGTGTTACATATGGCTCCAAAATGCCCAACTTATTTAACCAAAAACCATCTTGGAATATTCATATTTCAATATCGGACTCCGCTTAGGTTTATTCAAGAACGAAGTGATTTAATTAAATTGTTTCGGAAATCCTTAGGTACAAGAGAACCAAGAAAAGCACTTAACCTAGCAAGACGCTGGATTGTCCTTATGGACGAGATAGCTCATAGGTATGGTAATGACTTAGATGCTTATTCAGATGCTCAGGTAAGGCTATCTAAACTCTCTAATCAGGACTCATCAACTAGCATTACAGCTTTGGATTTTAATCTAGAGACTACCAAGCTCAGAGATATGAAATCTTACACAGAGGCGGTAAATAGCTCATACTCTGAATTAAAGCTTTCTTCTGCACTTGAGCGGTTTATAGTTGAAAAGAGAAAGATCTGGAATCCTAAGTCTTCACACAGTAATGAAAGAGATGTAAGACTCAAAATAGAACTATTCATTGAAATAATTAGTAACCGTAATTGCCAATCCCTCACTATTGAACAGATAGTTAATTATAAAAATAGTCTATTTCGTATACCTTCAAACCGCACTAAGATAAAAGAGTATAAAGGGCTAAATGTTCAACAATTGCTTAAACTAGAGTTCCCTCAAACCCGCTTACTTGGCAATGAAACCCTTACCAATCATTTCAATAAAGTCTCATCATTCTTGGATTGGTGTCACAGAAATGGATTAATGAGGGCAGATCTTAAACACCCAATACAAAGAGTCATTAAGAATAGAACTATAGTCTCAGAGCAAAGAGAATTATTCAGTGATCAAGACCTTAAACAACTATTCAATTCTAAACAATACTTAGAGGGTACGCATAAGCAAGCTAGCCATTATTTTGTTCCATTGATTGCCCTGTTTACTGGAGCTAGGCTCAATGAAATATGCCAACTTTATCGAGATGATATTTATCAAGATAACGCTCGGCCAATAAAACCGGTATCCACACCAAACCAAAACGAATGACTCGCAAGATCAAAATACACATGCCGAACACTGCCGCCACTTTTAAGCTCGACTGTTCCTAAAAATCCTTTTGTCTTGGTATCAAAACCCACCAGTCGATGACGTGGTAAATAAGTTATGACAAGACAAATCCGAATAAAACAAAGAAAGACGTATCCCCCCATCAATTTTGTTACCGGGTAAGAGCATTATGAAATATTAACAACTAAAGCCCCCTTCTCCCGAAGGAAGAGGGAGTTAACCGCGTCACGCCATTTGAGTGGTCGAAAGCCTTGATTACATTATTCCCTTATCTTTTAAATACCCGCTCAATCTATTAGAAGGCGTGAGGTCTACACTCGCTAAAATAGACTCAATATAACGTTCAATCTTGTTAAGTTTGTCGTGGGAGGGCGATCCCTGTTGTGGTGTTATCTCACCCTTATCAAGTTTAAACCTAAAACATAAAACATCCTCTTTAGCGATGATGGTATAAAAATATATTTCAGTGGCCACTTTTATAATGACCCATTGGCGATCATTAATGTATTTAATTTGAGCGTTGCCCATTTGATGAGTGGTTGGCGCATTTTGAGCGGCGTTGGCTTGCTCAGATAAAGCGTTTTTGAGGCTCTTATTGTTATTATCTAACGGCTCATTTAATCCAAAAGAGAGCATGCCATCGTCATGCTGAATAAAGTTCCATTGTGCAAAAAAATCAGCACGCCCCTGGGAATAAGCGTTGACCCATTTGATTAATTCATCAGCATCATTAAACTCTCGTCCCGCTTTGCGATCAGCTGTCGAAAGGGTAAAAACATTCACGCTCATTTTTAAAACAATACAACCTTCGTTTGACCACACGCTCGGTTTAAACTCCCAACCGGTATCGAGCAAAACAGCAATCCCCGGGCCGCCAGTTCTAAAACCTTTAAAATCAGCTTGAGTGAGGGTGTCAACGAAAGGACGGTAGTCTTGCCAAATCTGGGCAATATCATCGGACGGGAAGTAGGTTTGCTTAGGGCAACGAAAGCGTAAAACACTTTTAAATAAGTCAATTTCACACCAGGGTGCGGCATTAACTTGTTTGTGATTAAAAGGAACCAACCCCTGAAAGTAAGCTCTGATAGGATATTTCATAGTTAACGGGGTGAGTCGCTTTTATCGGTCAACAGTTGCTTTTGCTGCGCCGCTTTTTTTTGAGCTTCCGCCTCCGGTGAGAGTTTTATTGTTACGCGCTCCATAAAATCTTTCACACATTTCTCGGCAGCTTCTGGCAAATTGTGCTCGGGACTGAAAAAGTCGCATTGGAGAGGGTTGGTCTTAAATGAGAATCGCAATATAAACTGATCACCAATTGGTAGCCAGTAATAGGTCCTTACTCCATCATAACCTTGCTGTGAAATATGATAATAACTCCCGCTATGTGACTGTGAATCATGTAATTGTTTATTGTTTTCTGGAAAGCGCCAAAGTCCCTTGCTTGGTTTAATGCCATTATTTTCTGAAATGTATTCTCTATTTTCTTCACCCCATTCCGCATCTATCTCTTCTAAGATATGTTTTTCTCTCTCATCGCGGTTGAAGTAGGAATGAGAGGTTGGGAAGGTGGTGTATTGGGTTAAATAGGCGCTTAGCTGTACATAACCAAAAGAATCAAACCATTTGCCTTTAAATTCCCAACCATTTTCGTAGACTTGCACGCTCATGCCGCGTTGATTGTTCCAAAGCTCTAAAGTGCCCTCCTTATGTATATCGTAATCATCTTGAAAAAGCATTGATGGGATCATTAAAGTTTGGTGAGGTTTTGGGATGGTTAATAATGTCCCAGACAAATCAATGGTGCGAGTCGGGGCATTAGGAATATCCGGGCCTT
>JAUUZN010000163.1 GCA_030589945.1 Gammaproteobacteria bacterium | reverse complement strand
CAAACAAAAACGTGCATAATTATATAGTTATCGTATATAATGAATGGTTATGTACGCATTGATTCACACCGATGAATAAAGAGGCCGAATGAAAGATCAACAGTCACTTATTAAAGCACTTATCACTCTTGGAAAGGATCGTGGTTACTTAACTTATGGCGAGATAAATGACCATTTGCCTGAAGATATGGTAGATGCAGATCAAATCGAAGACATCATTGGGATGTTTAGTGACCTCGGTATCATGGTCCATGAAGATGGTATGGATACTGATGAAATGGAGCGTCTAGCAGAAGCTGCTTCAAGTAATGACGAAGTATCAACTGAAGAAGCAGCCGCTGTTTTGGCCAGTTCTGATGGTGAGTTTGGCCGCACAACAGATCCTGTTCGTATGTATATGCGTGAAATGGGGTCAGTTGAATTACTTACCCGTGAAGGTGAGATTGTCATTGCAAAACGCATCGAAGCTGGTCTGCGTGAAAGTTTACTCATGTTGACGACTTATCCCCCATCTATTGCGGCCTTTCTTGGGCAATGTGATGCTGTAGAAGCTGGTGATCTGCGCCTCACTGACTTAATAAAAGGTTTTATTCTCCCTGAAGAAGATGAGCCAGAAGAAGTCGCTCAAGGTGTTCAGGCTGGCCAAAAAACAGATGATGATGACGATGAAGATGAAGAGCCAGCAGGTATAGATCCTGAAGAAGCTCGTGAACGTTTTCAGGCTTTACGTGATGCTAATAATAAGTTGCAGAAAGCAACGGAAGATGATTCAGCTACAGCTCAAGAACTCGTTAGTAGCCTATTTATGGAGTTCAAGCTCACACCAAAAACATTGATCTACTTGAATAGCTTAATGGGTGATACTGTTGGCACAATCCGTAAACAAGAACGAATTATTGCCAAAATTGTAGTTGAACAGGCACGAATGAACCGTCGTGACTTTATTGATTCGTTTACTGGAAATGAAGCCAATACTTCATGGACAGATAAACATATCCGAGCAAAAAAACACTACTCATCAACGATTAAGAAAAATTTAGATTCGATTCTCAGTGCACAAACAAAAATGGCCGAGTTGTCAGAAGATCGTGCTATGAGCATTACGGAGATTAAAGAAATTAGTCGACAAATGTCGATTTCAGAAGCAAAAGCACGTCGTGCTAAAAAAGAAATGGTCGAAGCGAACTTGCGTCTGGTTATTTCCATTGCCAAAAAATACACAAATCGCGGCTTGCAATTCCTGGACTTGATTCAAGAAGGCAATATTGGTTTGATGAAAGCAGTTGATAAGTTTGAATATCAACGTGGCTATAAATTCTCTACCTATGCAACATGGTGGATTCGTCAAGCAATTACTCGTTCAATTGCAGATCAGGCACGTACTATCCGTATCCCTGTTCATATGATTGAAACAATCAACAAATTGAACCGTATTGCTCGTCAAATGCTACAAGAAATGGGTCGTGAACCGACACCAGAAGAATTGGCAGAGCGAGTAGAAATGCCAGAAGATAAAGTTCGTAAAGTACTGAAAATTTCAAAAGAGCCAATCTCAATGGAAACACCAATTGGTGATGATGAAGATTCACATCTTGGTGATTTTGTTGAAGACGTCAATGTCTTATCTCCACAAGATGCTGCAATGATAGAAGGCTTGAGAGAAGCAACAAAAGGGATGTTGGGTGGCTTAACAGAGCGTGAAGCAAGAGTCTTGCGTATGCGTTTTGGTATCGATATGAACACCGACCACACCCTTGAAGAAGTTGGTAAGCAGTTTGATGTGACACGGGAACGTATCCGTCAGATTGAAGCTAAAGCATTACGCAAGCTTCGCCATCCAACCCGTTCTGATAGGTTACGAAGCTTCCTCGATACAGACAGCTAAAAGTTTCGGGCCTATAGCTCAGTTGGTTAGAGCAGGGGACTCATAATCCCTTTGTCCAAGGTTCAAGTCCTTGTAGGCCCACCATATAAATCAAAGCCTCACCTCTCTAGCGAGGGTTGGGGCTTTTTTGTTGGGTAAGATTGAGAGGTAAGACTTAGGAGAGCTATGAAAATACCAAAACAAATCCAACCTCTTGTTGATGATGGCTTAGTCGATGAAGTTATCAGACGATTAATGAGCGGCAAAGAAGCCGATGTCTATGTTGTAAGGTGCGGCTCCGAACTACGCTGTGCCAAAGTCTATAAAGATGCGGTTAAGCGTGGCTTCAAGCAAGCAGTGAAGTACCAAGAAGGGCGAAAGGTTCGTAATAGCCGTCGAGGTCGAGCCATGGAAAAAGGCTCCAAATTTGGCCGTAAGCAACAAGAAGAAACATGGCAAAATGCCGAAGTCGACGCGCTCTACCTTCTCGCTGGTGCAGGTATCCGAGTCCCTCAACCCTATGATTGCCTTAATGGTGTGTTATTGATGGAATTAATAACCGATGAGAACGATCAAGTAGCGCCACGCCTCAACGATATATCGATGTCTGCCGAGCAAGCACTAGAAGACCATGCAATCATTATGCACTCCGTGATGAGAATGCTCTGTGCGGGGATCGTACATGGTGATTTGTCAGAGTTTAATGTCCTAGTCGATAAAAATGGTCCGGTGATTATTGACCTACCTCAAGCTGTGAATGCCGCGGCGAATAACAATGCTCAATCAATGCTAGAACGAGATGTGTGGAATATGACGCGTTACTATGCTCAATACGCTCCAGAATTACTCAATAGTCGATATGACAAAGAAATATGGGCACTCTTTGAGAATGGTAAATTACAGCCAAATACTGAGCTAACTGGCTATTTTGAAGAAAATACGCAAGAAGCTGATGTCGATGGGGTCATGCTTGAAATTAAATCAATCTTAGCTGAAGAACAAGAACGACAACAACGTTTACGTGAAGAGGATGATTGAAAGGCCTTGGTACCAACAAAAGAATCAATGGGGTCTAATTCGATTGGTTTAAGCTTGATACAGTTCTAATTGGGGAGAGACTTGATATACCTTTGTCCAAGGTTCAAGTCCTTGTAGGCCCACCATATATATCAAAGCCTCAGCATGAGTTTTCGTGTTGGGGCTTTTTTGTTTCTAACTCATGTAGACGCTATGTAGACAGTTGCAGCCGATTAAAAACTATCAAAAGGACTTCTAACTTTTTGTACTCCTTTCCTCAAAATATGTGTGTAAATCATTGTTGTTTTAATGTCCTTATGCCCCATTAACTCCTGGATGGTTCTGATATCGTCACCAGCCTAAAGCAAGTGAGTGACATTCTAGCTGCGTTTGTTTTCTTTACATTGGTCTGTTTGTCACCCCATAAAAACACCTCTGATTAATGATTAAAGGATTGATTAAAAGATAAAAGCTTGTAATTATAGTTTTATAAGAAAAGGGGGGGTATACATATCTCACTAAAAAATGATTAACGAACCATCAGGTCTGTTAAACATGCTGTTAGGCAAAAAAACATGGTGATATAAGGAATCAGAAATCATGGACTTTAAAGAGCTAATCACAGTGGTGGGCTACGGGATTGAAACCATAGGCGTCTTTGTAATCATTTCTGGTTCCATAGTGTCTTCATTTCGCTTCCTATCGTATTTCCGCAAAGAGGAGGAACGGGTCGCATATCATATATACAGGCGTCAACTAGGCCGTTCAATAATCCTTGGTTTAGAGTTCCTCATTGCAGGTGATATCATTCGGACAGTAGTTGTCGCGGACACTTTAGAAAACGTCGCGATATTAGGGCTTGTAATTCTCATACGAACTTTTCTAAGTTTCACACTTCACCTCGAGCTGGAGGGGCATTGGCCATGGCAGCAAGTGAAAAATGATGAATCGAAATAGGTGTTACCTAACCTAACAAGGGTGTTAACACCGCCACCATGAACTTGAGAAATAGTGATGACAGAGCTTAGCAGTACTTGTCCGGTGTGTGGTGTGGCAGAGAAAGCTGGAGTGCCATCATTGGAATGCCACAAAATGTATATCCATTTTTGTTCCGAGCAGTGTCGGGTGACATTTATTGCCCATCCGAGATTGTACGGCTCTATGGTTGGAAAAGAACGAAAAAAACTCTTAAACGACGAACAATTTGTTTGGCTGAGCCCCTTGATATTAAGTCCGGTGATTGGTTTTCACACACCTCATGGGGGGGGGTGGACTTTTATAAGTTAATCATGTTAGGTTCAATTTAGAAATCACAAGGTTGTTGATACGCGAGTTTAAAGCGGTTGGTTTCAGCTAAGCTCTACAAAAAGCAAAGGACTTGATGTTATGACTAAATTTAAATTTCCATCCGCATTTACTATTTTATTTGCCCTTATAGCGATAATGGCTGCTTTGACGTGGGTTATGCCTGTTGGTCAATACGATAGAGTGCACAATGAGTTAATTGATAGAGATGTGCCAGTGCCTGGTAGCTTCAAAAGCATTGAATCAAATCCTCAGGGTGTTGAAGACATATTGTTAGCTCCAATTAATGGCTTTTACGATATTGATAGTTATGCAGCAGCAGCTATTGACGTTGCTTTATTTGTATTAATAATTGGTGGCTTTTTGGGTGTTGTAAATAAAACCAGGGCTATTGATGTTGGTATAAAAGGCATTATGGTGACCCTGCAAGGGCGTGAAAAATGGATGATCCCTATCCTGATGTTACTCTTTGCTACAGGGGGGACCGTCTATGGTATGGCTGAAGAGTCCTTGGCATTTTATGCGATTTTGCTACCGGTCATTATTCGAGCAGGTTATGACTCGTTAACGGCTGTAGCTATTATTATGCTGGGTTGTGCCATGGGAACGTTAGGTTCAACAATTAACCCTTTTGCTACGGTAATTGCTTCAAATGCCGCTGGCGTACCTTTTACTGATGGTATTTTACTCCGGGTTGCAATTCTTGGTATAGGTTGGATGATTTGTGTTGTCTATGTCATGAGGTATGCTGAAAAAGTTAAAAATGACCCATCATGTTCGCTTGTTGCGTACATGAAAGAAGATAATGAAAAGCATTTCATAGCATCAGGTGATGACAATGAAGAGGTACTTTCGGGGCGTCAAAAATTAATTTTACTAGTCTTCGGATTGAGTTTTGTCATTATGATATGGGGCGTTTCTGTTGCGGGGTGGTGGATGGCGAGAATGTCTGCATTATTTATTGTGGCAGCTATCGTAGTCGGTTTGATTGATCGTTTGGGCGAAGAAAAATTTATTGAAAGTTTTCTTGAAGGTGCTCGGGATCTATTAGGTGTTGCTCTAATCATCGGTGTTGCTCGAGGAATAGTGGTGATAATGGATGCCGGTCATCTTAGCGATACGATTTTGCATTTTGCTGAGGGTGCTGTGAGCGGATTATCAGCAGTAGGATTCATAAATGTAATGTATTGGTTAGAAGTGGTGATGTCTTTCTTTGTACCCTCTTCATCAGGTTTAGCGGTACTAAGTATGCCAATTATGGCTCCATTAGCAGACTTTGTAGGTGTTAGTCGTGACCTTGTAGTGACTGCTTTTCAATCTGCCAATGGTTTAGTAAATATGATTAATCCCACTTTCGCCGTTGTAATGGGTGGTTTAGCAATTGGCCGTGTACGATATGATATTTGGTTGCGTTTTACTTGGCCTTTGTTGTTGATGTTGACCATATTGATAATGGGGATGTTAAGTTTAGGTGTGTTATTTAACTTATAGGAATCATTGAGAAATGGAAAAATTGATTGGTGCGAATTCAGAAGTTGGTACATTAAAAACAGTTATGGTATGTCGTCCGGGACTGGCACATGAGCGTTTGACACCCTCAAATTGTTCGGAGTTACTTTATGATGATGTTATATGGGTGCAACAAGCGAAGCGAGATCATTTTGATTTCGTCTCGAAAATGCAGGATCGTGGAGTTAATGTACTGGAACTACACGATATGCTTCAAGTAGTTCTTGAAATACCAGAAGGGCGTGCTTACATCCTGGATAGAAAAATTTGTCCGGACATAACGGGCGTATTGCTAAGCCAAGAACTTCGACCTTGGCTAGATGAAATGCCTGCCCAGCAACTCGCAGAATATCTCATAGGCGGTATAGTTCCTAGTGAATTACCATTCGGTGAAAAGAGTATCTTTAGTGTCTATAGTGATGATGATGGCTTTGCCATCGCGCCATTGCCTAATAGCACGTTCACTCGTGATACTTCATGTTGGATCTACGGGGGAGTCACACTCAACCCTATGTTTTGGCCAGCACGACGCCAAGAAACCTTATTGACAGCTGCAGTTTACAAATTCCATCCATTTT
>JAUUZN010000218.1 GCA_030589945.1 Gammaproteobacteria bacterium | reverse complement strand
GATGTTAGAAAAAGAAGGTTTTGAATATCGCGGCTATGTGGATATTTTTGATGCAGGCCCTACCATCGAAGTACAGACTAAAAAAATCAGGACTATTCGAAAAAGTTACAATTATACGGTCAATGTAGTGAGTGAGTCGCAAATAGAGAAGAGTAGTCAGCAGTATATGATGGCCAACCAAAAACTTGTAGATTTCCGTGCTGCTTACGGGCAAGCGCATATTGTTGACAACGTATTAGACCTCTCTGAAACAACAGCCAATGGTTTAAAGGTAGAAAACGGTGACATCCTCCGCGCCCTACCCACGGGCCGATAACGCCACTGGAAGATAAATGTCACAGGCAAAAGAATATAATTTTGATGGATTAGTCGGTCCTACGCACAATTACGCAGGTCTTTCGGTGGGCAATGTTGCTTCACTGAAAAATGCTCTCGGCACTGCGAACCCAAAACAGGCTGCTATTGAAGGTCTCACCAAAATGAAAGCGCTAATGGATATGGGCTTGCCTCAAGGCGTTTTGGCTCCAATGGAGCGCCCTGATGTGGCAACCTTACGTCAGCTTGGATTTAGCGGTGATGATGCGACTGTCCTCTCAAAAGTAGCCAAGTCTGCACCACAACTACTGGTCGCGGTATCTTCGGCATCAAGCATGTGGACCGCAAATGCATGTACCGTTTCACCCAGTGCTGACACCGCAGACTCAAAGGTTCATTTTACACCTGCAAACCTTGCTAATAAATTTCATCGTTCCATTGAATATCAAACAACAGGTAGGATTTTACGGTCCATGTTCAACGATGATGATAAATTCAGTCATCATGACGCTCTGCCTCTTGGTGAACACTTCGGTGACGAGGGTGCTGCAAACCACACGCGATTTTGTGATTCATATGGCGAAAAAGGTTTAGAATTCTTTGTCTTCGGTAAATATGCTTTTAGAAACTCAATGCCTCAGCCCCGTATTTATCCTGCCAGACAAACCTTTGAAGCCTGTGAAGCCATTGAACGATTACACAGGCTTGACTCCAAAGCGACTGTTATCGCCCAACAAAATCCTGATGTGATCGATCAAGGAGTCTTCCACAATGATGTGATCGCTGTGGGTAATGGCAATGTATTGTTTTGTCATCAACAGGCTTTCCTAGATCAGAAGAACCTCTACAAACAACTTCAAGCTCAGTACAGCGGCGATCATCTAGAGATTATCGAGGTCAGTAATGAACAGGTTTCCCTTGATAATTGTGTTCATTCCTATTTGTTTAACAGCCAGCTTGTTAATCGAACCGAGGGAGGTATGATGTTAATTTCTCCTGGGGAATGTCATAACAATCCGCAGGTTAAGGATTATTTGCAATCACTTATTGAAGCTGATAATTCGATTAAAGAAGTTAAGATTTACGAAGTTCAACAGAGTATGAGAAATGGTGGAGGTCCTGCCTGCTTACGACAACGAATCGTTCTTACTGAAGCCGAACGAAGTGCTGCTAATGAAGCCGTTTTTATGACTAACACATTATATGAAACGTTAACAAATTGGGTTAATAATCATTATCGCGATTCTATGTCAGCAGAAGATCTCGCTGACCCGCTACTACTCATTGAAAGTCGAACTGCACTGGATGAACTTACAAATATACTCAAACTGGGTTCAGTCTATCCCTTTCAATTGATATAAACGGACAGTATATTCAGACTAGTACTTGACCTCTTCTAGTCTCTGGGGCATTGTACATCTCATGATAAAATTGGTTCAAACCAATCGCACAACATAACAATTATAATAAATTACCACATTTTATAAAATAATAGCTCTTTAAAAATAACAACAAATAATAGGAAGTAATGATGTCAGAAAATAATGGGATGAGCCTAAGCGCACGAATTCTTATTGGAATGGCTGTAGGTGCTTTAATAGGCATTGTGATCAACCAGTTTTTTACTGATGTCGGTTGGATTAACACCTACATAGTCGATGGCGCCCTTTATGCCATGGGTAAAATATTCATCGCTAGCCTTCAGATGCTAGTGGTTCCATTAGTTTTAGTATCCCTCATTTGTGGTGTGAGTTCATTGCAAGATAGTAGTAAATTAGGTCGCATGGGTCTTAAAACAGTTGGGCTCTATTTACTGACAACCGCAATTGCTGTTGCTATTGCCATCTTTGCTGCCCATCTGATTGGTCCCGGTGTTGGAGCAAACTTTCCCCCTGTAGAATTTGCTGCAAAAGAAGCACCTCCTTTAATTGATACACTCATCAATCTTGTTCCTAAAAACCCTATTAATGCAATGGCTGAAGGCAAGATGCTGCAAATCATTGTCTTTGCCGTATTGTTTGGATTAGCGATTACTCAGGCCGGCGAGAAAGGTCAGAAAGTTTCAGAATTCTTTCAGAATATGAATGAAGTCATCATGAAAATGGTAACCATCATCATGGCAATTGCTCCCTATGGTGTATTCGCTCTAATAGCGCGACTTATGGCAACTACCGGTCTAGAGTCCATTTTACCACTGGCTAAGTATTTCTTCTTACTCGTGGCCGTATTAATATTCCATGGCGCAGTAACCTATACGCTTCTATTGAAGTTCCTTGCAAAACTCGACCCTATTAAATTCTTGAAAAAAATGCGAGCCGTACAGTTATTCGCTTTCAGTACGGCCAGTAGTGGTGCAACGATTCCTGTAAGTATGGAAACTGTGACCAAGCGTCTCGGTGTGAAAAACTCTATTGCCTCATTTACGGTTCCTCTCGGTGCAACGATCAATATGGATGGAACTGCCATGATGCAGGGTGTTGCTACGGTATTTATCGCTCAGGTTTATATGATTGACCTTTCTATGGTCCAGTACCTAACCATCATCTTAACGGCTGTTCTTGCTTCTATTGGTACAGCTGCTGTTCCTGGTGTTGGACTAATTACTCTCACCATGGTTCTGCAACAGGTTGGACTTCCTGTACAGGGAATTGCGCTAATTATTGGTGTTGACCGAATTCTTGACATGGTTCGTACTTCTGTAAACGTCACTGGTGATGCTGCTGTTAGCTGTATCGTCGCTAAAGGTGAAGGTGATTTTGATATGGATATATTCAACGACCCTGATGCTGGACTTGCTTTTGAGGAAGTCGACCTTCCTGATGGTGAGCAGGCATAATTTTTTATATTTACCTATAAAATAGGGGTCAGAGTGAATTTAAAATAGGGGTCAGAGTGAATTAATCCACTCAGCCCCCTTTTTAAATTAATCCACTCTGACCCCTATTTTTAGCCCCCTATTTAAATTAATCCACTCTGACCCCTATTTTTATTCATAAATTTTAATATTGCTTTTATTGTTTGTTTTGGGTGTTCCATGTGTAGGTGGTGACCGCCCTTTT
>JAUUZN010000221.1 GCA_030589945.1 Gammaproteobacteria bacterium | reverse complement strand
GCTGCCGGTGGATAATGAGAAGTTACATTAAAAACCTATAACTAATTGAATAATATAAGCTATAAAATGACAGTGTGGAATTAATTCACAGCCTCTGAGTTTATTATCCAATAAACTGCCTAAAAAACAATAAATAATGTAAATTTTTTAGAGTAATGAAAACGGTCGTTTTTTTAACTTAATATTTTCCTATCAATGCCAATAGAATTCCTTACTCAAGAACAGCGTAGTCAATACGGACAGTTTTCAGGTGCACCCAATGAAAATCAATTGGCTCGATATTTTCATTTAGATGATGCAGATCTTTTAATAATCAATAATAGACGGGGAGACCACAACCGTTTAGGGTTTGCATTACAACTTACAACCGTTAGATTTCTAGGGACTTTCCTAGCTGCCCCTACCAATGTACCTCATGCTGCTATTGTTTTTGTAGCCAAGCAAATTGACAATATTAATGTCGACTGTTTACCGAAGTATATGGAGCGCAAGCCTACACGGCATACACATAGAACCGAAATCCAACAAAAATATGGCTATCATGAATTCAGTACCGGATTATGGCGATTTAAGTTAAGTCGACTGCTTTATACTCGTTCCTGGATAAGCAATGAACGACCCAGTGTGATGTTTGATTTTTCTACCGCGTGGTTGATTCAACATAAAGTTCTTCTACCTGGAGTTTCAACACTATCACGCTTGATTTCAGAGATTCGAGAGCGAGCTAATAGTCGTTTATTTATAAGATTAGCCGCTCTACCAGATGAGATACAAAAAACTAAACTAAAAGAACTTCTAACCATATCAGAAGGACTGAGCGCTTCAAAGTTTGACCTTTTACGTCGAGGCCCCGTTACTATTAGTGGACCTTCTTTTAATAACGCAATTTCCCGCTATATTGAATTAAAAGCATTTGGTATTCAGTCCTTGAATTTCAAGCATATCCCTATCACTCGATTAAAGAATCTTGCACGTAGTGCGGGTATTGCATCAATGTATTCTATTTCGCGAATGCCAGAAGATCGTTGCATTGCAACATTGGTGTCTTTTATTTACGTTTTTGAAATAGTAGCACTTGATGATGCACTCGATGTATTGGATATGCTACTCACACAGATTACAGCAGATGCTAAGAAGTTAAATCGCCAAAAAAGATTAAGATCGATAAAGGATTTAGATAAATCCGCCTTAACTTTAGCAAAAGTCTGTACTCTTAATTTTAGATGATGAAACTAGCCACAATGACTTACGTGAAGCCATTTTTATCCTAGTTAGTAAAGAAAATATAGCTCAGTCGGTTGTCAGAATTAATGAGATTGTTAGCTCAGGAAATCATAACTTTCAAGACGAAATGGTGGAACAATATGGGCGAGTACGTCGGTTTTTGCCACGTCTACTGGATAAAATTGATTTCAAGGCAGCATCCGCAGGGGAAGAGATGCTTGAGGCTCTCAATTATTTACGCACGTTAGAAGGAAGTCGCAAGAAAAATCTAGAAAATGTACCATTGGATATAGTCCCTAAATCTTGGGAGCGTTTGGTCTTTGATCAAGATAAGCAAGTTAACAAACGTGCCTATACCCTGTGTGTTCTGGATAGATTACAAGATAAACTGCGGCGGCGAGATATTTATGTTGAAAGCAGTGATCGTTGGGGTGATCCGAGAGAGAAATTATTATCAGGCAAAGATTGGGCGACCAACAAGCTGCAAATTTGTCGTACACTTGGTCATCCACTGGGTGTTGATGAAGCCATAAAATCACTGACAGACAGCCTAGACAGTGCCTATCAACAAGCCGAAGCTAACTTCTCTAAAAATGGGGATGTACGGATTGAATTCGTCGATGAAAAACCGACACTCACCATTACGAATCTGGATAAATTAGATGAGCCACCCAGCTTGATTAAATTACGTCAGCAGGTGGCTGATTTTCTTCCCCCTATAGATCTTACCGAACTACTTCTGGAAATTCACGCACACACCGGTTTTGCTGATGAATTTACGCATATCAGTGAATCTAATTCGCGAGCTGATGACTTAGCCATCAGTATTTGTGCGGTATTGCTCTCTGAAGCCTGCAATATTGGCATTGATCCGTTTATTAAGCACAACAATCCAGCACTCACGCGACATAGGTTGAATTGGGTTAAACAAAACTATATGCGCGCAGAAACCTTAACAGCAGCGAATAGTCAGTTGGTTGATTACCACATGATAATTCCTCTATCTAAGGCATGGGGCGGTGGTGAAGTCGCATCTGCCGACGGTATGCGCTTTGTTACCTCTGTTAAAACCCTTAATTCTGGGCCTAATAAAAAATATTTTGGTTCGGACAGAGGTATCACTTGGTACAATTTTATATCGGATCAATTTTCAGGCTTTCATGGGATTGTCGTTCCAGGAACCTTGAGAGATTCAATCTTTGTTTTAGAGGGGTTACTTGAACAGCAAACCCGCTTGAATCCTATTGAAATCATGACCGACACTGCGGGTTCCAGTGATATGATCTTTGGTTTATTTTGGTTATTGGGTTACCAATTTTCACCTCGATTGGCCGATGCTGGAGAGTCATCTTTTTGGCGTATCGATATGGATGCCAATTATGGTGCTCTTGATGAGATTGCGAGTAATTGCGTAAAAACAGACCGAATCACTCAACACTGGGATGATATGCTGCGTATTGCCGGCTCACTCAAACTGGGAACGATTCAAGCATCAGAACTAATTCGCTCATTACTTAAAAGTGAACGCCCCTCAAGTTTGGCTCG
>JAUUZN010000098.1 GCA_030589945.1 Gammaproteobacteria bacterium | reverse complement strand
GAGATGATCATCACAACGGGCCAGAGAAATCTAAAAGATGAGTCAAATGTTGAGTTGATTGAAAGTCTCGCACAAATTTAATTCACCCTGGTTGGTAATGGACGCTTTTTTAAGCGTCTTTTTTTGTGTAAAATTTGAGTATGAGAACCGCTATTATCTTTTAATTTGGAATTAACTATGTTTAATCGTGCCATTGTAAGAACCCCCGCCAAATCAATGATCGATGGGATCACCACGGCTGATTTGGGTCGACCTGACTATTTAAATGCCCTTGAGCAGCATAAAGATTATGTTAATGCGCTTAAAGAATGTGGACTTGATGTATTGATTCTAGAGGCAGAAGAGCAATACCCAGATTCAGTATTTGTTGAAGATGTTGCCTTGATGACTCCAGCCTGTGCAATATTAACGCGGCCTGGTGCGTTGAGCCGTACGGGTGAAGTGCATTCGATGCTACCCATACTAGAAAAGTATTATCAGAATATTGAACGAATCACAGCTGAAGAACCATCCAATGCGACTGTTGAGGCAGGTGACATTATGATGGTCGGCCAACATTTTTATATTGGCTTGTCAGAGCGCACCAACAGGGCTGGGGCCGATCAAATGACAAGGCTTTTGGAACAATATTCAATGACTGCATCAGTGGTTACCATGTCAGAGGTTTTACACTTAAAAACAGGTCTTTCCTATATCGAAAATAATAACTTACTGGTTTGTGGAGAATTTATTAGTAGGTCAGAATTTAAAGATTTTAACCATCTTGTTGTTGCACCAGATGAGGCCTATGCAACCAATAGTGTTTGGATTAATGATACCGTCCTAGTGCCAGCAGGATTTCCGAAAACTCTTGAGTTGATTCAATCTGCAGGATATAAAACTAGAACCGTGGATGTTTCTGAATTTGAAAAAATAGATGGTGGCCTAAGCTGTCTTTCACTGCGCTCACAGATGTGACAATAGCAATGGGTATTTCTTGATCCAAATTTCTTGTGCTTTATCAATGACAAATTGTTTAAAAATATTCATCGCTGGGCTAATTATTTTTTGCTGTTGGTGAACAATAAACCATACCCGCATAATCGGCATTTCTTTAATGTTTAATACTTCAACCTGTTTGAGTGCTAACTCTTGTTGTAAGGTATGTAGTGAAACGATTCCTAGTCCAAGACCCGCAGCCACAGCCTGTTTGATGGCCTCATTATTGGGCATCTCCATGGATGTTTTAAGTTGGGTGTCCATTGATGCGAAAAATCGCTGCATTGCAATACGTGTTCCAGAACCAAGTTCACGGACCACAAATTCTTCATCAACGAGTTGCTCTAGTTTTATTGTTTTTGAATTATTTTCTCTGTCGGGCGGAGCAATAATAACTAAAGGGTTATTCATGAAGGGCTCACTGATCAGATCCATTTCTCGCGGGGTTTGCCCCATGATCACCAAATCGGCATCATTTTCTTTCAGGCAATTGAGCAATCCTTGACGGTTTTGAATTTGTAGATTAAAGGTAATGCCTGGATGAAGTATTCGAAACTGCGCCAGTAATAAAGTTACAAACTGGTTGGCCGTCTCAGGCACTGCCAAATTTAGGTGTCCTTTTTCAGAACCTTTCATTGAGGAAATTGTTTCTTCCATCGCCTCCCTTGAGGACAGTATGGTATCTGCATATTGCATCATCACCTTACCCATTTCTGTGAGAAATAGTTTTTTACCTATTTTTTCAGTGACTTTTGCATCAATTAAGTTTTCCAACTGTTTAACCTGCATAGACACTGCGGGTTGGCTCAAATGGAGTTCTTCTGCGGCCACAGTGTAACTAAGATGCTTGGCTACTGCGGCAAAAATTTCTAGTTGTCGAAATGTAATATGGTATCCCATCTATAAATAATAGCTTATATTTAAGCTAAATAACATTGATTATTATTTATATAAGAAGTTTCGCATACTTGACGGTATAAAATTACCGTAGTTATCGGTGGTTGAGTAAAATATTTGGATAACTGATAGATAATCGATGGATATATTAGGACAGGTTTCAGCGTTAGCGATTAGAACTTCGCAAGAAATTTTATTGCCTAATTTCGCTCGTGTAAAATCACAGACTAAAGATGATGGTAGTTGGTTGACCATCGCAGATACACTGGCCCACGAAACACTCCTCAAAGAATTACCAATGATTGCTAATTATCCAGTTCTAAGTGAAGAGTTGACTGAATTGGAGCAAGAGGACATTTTAAAGAAACAAGATTCTAGTTATTGGTGTATTGACCCCTTGGACGGAACATCTAATTTTACTCAGGGAATACCCTACTGGTGTATGAGTATTGCATTGATTATTGATGGGATCCTTGAATTGGGTGTGGTTTACGATCCTAATCGAGATGAATGTTTTGCAGCGAGTTCGACAACGGTTACAACTCTGAATGGAAAACCGATCATTGCAGCCAGTTCGAATCAAATTGCTAGCCTTGATTCAGCCATGGGGTTAATTGATTTTAAACGTCTTGATGCTAGTCTTAAAATTAAACTTGTGGAGCTGCAACCATATCGTTCACAGAGAAGTTTTGGTGCAAGTGCTCTTGATTTTTGTTGGATAGCTGCGAACCGATGTCAGATCTATTTGCACGGTAAACAAAAATTGTGGGATTATTCAGCAGGATTAGTTATTCTGAACCAGGCAGAAGGACGCTCTCAGACAATATCTGGGGATGTTATATTCCAAAATGAGCTGCAGCCAAAATCTGTAATCGCTGCATCGAACGAAAATTTGTTTGAGCAATGGACAGATGTAATAGCATCGATGAATGAGACATAAGAATTAAATAAGCCATAAATTGAACATATTTGTGACTCGAGATTAACTTAAGGAAATAAACTGATGACAAAAGAATTTAAAATTGCTCCTTCGATACTCTCTGCAGATTTAGCGAGACTGGGTGACGATGTTGCCAAAGTGATTGATGCTGGCGCAGATTGGGTACATTTTGATGTCATGGATAATCATTATGTACCTGTACTGACCTTTGGTCCCGATATCTGCAAAGCATTGATCGATTACGGAATTACCGCTCCAATTGACGTGCATCTAATGGTTGAACCGGTGGATAATTTAATTGAACAATTTATAGAAGCCGGGGCGAGTAAAATCACTTTCCATCCTGAGGCGAGCAAACATATCGACAGAAGTTTACAGCTGATTAAACAGGGTGGATGTAAAGCTGGCTTGGTATTGAACCCTGCAACGTCATTCGATTGTCTTGATTATGTAATGCAGCACATCGATATCATACTTATTATGTCAGTGAACCCTGGCTTCGGTGGACAGTCTTTCATTCCTACTGCATTGGATAAACTTCGCATTGCTCGGAAGATCATTGACGAGAGTGGGCGTGATATACGACTTGAGATCGATGGTGGCGTGAAGATTAACAATATCGCTGAGATTGCTGCTGCAGGTGCGGATACCTTTGTTGCTGGCTCAGCAATATTCAATAGCCCTGATTATGCCGATACTATTTCTCAAATGCGTCAGCAACTCGCGACTCAAGCCTCATAGGAATTATCACCCTGTGAACACGCAATCCTCTCATACTATAAAGGCCGTCTTTTTTGATCTAGATGGCACTTTGGTTGACAGTGCAATTGACTTGGCTATCGCGGTCAATACTAGTTTCAAGCTACTTGGAATAGAGCCAGTTGCCGAGTCTAAGGTTCGAACCTGGATTGGTAACGGGGTGGATCGATTGCTACATCGTTCACTGACAAACTCAGTGGATAAGAATGCTCCAGAAGAAGAGTTTTTAAAGGTTAAAAATGTTTTTTATCAAGAGTATGAAAAGCAAAGTGGTCTTGAATCAAAACTGTACGAGACCGTGCATTCTACCCTTACAGAACTTGGTGAATTAAAAATACCGTTGGTTTGTATTACCAATAAGAGCCGCGTCTTTACGATACCACTTCTTAAGAAACTCGGTATCTTTCAGTTTTTTGATGTGGTTGTCTGTGGTGATGATTTGACCCATAGCAAGCCTCATCCAGAACCATTGCAATATGCCGCGCAACAACTTAGTCTGCAAACAAAAGAATGTTTGATGGTTGGTGATTCGGCCAATGATGTCTATGCAGCAAATGCTGCTGGTATGGAAATTCTTTGTGTTGATTATGGTTATGCACAGGGCGTTGATTTAACCCAATTAGACATCAAAAATTTAATTTCAAGTTGCTCTGATGTATTGGACTATATTGAACGGTAAACAACTTGAACGGTAAAGGTTGAAGGATAAACAGAATTAGTAAGAATGCTTACGTAAAAACGTAGGCAGTTACATAGGAATTTAATTTTAAAAATAGAGGTAATAGCAATGTCAAAAGCTCATCCAATAATTGCAGTAACGGGTTCTTCAGGCGCCGGTACATCTACGGTTAAAAGTTCTATGGAGCATATTTATCGTCGAAATGGTTATCAAGCAGCAGTGGTAGAGGGCGATAGTTTTCACCGATTTGATCGTGCTTCAATGGGTAAAGCGCTTGCTGAAGCTGAAGCTAAAGGAGAAATTCTCAGCCACTTTGGCGCATCTGGAAATGAATTCGGCATGCTCAATGATTTGTTCCAATGTTATGCTGACACGGGTAGCGGTAAAGTTAGAAAATATTTACATAATGAAGAAGAAGCTAAACCCTATGATCTAGACCCGGGAAATTTTAGTCCTTGGGAAGATATTGAAGAGGATACTGATTTTCTTTTTTATGAAGGATTACATGGGGCGGTCAAAGATGGTGATATTGATGTGGGCAAACATGTTGATTTGCTGATTGGAGTTACCCCCATTGTTAACTTAGAGTGGATTCAGAAAATTCACCGCGATACCTATGATCGAGGCTATGCACCTTCAAAGGTAACCGATACTATCTTAAGAAGAATGCATGATTATGTCCATTACATGACACCTCAGTACAGCCATACACACATCAATTTCCAACGAGTGCCTTTAGTAGATACATCAAACCCATTTATCGCTAGAGATATTCCGACCATGGATGAGAGTTTTGTTGTTATTCGATTTGGAACAAAATTATATCAGCAGATCGATTACAGCTATCTACTGAGTATGTTGAAAGGGTCCTTTATGTCACGTAAAAATACCATCGTAATACCGGGCGGTAAAATGGGCTTCGCCTTAGAAACTATTATTGAGCCATTGGTTAAAAATTTAGTACAAAATGGTGAGCTCAGGTGGCGGCGCGATATGGTTTAATTAAAAAGGATGGATTCGTCGTGCTAGAATGATAGACGTTAACTATAAATAAGAGGGTACAATAATGAAAAAATTGAGTTGGATAGCATTAGTCTTACTACTGAGTTTTACAACAACATTAGAAGCTAAGAAGAAAAAACCTCGTTTTAAGCCATATACATTAGCATCAACAGAGGCTGGTGAAGTGATGGCGGTTATTGATTCTACACGCGAAGCCATTAAAGGAAGTAAGTTTTCTCTGGTGGGAGAGTACTCTCCTTATGATAATGCACAAATCTTTATTCTAACCCATGACAAACTGCTTGATGCGGCCTCAAAATCAGAGTTTGGTGGTTACGGCGCTGTTATTCGCGTTGCTGTAACGGGTACTGATGCTGGTGTACAGGTTAGTTATGTTAATCCAGTTTATATGACCAATTTATATCACATTCCTGAAGTTCCCGATGTGATTGCCGATCTTGAAGCAACATTTGGAGCCGGCGAAACATTTGGTTCAAAGAAGGGTAAAAGTAAACGGTCTTTGAAAAACTTCCAGTATATGATGTTCATGCCTGAGTTTGAAGATCATGACAAACTGGGTAAATTTGATTCACATGAAAAGGCAGTTGCTGCAGTGAATGCAAATTTAGCATCCGGTAGTTTTAAGCTCAGTAAGGTATTTGAGGTTGCTATACCTGGAACTGAAGAAGTGCTTATAGGAGTGGGTATTGGTGAGGGTAAAGGTGCTGACGGTTCGGTCATGCCTCTCATCGATAAGAGTGCAATAAAGCATACTGCGCACTTGCCGTATGCAGTTCTTATCTCAGGAAAAACGGTCTATGCACAGGCAGGTAAATTTAGAATCGCCTCATCATTTCCAGACTTGAGCATGGGACAATTCATGGATATCTCAGATGCTCCAGATGCTATTAAGAAAACCTTGAAACAACTTGCAAAATAGCTGATACAAATCAGATAAAAGAATAAAGCCTCTGGAATTAAGTTTCAGAGGCTTTTTTTTGTCTGACTGTTACTGAAAGCTGTTTAGGATTTTTTTGCAAAACTAAGGACTTTATCATCGTTCATTTTACGTGCCGCTTTTTGTTTAGAAAGAAGTCGAAGCACACTTGAACTGAGAGACCAGATTTCTGCCCGAGCACTTTTGTCATTGGTTTCATGGACGGTTAATCCATCGGCCATTGCGTCAGAATAAGCGACTCTCAAGCCTATTTTTTGTCTCATTTCTGGAAGTTTTAGATCTTTTTTGGCCGTAGATGAATTTTCTTTAGCGCTCTTTGTATAACTTCTGAATCGGTTCCAGAGAATTCTTGCATCAAGATTGCTATTGAGTTGACTCGCCTCATTGAGAATGGGCAGCATAGCTTCTACGGACCATATTTCAGCAGCGCTGGTGCCAAGCGGTAACAACACTAGATCGGAGAGCATCAGTGCAACCCGACTAAAACCGTCCATTCTTGGAGGACAATCTATGACGATATAATCATACTCATTTTGAAGTTTTTGTAAGAGTTTCAACAGGGCTTTATAAGTTGCCGGTTGATACAAATCCAATTGTTCGTCAATTTCGTAGAGATCTTTACGCTGTTGCAACCAATGACTACAGGTAAACTGAGGAGAATCGCAGTCAATTAACGCCACCCGTGCATGTTCAGCAATAGTACCCGCCATATTTGTTGCGAGAGTTGAACGACCGACGCCGCCCTTTAATTGTACAAAACCAATAATTTTTGTCATAGGTGAACGATAGATGATTTTCTATCGATCATCAAGAAATGCATCAAATTTGATAGTACATTTTTTTAAATTTATCTTTTATGATGGTTCGTCAGAGGGATCTAACTAAATAAAAGGGATTAGTCCGTAGGGTTATCTGAGAATTTCTTCATTTGAGCAACAGCCTGATCAATTTCTTGATCGGGAGCATCACCACAATCCAAATGCTTGGCAACAGATGCCACAAGCTCAGATTGATTGTGGTAGTGTCGACAATGCTTACACATAAACATGTGAATACGACTGTTTAGTTTTTCCATAAATGTTAGTTCTTCATTATCCACCATTCTTGATGATTGATGAGTGAACTCTTTACAACTTAGCATTGACCGGTCTCCTGAAACTTTTCGATGGTCTGATGTAGTTTATTCCTTGCTCGATGGAGTAGGACTCTAACATTTGAGTCGCTCACCTCAAGAATGTTACAAATCTGCTCCAGAGAAAAATTTTGCATGTCGCGTAATACAAAAGCCGCTTTTTGTTGCTCAGGTAATATTTTAATCGTCGCATCGAGACAGGTCTTTAATTGATCTTTCTCGAGTATTTCTTCTGGTGTCGCCAAGTCCCAATTTGCAGGAGGTCTTATCCAATGGCCTTTGGAATCAAAGCGTTCGAGAAATGAACTGTCATCATCGGTGAAACTTTCAAGTGATACCAGACGAGATTCTTTTTTAAGGCGTCGTTTAGCTTCATTGGCAACGATGCGTGTTATCCATGTCTTTAATGTTGAGCGACCTTCAAATTTGGGGAGTGCACGTAGCACAGATATCCAAGATTCTTGAACGACTTCGTCTGCCACAGATGAACCAGCAATGGCTCGAGCAACGGTGAGAAGCTGATTGTACATTGTTTTTACAAGGTATCGAAAAGCCTGCTCGTCATTACTGAGCAAAGCATTAATCAGGACTTTCTCGTCCTCAAATTTGTTAATGATAGATACCCTCTCAAAATTTGCATAGTCTAGAATAGGCTAGATCAGTCTAGAATAACGATTCGTACTGATTTCGAGATGTTTAGGTTTTAAGTAAGCATCAAAGACCATGGCTACATTTCGTGTCAACATCCTGCCAGCAGGTGTGATTTGAATACTATCATCACTAAGGTGTAATAATCCATCTTCTATGAATGATTCAAGTTGAGTCAGTTCATCTTTAAAATATTGGTTAAATTGAATACCATAGCGATCATTGACCTCTGAGTAAGAGATGTACGAATGACACATCAATTCATTAATGATGTGTCTACGAAGAATATCATCATCAGTTAATTTCATACCTCGAAAAACCGTTAATTGATTCTGGTCGAGCATCGCATAATATTCTTCGATATCTTTTTTATTTTGGCTATAGCTGTTTCCAACCTTTCCAATGGAGGTGAGTCCTAATCCTATAAGGTCACATTCTGCATGCGTGGAATAACCTTGAAAATTACGATGTAAGGTTCCTTGCTTTTGGGCAATAGCCAGTTCGTCTTCTGGAAGAGAGAAGTGGTCCATACCTATGTACAGGTAACCCGCTTGAGTGAGCTTTTCAATGGTGAGTGAGAGTAGTTTTAATTTTGTGTCTGAGGATGGAAGTTCATCTTCATGAATCCCGCGTTGCGTTTTGAATAAATGGGGCATATGAGCATAATTATAGACTGCGACACGGTCGGGACGAACATCGATGATACTGTCGAGAGTTTGACCGAAGCTTGCCAGATTTTGCTTGGGCAAACCATAAATGAGATCAACGCTGATGGATTTAAATCCAGAGAGTCTTGCGTGTTCGATAATTTCTAACGTTTCTTCTTTAGATTGAATACGATTAACTGCTTTTTGAACCGCGGGGTCAAAATCTTGGACGCCCATGCTTAGCCGATTAAATCCTACTTTAGCAAGTAAACTAACTTTTTCTTTATCAACTGAGCGAGGGTCAATTTCTATTGAAAACTCCCTCTCATCCGATTGTTCCAAATTAAAAGCTGCAGCTGTCATTTCCATAAGCTCAGTAATTTGTTGGTTATCAAGAAATGTCGGCGTACCACCACCCCAATGTAATTGTGTTACTTTGCGTTTACCAAAAAGTGGCGCCTGTAATTGTAATTCTTTATTGAGATATTCGAGGTAGGGTGCAGCTCTAGAGTGGTCGCGAGTGACAATTTTACTGCAACCACAGTAATAACAGATGGTGTCACAAAAGGGTATATGAAAATACAGCGATAGAGCTCTGTTAGGATGATTTGCAGATGCTTGTTTTGCAATTTCAGAGTAGGTTTGCTGTTCAAAATTGGTATCAAACTGTAATGCTGTTGGATAGGAGGTATATCGTGGTCCAGTCTGATCATATTTTTTTAGTAAATCTGCAGAAAATTCGAGTCTTTGTTCCATTTTATCCTATACACCTAGCTTATTAATCCAATAAGAAGACATTTACAGGCCCACATTCATATGAATAAGCCAAGTAAAAATGTCCAAAATTACAGGATTGAATTTGACGATATAAACTAAGTAAAATCAACCATCAATGCATTATCACTTGATGTAGATCAAAAATAATGGACGCTAGTTTACCAATAGTTGGTTTTCTTCTATATGTGAGTCCACAACGGCTGGTTTTAGTTTTAATACTTCGACGATCCAGGGTAGGACATGTGCCTTGATCTTAAATTTGTTGCGTTGATTAATGGTGGGTATCAATTCTTTTACTCGACAGGTGTCTGTGGGTGTATGCGTAGGAAAATAACTGCTACCGGTGAACACTAATAAAGTAGAGCAACTTTTTGGAGGAATGTAGAGATATTCTGCAAGCTTTTTAACAATCTCTTCGTTAACCATATGAGGATTTTTAAAGGTTTTGCGATGAATGCGACTGCGACTTAACCATCGGACCTGATGATGGCTTCCAAAAATTTCACCTCGATAATGGCAGGTATTGATAATGAAAATACCATAACGACTCACCAATAATTGTCTAAAGAAGAGCTTCTCACCGTCACGACAGGTAATATGGACATTTTCAATGAGTTCATAATGCTCTTTAAACAGAAACATTGAAATTGCAAATCGAGCTCTTCTTCTCGCAAGGTATTCTGGTGACTGGCGATTATAAATAATGACTAGCAAAGTCGTGAATAAAATAATTGTTGTCGAGATTGCGTTCGGTGTATTGATGAAATCCATTTTAAAATATCCTTATAATTCAGCATCCTACTGAGATCACCATTCTATTCCATAGAACGATTCGTGACAATAGCTTATGTCTCAAGATTGCTGTTTTTAAATAGACTGCTATTTAGAAAGATTTACAGAGATATAGCTAGCAATAACAAGCTTGTTTAGCGATAATGCTCGCCTTATTTTTTTACTAAAAAGTTCATAATAATGCTATTTCGTAATCTTCAAATTATTCGTTTTACCAAAGAATTTAATCTAACAGCTGAGCAACTAGAACAGCAATTGTCTGATTCAGTATTTTCTGCCTGTGGCTCGCAGCAGTTATCGAGCTAT
>JAUUZN010000056.1 GCA_030589945.1 Gammaproteobacteria bacterium | reverse complement strand
GCTCCGGTGCGTTCACGGAGTTCTTTAACCTGTGCTGCAGTAATTCCTGCCATCAGAATATCCTCTATTTCAATCTATTAATTTCAAAAAAAGGGGCATTGCCCCTTTTCGTTTTCTTTTAACTTTTAAACCCGATGTATGTCATCGAGTTAATCGTTAGATTTACTTATCTTCAGCTTTCGCTTTCTTTGCTTTAGGAGCAGCTTTCTTTGCCTTCGGCTTCGCTTCTTTTTCTTCAGCATCCGCTTTCTTTGCTTTAGGAGCAGCTTTCTTTGCTTTCGGCTTAGCTTCCTTCACTTCTTCAGCATCCGCTTTCTTTGCTTTAGGAGCAGCTTTCTTTGCTTTTGGCTTAGCTTCCTTCACTTCTTCAGGCTTAGCTTCTTCAGTCTTCACTTCTTCAGCTTTAACTTCTTCAGCAACTTCAGCCTTCTCAGCTTTAGCTTCTTTCTTAGGCGCTTCTTTTGCTGCTACTTTTTTAGCTTTTGGCTTTTTAGTTGCTGCTGGAGCGGCCTCTTCTATAAATTCATCACTATCAACGCCTTCTGTAACAGCAATTGCTGTACGCGCTTCAAGGATGACATCTGCAGCAGAACCTAAGTAAAGACTGATTGCGCGGATCGCATCATCATTACCAGGAATGATGTAATCGATTCCGTCTGGATTTGAGTTTGTATCAACAACTGCGATGACAGGGATTCCAAGTTTGTTGGCTTCTGCAATTGCAATTTTTTCATGGTCGGCATCAATAACAAATAGTGCGTCTGGAATACCGCCCATATTTTTAATACCACCAATACTACGCTCAAGCTTATCCATTTCGCGTTGTAGTAATAATGCTTCTTTCTTAGTAATTCGATCAAAGGTTCCATCTTCGCTTGAAGCTTCAAGTGTCTTAAGACGCTTGATGGATTGACGAATTGTTTTATAGTTTGTCAACATTCCGCCTAACCAACGCTTATCAATGAAAAACTGGTTACAACGAGTTGCCTGTTCTTTAATCTGTAAGCTAGCTGCTCTTTTTGTTCCAACGAAAAGTATCTTACCTTTCTTAGAAGCAACTGAACCTAGAAAATTGAGTGAATCTTGGAACATTGGAAGTGATTGTTCAAGATTGATGATGTGTATCTTATTTCTGGACCCAAATATGAAAGGTTTCATCTTAGGGTTCCAGTAACGTGTGCGGTGTCCAAAGTGAACGCCTGCCTTTAACATATCACGCATGGTGATTTTAGCCATTATAATATCCTCTAGTAGGGTTAGGCCTCCCCATATCCCACATTTCAACCCTTTTCTCGTTCAAAATTATAGTGAGAAAAAAGCACCCAGAAACGTGTGTCGATACAGGTGTGGAGTTTAGTTTATGCCCTACACAATTGAAGGGCGCGCGCTTTATACCATATCTATATGAATGCGACAATAATTATTGTGATTTTTGATGGTTTTTCGTGCTTTTTTTACGCTATTCGAAGGTATTGAATGAATTGGCTGAAAAACGTTCGATTTATGCGATTTTGGGATGTTTGGGATTGAGCGCCATAAATATTGATTTTGGGATGAAATTCATCTCTATCAGCACGAGAACAATCCATTAATTTACCAGGACGCAGCAGCGAAGCCTACACGGACGTACTAGCGGCGCCCTGCGAATTTGAAAGGTCTACACCCATGCTTAAATCGATGGCAATAAACGTCACTTACGATAATGACCATTGCCAATAACAAGGTGGCGGGTTATTGTCATTTCTTTTGCGCCCATTGGACCGTAGGCATGTAGTTTAGTGGTTGAGATTCCGAGTTCTGCGCCCAGTAGGTATTCGCCACCGTCGTTGAAGCGTGTTGAGGCGTTTAACATGACTGAGGAGGCGTCTACATTTTGTTGGAAATAGTACATAGCATCCTCGTCCGCGGAAAGGATCGCTTCTGTGTGTTGGCTGCCGTAGGTTTTTATGTGCTCACAGGCTGCTGCTACATCGTCGACTAATTTTACTGAGATGATTTTGTCGAGGTATTCTGTTGCCCAGTCTTCTTCGGTAGCCGCGATTGATTTTTCAGTGGTCGGGCATAATGGGCATAGACGCAGCTCAACTCCTTCGGCTTCTAGAGCGGCAAATAGATCTGAGATGAAATCAGTAGAAATATTTTTATGAATGAGCAGAGTTTCTACAGCGTTGCATACACCTGGTCGTTGGACCTTTGCATTCAATACAATGTCCTTTGCCTGTGCGTGGTCTGCGCTTTCATCAATGTAGATATGACATAAACCTTTGTAATGTGCGAGTACAGGGATCTTTGAATTAGCTGTGATGTAGCGTATGAGGCCTTCTCCGCCTCGAGGAATGACTAAATCAATGAGCCCAACCTGTTGGATGAGTTCTTTGACGTCATCTCTGGTACTAACAAGCTGTACTGAGAAATCAGGGAGCAGATCAGCGATTGCCTTATTGACTAGATTCGCAAGGATTAAATTTGAACGATGAACCTCTTTGCCGCCTTTAAGAATAATTGCATTGCCCGATTTGATAGCCAGTGCCGAGCAATCAATCACCACATTGGGTCGACTCTCGAAAATCATCGCCAAACACCCATGGGAATGCTCTGCTCTTGCAATATTAAGCCATCATCACGAACAATTTCATTGACAATGGTATTGACCACCTGAGCTTGCTCGGCAATGCTCTCGACGCTTTCTGCCATTGATAAAATGGCATCTGGGTTTAGACTTAGGCGATCAATCATGGCATCTGTTAAACCATCATTTTTTGCCTGCTCAACGTCCTTGATATTCTCTGCCAGTATTTCTGCCGATTGATTACGCAATTCATTAGCAATATTTCTAAGTGCTTGGTTACGAACGTCCTCACTAATGGCTAATAATTGTGCTGATGCTTGCTTCGCCTGTTTTGCGATGATCATTGGGTGCCGCCTGTTTCTTTTAATAATAAATTGTCTTTGTGAATAACCACCGAACTCGGTACATGACTAAGAACTGAGTGTAGTTCACTACTTTTAAGTTGCTTAATTTTTTCAGTTTCTTTACTGGAATATTCAGTTATACCGTAGGCAACGATGCTTCTTCCAAATTTAATTTGAATGCTGTCTCCACGCATAAATGGGCCCGAAACATTTTTAATACCAACCGGTAGCAGGGATGCATTTTTCAGTAGAGCATCCCTAGCGCCCTTATCGATGGATACACTTGCGTGATCTTTTACTCGGGTCAGCACCCACGATTTTTTTCGCGATTTTTCAATAGAAGAACTTGCTAAAAAATGGGTTCCTTTATTGCGCTTCAGTGCTTCGATGATTGGCTTTTTACCTTTAAAGGTCGATATAAATACCTCTATTCCCAAAGGAGTTAACTTGCGCACCGCCTGTAATTTCGTTTTCATGCCACCCTTGCCCGCAGAACTTTGAGTTTTGGTCACAATATTCTCAAAATTATCATCACATTCAATCTGACTAAAACGTTTAGCATCAGGGTGACTGGGATCACGATCATAAAGACCGTTGGATTCGGTTAGTATCACCAAAACATTCGCATCGATCATTTCACAGGTCATTGCCGATAATTGATCATTATCGCCAAAGGTGATCTCGTCAAAACTAACGGTATCATTCTCATTGAGAATAGGAATAACACCCTCATCAAGCAATCGATTGAGAGTATTTTTAGTATTGAGGCTTCTTTTTTTGTTCTTTAAATCTTCATGGGTCAATAAAAGCTGTGCAATTGCCTGTCCTTGAGCCGCAAATTTTTTCATGAATTGCTGCATCAGCAACAATTGCCCAATGGATGAACTGGCTTGCAAAGATGGCATATCATCTTTATTAATATGACTGATGATTGAACGACCCGCATTAATAGCACCCGATGTAACAATTACCGGATGAATATCATAGGACTTTTTGAGTTCCATAATGTCATTGATTATTTGATTCATTTGAAGATGATTGATCCCTCCATCAGCGTGGGTCACCGCTAAAGAGCTCAATTTAAAAACAATACGTTTTTTTGCAATTTGCTTCATTGAAATTTAATCTAACCGTACTTGATTTATGAACACAGTGTGGTCAAGTATAGACAATAACCACCCCATTATTCCATCCATGAATTGCAATATTACTTTATTCTTATTAGATATCGCACGATCAGGGCCAGAATGATGCTGACAGAGAAATCAGAGATGTTTATACTGTGCCCTATTCAATGAGTAAATGATAATCTAGATTAGACAAGGGTTAACAACAATTATGGCAATAACCATAAAAACTGCTGAAGAAATTAGAAAAATGCGGGTCGCGGGTCGACTAGCAGCTGATGTTCTTGAGATGATCGCACCACATGTGGTTAAAGGGATCACCACCGATGAACTTGACCGACTGTGTCATGAATATATGGTGGAAGAACAAAAAACAATACCAGCGCCGTTAAATTATCATGGCTTTCCAAAATCGATTTGTACATCGGTCAACAATGTTATTTGTCACGGCATACCCACCAATAAAAAACTCAAAGATGGTGACATCATCAACATAGACATTACCGTGATCAAAGATGATTACCACGGTGATACGAGCCAGATGTTTTGTGTTGGCAAAACATCCATTCGCGCAGAACGGCTTTGTAAATTGACTCAAGAAGCGCTTTATTTAGGTATGGAGCAGGTGAAGCCTGGGGCTACTCTGGGCGATATTGGTCATGTAATTGCTAAGTTTGCTGACAAACACGGCCTCTCTGTGGTCAGAGAATATTGTGGGCATGGCATTGGAAGAATCTTCCATGAAGATCCACAGGTCTTACATTATGGTAAAGCCGGAACAGGTGTCGAATTACGAGAAGGCATGTGTTTTACCATCGAGCCAATGCTCAATATTGGTAAGCGACACAGTAAACTACTTCAAGATGGCTGGACTGTGGTCACTAAGGATCGAAGTTTATCGGCGCAATGGGAACACACCCTCGCCGTAACCGCAGACGGTCTAGAGGTGTTCACCGCCAGACCAGGTGAGCCATGGTACACAAGCAACTAAACAATGAACTAGACTGTCTCGCCCGCGATTATCTACATCCGGAGTCAACTTCTAGCGACTTTCGAAATTGTCTTTCTAGAATTACCGAGATCATGGTTGAACAATTTGACTGTGACAAGAATGTATCTGAACTATTGCACGCCCGTTCAAATTGTATTGACCTTTTACTGTCTTATCTTTGGCAACGACACCTTCAAAACTATCAAGATCAACTAACCCTTGTCGCTGTGGGTGGTTATGGGCGTGGGGAGCTACATCCATTCTCCGATGTTGATTTACTCATTATCACACCCGATCGAAAATCTGGCTTTGAAGAAAACATCCAAACATTTATAACCTGCCTCTGGGATTGTGGGCTAGACATTGGTCATTCGGTGCGAACTGTAAAAGAATGCGTAATACATTCAAAGTCAGATATTACCATTGCCACAAACCTGATGGAGTCTCGCTGCATCTTTGGTGATGAAAGCCTATTCGAAAAAATGAAAATCGCCACGGGCCCTAATAAAGTTTGGACCAGTAAAGAATTCTTTGAAGCCAAATGTTATGAACAAGAAGCACGTCATATTAAGTTTCAAAAAACCTCTCATGCTCTTGAACCCAATCTGAAAAAAAGCCCAGGAACCTTAAGGGATATTCAACTGGTCGGCTGGGTTGCAAAACGACATTTTAATGTTCAATCCCTTGAAGAACTAGTGGCGCTAGGATTTTTAACACAGTCAGAATTTGACTCCCTCTCTGAGTGTGAAGAGTTTCTTTGGAAAGTTAGATTTGCCCTACATGTGGTCGCTAATCGCGCTGAAGACCGACTGTTGTTTGATCATCAAAAACCAATCGCTGAGATGCTCTGTTTTAAAGACGATGAGCATCTCAGTGATGTAGAGATGCTGATGCGCAAGTACTACCGGGTGGTGAAAACTATTCGGGAATTGAACGACATGCTATTACAGCATTTTTCTGAAACCATTCTTGGCAATGATACCGATCACCGAATTATTATTCTCGATGATGATTTTCAAATTCACGGCACTCAAATCGAGATACGGCAACTAGACGTCTTTAAAAAAAATCCATCCTGTTTATTGAAACTATTTATTCACATCGCTGACCATCCAGAACTTAAGGGTGTACGTGCGCCAACATTACGCCAAATTATTAATGATCGAGAGCTCATTAATAACGATGCCTTTAGGGCACAGGGGATCAACAAGAAGCTATTCATTGAGCTGTTTCGTCATCCCAATGGAATGAAACGAGCCTTTGTCTTAATGAAACGCTATGGTGTGCTCAAGGCCTATCTTCCCGCCTACGATCAGATTGTCGGTCAAATGCAGTATGACTTATTTCATATCTACACTGTGGATGAACATACCTTATTTCTGATATCGAATCTTTCCCAGTTTTCTGAAGAACAAAGCAAAATTGACTTCCCTCTTTGTGCCAAAGTCATTGCTAAAATTGAACATAAAGAACTGTTATTTCTAGGTGCGCTATTCCACGATATAGGCAAAGGTCAGGGCGGTAATCATTCAGTGATTGGTGCAAAAATAGCCGCAGATTTTTGCCGGGATCATTTCTTAAACGAGACAGATTCAGAACTGGTGACCTGGTTAGTCAGTAATCATTTGGTGATGTCGATGACCGCCCAAAGAAAAGACATTACTGACCCAGAAATCATCCATCAATTCGCTCAGACCGTTACATCAACTGTACGCTTGAATTACTTATATTTATTAACCGTCGCCGATATTCGTGCGACCAGCCCTAACCTCTGGAACAGTTGGAAAGATTCTCTGTTACAAAACCTTTATCAAATGACCTATATTGCACTTGATCGTGGTCTTGAAAATCCAAGAAAAGCTGATGAGGCCATTGATGATGTTAAGACTAAAATCATGACTATCATGAGAGAGAGGCGGATACCAACTAATAATATCGAAAAGATATGGTCACAATTTAAAGATGATTATTTTATTCGCAATACCGCGGAAAGAATCGCTTGGCAAATACGACGCATTATTCATCACAATAAACCGGGTCCAGTTATTTCTCTTTATCGATACCCAGATTCAGGTGCGACTGAAGTTTTTGTTTACATGCCAAAACATCCGCAATATTTCACACTGATAACAACCTTGCTTGCAGAAAAAAACCTTAGCATTCAGGACGCAAGCCTACACTCGACAACACACGGTTACACCCTCGGATCATTTGTAATTTTGGAGGCCGACGGCAAGCCAATTAGTAGTGAGCGCAGAATACAAAGCATCAAAAAAATGTTGCGTAAAAACTTGAAGAATCCTTCAAGCAATTACCGACTGCTTAAAAAATCAGTGCCCCATCGATACACTCACTTTGATGTTAAAACAAACATCAAGTTTTCTACTTCTGAAAATGGTAAACGCACACTCATGGAACTGGTTACTCTAGACAGACCTGGGCTATTAGCAAAAATTGGTAAGGCTTTTTATGAACTGAATATTGAACTCCATAGCGCCAAAGTAGTCACATTGGGTGAGAAGGTGGAGGATATTTTTTCAATTACCAACTCAGCAGAAAAACCCCTTTCAACTGATGATGAAAAACGTCAATTGAAAAAACTGATCAACCATTATTTAGAAACTGAATCAAAGGAGATCAAACATTGATCACTCTTTACGGCATTAAATCTTGTGACACTGTCAGAAAGGCTAGAAAGTGGTTAGACAGTTCAGGTCTAGCTTATCAATATCATGATTTTCGAGTTGATGGACTTGAATCAACTGAGCTTACGCGCTGGACTAAGAGTGTAGGTTGGAAAACGTTACTTAATACACGCAGTACCAGTTGGCGACAACTCAGTGAACCCAAGAAGAATGATCTCGGTGAATCAGTAGCCATTGAACTGATGATTGAAAACACTACGCTAATTAAAAGACCCGTTCTGATCTCTGGTAATAAGATATTGGTGGGCTTTAAAGAACCTGATTATGAGCAACTCCTCTAGCGTTAAACAAAATGGGAGTACACTAAACAATGGTTAACCAACAGGCACAAAAATTTGCTTTGTTATTGCTCAGCCTCCTAGTGATTAATTGCTCGAGTATAGATTCAGCAGAACCAATAAATAGCAAACAAAAAACACTTGCTATGAGTAACTCAATAAATAAAACTAAAGGTACGAACACCGCACCGAAGCTCGCTGAGACCGTCCACTCAGTTTTACAAAAGGTCTCCATTGTAGATTCTTATAACAATAAAAATATGGAGCTAACATCAGACACCTTACTCAATCGCTTTAATTATATTTGGTCTCAAAAGCAGCCCCTGCTTGTCAACCAAGGACATAGCAATCAAAGACATAGCAACCAACAGAAGGATGCATATCAGTGGCGGTATCAAATTACAATTACACAAAACTCGAAAATGAGTAAGTGGGTGTATGACATCAATGGCTATGCTCGAAAAATTTCCATGGGAGGGCAGTCAACAATATTTAAGCTTTCGAGTGGTCGCTCACTTAATCAATTGCTTAATCAATTAGCTGAGTAAAACCTGATGCTCAACATTAAACAACTTACAGGGCAAGATGAATCGTTTCTAGTGAACATACCAGAATCACTAAAAGGATCGAACTCTAAGACTATTCAAAAGATGCACCCCGATGTTGTAGAGCCTTTATTAGAGCTGGGACATCTTGCTGAAAAAGATGGACAACCATTTAAAGTCATCAGTAGTTATCGGAATTTTGAGCGTCAAAAACTCATCTGGAACCGTAAGTTTAATGGAGAAACTCCCCTTCTTGATCAAAGTGACAATGTGATTGATATCAACGGCATGAAGAACATCGAACTGATTCGGAGCATCATGCTTTATTCTGCTTTGCCTGGAGCAAGTCGCCATCATTGGGGGAGTGATTTTGATATATTCCCATCGTCCGCTGTAGAAAATGGTTATCCAATACAGCTAACGTCCTCAGAGTTTTCAAACTCTGGAGTTGCCGCCCCTCTCAACAGATGGCTTTCTGAAAACCTCCATAAGACCGATTTTTTTAGACCTTATGAGCGCTATCAAAAGGGTGTTGCCGCAGAGCCATGGCACATCAGTTATCGCCCTCTATCAGAACAAGCACTAGAACAACTTAGCTCAGAGAAAATAAAGACGGTTATTGAAGAGTCTAACGACCTTGCCGGTGGTGATGAGATTTGTAACCAAATGGACGAGCTTTATCGTGATTTTATTGATAATATCTGTCGATAAATAGTTGATCATCAGGAAACTAAAATGATAAAAGCCCTAGTATTTTTTATAATAGCCGTTGCCATTATCATGGGGGGTGCGATGATATTATTGCAAACCGCACAGAAGCCTAAAATTCCCAAAAACATCAAAACTCCTGAGCAACTCGACCGTGAAGATGATGAGTACAATCGGTAACTATGATCTGTAACGACAACCTGCAACGACAAGCAATATCAGTCCATAAAAAATCTTGTCATTCTAACCTTTTAGGCTCATTCCATGGTGCAACTTTGAATAGGAGCAACATTCCAGGGATTGCTAAAACCATACACAGAAGAAAAAACTGAGAATAACCCATACTCTCAATTAAAAAACCAGTGCTGGCGCTAGCGAAGGTCCGTGGAATGGCCATAATGCTAGACAACAGAGCAAACTGAGTTGCTGTAAATTGTTTACTGGTGGATCTGGCCATAAATGCTATCAGTGCCACCGAGCCTAAACCAACACCAATGTATTCAAGACTGACCGCAATAAAAAGCATCCACATGTTGTGGCCAGCTTCTGCGAGTAAATAATAACCAAAAATAGAACCCACTTGGACGAAGCCAAATACCCAGAGGCTTCGGTTGATCCCCAACTTGATCATAATGATACCGCCAGCGATAGTTCCGGCGACTGCAGCCCAGAGTTTGGATATTTTCGCGACGGTGCCAATTTCGGTGTTGGTAAAACCCATGTCAAGAAAAAATGGCGTCTCCAATGCAGTCGCCATACTGTCTCCCAGTTTATAGAGCACCATGAACAGTAGTATCGTCATTCCAGCTCTCCATCCATCACTGCGAGAGAAAAATTCTTTGAAAGGTTCAACTACAGCCTCTTTCATACTGCTGGGTGTGACTAATGGTGCATCGCTTTCTGGAATTAAAAAAGTGGTCAGTAGGCCTATGCCCATAAAGACTGCGACGACAAGATGAACCACTGACCAAGGAACAAGATCAGCCAATATCAGCGCTAAAGAACCCGGTACCAGTGAAGATAATTTATAAGCATTGATAAAAAATGAAGAACCAGAACCGAGTTCATCTTCCGGCAACAACTCCCTTCGGTAAGCATCTAGAACAATGTCCTGACTGGCACTAAAAAAAGCTATAAATGCAACAATAATCATCACCGGCGTTAAGTTTTCTGCAGGTGAAAATGTGCCTAAAATAGCCATTAGACCAATCAACGGTATTTGCGTCACCAGCATCCAACCTCGACGACGCCCCAAGAATGGAAAGGTAAATCGGTCCATCAATGGGGACCAAAGAAATTTCCAAGTGTAGGGAAATAACACCAAATTAAATAAACCAATGGTCGATAAATCGAGTCCTTCATTTCGAAACCAGGCAGGAACGAGCTGAATCAATAAAAAAAGAGGTAGACCAGATGCAAAACCCGTAAAAAGACAGATCAACATTCGGCGGTTGAGTAACGCCTCTTTTAGAGTTTTCGTCTTGTGTTCAGAAATATTCGCTGGATCAACCATGCATTAGACTCACTTTTGAAGCTCTTAATTTATTTAATTTTATATAATTAGAAAAAGATATTATTTATAAAAATTCTTATTGTTAGACTAATTATATGGAATTTGTCCCTAAGTGAACAGATTGTTTTTTGTCGGTAATTAAAAATGTTGCTCGCAAACAATTAAACTATTTCAAAACTAATGTTAAAATACCGAGATGAATATGGATTCAAAACAAAACAACCCATGGTTTATACTCGGTGCTGGCTCTGTCGGCCATTTATTAGCCTGTAAATTTGCACAGGAACAAATACCCTCTGTGCTATTGTCACGTTCCGAAATTCCTCTTTCTGCTGCTGAATCTGTTAAAGAAGTTCAGTATCAAACCGAACACTCAATTCTCTACCAACTGAGTTATCAAGCAAGCGGTGACTGCAATAAAATCAATAGACTGTTACTCACTGTGAAAGCACATCAGGTAATCACAGCAATTGAAGAGGTCAAGCATGCTTTACACGAAGAGAGTGAAATCTTTTTATTACAAAATGGAATGGGTATCACTGAACTTGTCACTGAACTGTTAGCCGGTATCGTGAACCCAACAAATATATATCCAGGAACCAATACTCATGGCGTCTATCTCGATAAAAACAAAAATGGATTGATTCGAGTGAACCATGTTGGAGTGGGCGCAATTTCGTTCGGGGGAAACTTTTCAATTGAGCACGTTATAAACAATCCACCCTCTTCGGAGAACAGCTGTTTTAAAGAACTCCAAAACCTCAATCTCAACATCCGCTGGAATGAAGATATTGAACGCGTGCTTTGGCTAAAGCTCGCTGTAAATGCCGCCATCAATCCAATAACTGCGGTGAATGACTGTTTAAACGGAGAACTTCTTAAATCTAGAGAGCTTCAGCTGCAAGTAGAGAAGCTTTGTCACGAGACGTCATTACTGTATGCTCAGATGGCTCTTGAAATTACTGAGTCTGAGATAATAGAGAGTACATTCAGGGTTATAAAGCTTACAAATGAGAATCAATCCTCAATGCTGCAAGACCTAAAATCTAATAAAGTCACTGAAATAGAGCATATTAACGGCTATCTCCTTAAATTGTCGGACAATTATGACTTGGATATGAACCAGCACAGACACTATTACCAACAATTAAAGCTCGAAACCATTCTATAATTCAATTCTAAGAATTTGAACCAATTCACACACTCAATTTACGCTTATTGATAATATGAGTTCTCATACTATAATAACTTTTGTAGCGTATGAGTGAGGTACCAACTACTCAACTATTACTCAACTATGCAAAATCATTGAATTGAACGCGAGCAAACTAGATGTCAAATCAGAGTCGAAATATTCTTACAACATTACTTTTACTTATTTTATTCCTGTCGACAGGCATAATGTCTTGGAGTTTGCTCGATCTTGTTGTTCTAAATGATGCGAATAACTTTTTCACACAAAATTCATTTCTGCTAAAAGCATCCTTTATCATTGTCAGTCTCATAGTTTTGTTCATAGGCTTTAAACAAATAAGTAGCTCATTGAAATCAACTTCAAATGACCGAAGCATTGAAACAATCATTGAGAAAACTTCGGCGGATCCAACTGAAATTAGAACGGCAATTATTCGATTGCGTCAAGTGCTCGATCCTAAACATATGAAGTTAGCAATTAGTATTGCAACCCTACTAGACCAATTGCTGCACATGCTTAATGACTATCAATCTGAGCAAGATAGACAGATTCAAGAAACAACCGAAATTACTCAGGCCGTAGATACACTACAAAGTCAAAATGAGCAGATGGTAAAAGCCCCTCATCTTCGCTCCGAGTTTCTATCAAGAATGGGTGATGAGATAACCCTTCCTATGAACAGTCTCAACACCATGCTAAAACTGCTCAAAAGCATGGAGTTTTCTGATGAGGCAAGAGATTTACTCATCATCGCTTCACATAGTGCACATTCCCTGATTGAAAATTTAACCAATATCCTTGAATTTTCTAAACTGGATGCTCATCTATTAGAGCTTAACAAAGAATACTTTGATCTCACTGAAGCTGTTACATTGGTCCTTGAAACTCAAGAATCGATTGCTCTATCGAAATCATTGATGTTGGAAACTCATATTAATCCCGATGTTCCAGAACATGTCCTTGCCGATAAAAAGGCAGTCGATAAAATCTTGAGTAATATCGTCAGCAACGCCATACGCTTTACTGATAGAGGAAACATTAAGCTTGTCATTGATCAACAGATTATCGAATCTAAAAAAATGCTCCGCTTTACTATTATCGATACGGGCATTGGTATACCTGAAAGTGCAATTGGCAATTTATTTGATTCCCTCGATAAAGACACCGATCTTGTCAATAGTAGCTTTACTGGACGCCTACGTCTCATTGTTAGTAAACAACTGTGCGAACTAATGGGTGGCGAAATTGGTGTTCGCAGTGTTGAAGGTGAAGGAAGCCAATTTTGGTTCACTATCGATATAACTGCCTAGAAATTAAATCTTTGTATTTTTATACTGCTTTAAAACTTGTACAATAATAATCATGAGTATTAGCCAACCCCTTTCCGCCGCTAAGATAAAAGTCCTTGAGGAATTTTTTCATTCTGATTCTGTCAATGAAGGATGTTTTGATTATTTAGCGCTGCATGGTTTTTTAACAGGACTAGCCGCTGGGCATGAGGCCTTACTTGATGAAGATTGGATGTCGTTCATTTTCGATGGTCAGGCTGAATATCAGAATAAAAATCAACAACAAGAGATAGAAAGTACAATCCACCAGCTTGCAACCTATATTCAACGAAGTCTCTATTTGGGAGAAGACCTTGAACTGCCCTGCTCTTTAGAAGCGGCTGAAGATAATGAAACTAATGAGCTTACCGACTGGTGTTTTGGTTTTATTGAAGCAATTGCTTTGAATGAAGATGCGTGGTTCAGTGATGATACCAAGAGTGACTCCATAGCGGAACTGATACTGCCCATGGGCTTATTATCTGAGCAATTTGCTGATCCAGATCTCGAACATCTGATGAATGATGAAGATGCTCGCCAAGAATTAGCTGACTCAATCATTGAAAATATTCAAAACCTTTTTCTACTGTTTAGAGAATAAAGTCTATTCGCTGTTGCAATTGAACGGATCAGCCAGAAAAATTAGTAAGTAATTGTTTCTTCATATGCCAGTCAGGCATGACCCTTTCCATCAAACTGTAAAACCGATGGCTATGATTAAGATGTTTTAAATGTGTTAATTCATGCACTAAAACATAATCGATACAATCGAGTGGATATCGGATGAGCTGTGTATTGATGGTGATCATTTTCTTATTATTACAATTCCCCCATTGCCGCCTCATTTTTCTTAGCTTAATCTCATAATGGGGCAACTCTATAGGGAACTTGTTTGCACAGAGTTGAATCCGTTCAGAATAAATAGTAAGCGCGAATTTTCGTTTCCATCGAGCGATAAGCCGTTGCGTTAACTCCTCATTAGAGGGCTCAGTTTGCTGAACAATTAATGTCTTATCTTCAAGTTTGACAGCTGATTTTGTTCCTTCAGCTACCTGAATTAAGATTGACTGCCCTAATAACCATAAGGCCTCATTGTGTCGATACTGACTCATCGGCAAGCCTGGATTTAAAGCTGCGTCTTTAATTTTATTCTCGACCCATGCACTATGTTTCCAATAAAATTGGGCAATCTCCTCATCACTGCACCTCAAAGGAGCCCTGATCAGAACCCTTTGATTTTGATAAACCTGCAAACTAATAGTCTTACGTTTGGTTCTTTTTATCTCGTAATTCAATGTTTATTGCTCAGCATTAGAAATCTCTATTAAATTGTACCCTGCATTCTGTATTTTGTACTCTAAAAAGACTGTAAAATCCTTAACTAGTGCTATAGTTAACTGATTAATACTATTTACAAATTTAAATTTTTTACGGTGTTCACTAGAACGACCATGGAGCTATTCTCTAGATGAAAGACAATGAGCTAAAAATTGACACAAAGGATGTGGAAATTGGCATGTATGTCAGCCGTATTGATCGTCCCTGGTTAGACTCACCATTCCTACTTCAAGGCTTTATGATCAATAGCCTGAAGGATAAGGACGTACTGGTTGAAAACAGTGACTATTGTTACATTGACATTACCAGAAGCAAGGTATTCAAACCCACCTATGAACGAACCAATATTAATATAAAAAATGAAGGTGTCCTAGAGTTCAAAAGACGTCGTGTCATTGAAGACAAAACGCAGATGCCCGATGAGTTGAATAAGGTGCGTTCTGCGCATAAAACGATGACTGGCGTCATTAAAGACATGTTTAGTTCACTGAGAGCAACAAAAAAACTGGATCTTGATGCTGCCAGAGCAGCAATTAAACCCATGGTTGATAGCATTATTAGAAATCCTGATGCTTTACTCTGGCTTAACCGTTTACGCCTACTCGATGATTATAACTATTCACACTCTCTGGGAACCAGTGTCTGGGCCATGTCTATGGGTCGACAACTTGGATTACCTAGACTTGATATTGAATCCCTCGGTATTGGTGGTTTGTTACTCGATATTGGAAAAACAAAAATCCCTGAAAAAATTCTTACCAAGCAACAGGCATTGGATGACAAGGAAACTGAGATAATTCGTCAACATGTCCAATATTCTCTTGATCTTGTTGATGCCGACAAAACAATAAATGTCAAAATAAGAAATATGATTGCCTTTCATCATGAACGGATCAATGGTTCAGGATACCCTAATGCATTAAAGTCCGATCAAATACCTCTATTTGCAAAAATTGCTGCCATTGTGGACTGTTATGACGCAATTACTAGTAAACGCTCATATGCCAAACCTTTATCAGCTCAGCAAGCCGTAAAAAAGTTATATGAATGGCGCGGTGTAGACTTTCAATCAGAACTCGTCGAAGAGTTTATTCAAGCCATTGGAATGTTTCCATCCGGGACATTGGTCGAATTAACATCTGGCGAAGTTGCAGTGGTCGTTACTGAATCTAGAACCCGTCGACTACGTCCTAAAATAATGCTGCTGCTCAATGCTGACAAGTCGATGCGAGAAGATTATGTGATGTGCAATATGATGCACACTCTTACCGACGAGAACGGCAAATCACTAGAAATTAAACATGCATTGCCCGCGGGCAGTTATAATATTAAGCCTGATGACTTTTTTCTGTAGTTCCTAATATTAACTCTTAAATTTTATGGGATATGTAACATGTCAATGATCACGAAATTAAAGAGATAACAATGCTAGTAGCCGATGTAAAAACAGCCTATGACCGTAAGGAACTTTGTGCAGAAATATCGCCACTTCTTAACTATGATGAAGATTGCAATTCCGCTTTAATTCTTATTAATGTGTGGCACACTCGGCAAGTTAGTGCCCATTATGGTTATGAGGTTTCTCAAGAAATACTCAGTCTGATTACAACTGATTTAGATCACTTTGTAAAAAAAGACTGTTGTCTTTTGAGAACAGGTAATCATGAATTTGCATTATTGATTCAAAACCTAAAAAACCCTGGACACTGTCAGCTAGCACTCAATAAGATCGTTCGAGAACTCAATGCTAAATCAGTTGAACTTGCTGATTTTTCAACAAAAACAAAATTGACCATGGGAGCGGCCCTTTATCCACGACATGCCATGTCCGCCGAGCATCTTGTTCAATGTGTTGAAATCGCACTCCATCAGTCTGATGCACGAAACCACCCATCTACAATGTATTCAGCAGAAATGTCTGAGCGTATTATCAAGCAGCTACGAATTGAATCGGAATTAGAAATTGCAATTAAATCTAAATCTCTAGACGTCTGGTATCAACCGAAGATAAACATAAAAACGGGCGCCCTCTATGGTGTTGAAGCGCTCTGCCGCTGGCATTCGACTAAAGATGGTTTTATTTCACCAGAGATATTTATTCCACTTGCAGAAGAACGTAATTTTATACACGAATTGACCCGGTGGGTCCTTAATGTTTCATTCAGAACCCAGATAGAATGGAAGCAGTTAGGGCTTGATATTAATATGGCCGTAAATATTTCTGGCAAAGTAATTGATGATGACGACTTTGTTGAAATCATTAAGCACACTCAGGGCATCTGGAACATCAAACCTAAAGATATCACTCTAGAGATCACTGAAACTGCCGTAATGCAGTCAATGGAAACAAGCCTGAAGAAATTAAACCAATTGAAAGATACCAACTTTGTTTTAAGTATTGATGATTTTGGAACTGGTTACTCTTCACTTGAATACTTTAAAAAATTACCAGTCAATGAAGTTAAAATTGATAAATCTTTTATTTTTAACATGCTTAATGATAAGGGTGATCACAATTTAGTAACCATGATGGTAAACCTTGCACACAGTTTTTCTCTCGATATTGTTGCTGAAGGTATTGAAGACAAGCTCACCTTAGAAGCTTTGGATGAATTAGGTGTTCAACGGGGACAAGGTTATTATATTGCTAAACCCATGCCAGCAGAAGAATTCCTGACATGGGCTGAATTTTACCTCGCAAATCTCAAGCACTAGCCTGATAGATTACTTTTTCTTTCTTGCTGGCGGTAAGTCAGTACAGGTACCTTCATACACTTCCGCTGCAAAACCGATAGATTCAGAGAGTGTTGGATGTGGATGGATGGTTAGTGCAATATCTTCCGCATCACAACCCATTTCTATCGCTAATGAAGCTTCAGCAATAAGCTCTCCCGCATTGATACCACAAATGCCCACACCAATAACTCGGTTGGTATTTTTATCAAACAATGTTTTGGTCACACCATCGGGTCTATCTACACCTAATGCACGACCACTGGCTGCCCAAGGAAAGACACCTTTTCCGTACTCAACGCCCTGCTCTTTAGCTTCTTTTTCAGTGAGACCCACCCAAGCAATTTCAGGATCAGTATAGGCAACACCTGGAATGCAAGCCGGTTCAAAAAAGTGTTTCTTACCGGCTATCACCTCAGCGGCTACATGAGCTTCGTGAGTTGCTTTATGAGCAAGCATCGGTTGGCCGACAATATCGCCAATGGCAAAAATATGCGCCACATTAGTTCTCAGCTGAGAGTCGACATTAATAAACCCACGCTCATCAACCTGCACACCTGCCTTATCAGCATCAATCAGATCGCCGTTTGGTCGACGGCCAACCGCTGATAAAATTTTGTCATAACGCTGAGCTTCTGCCGGGGCATTTTTTCCCTCAAAGGTTACCCAAAGACCATCTTTTTTAGCTTCGACTTTAGTCACTTTGGTCTCTAGCATAATGTTTTCATACTTGGCTTTTAGGCTTTTGGTTAAAGGTGCAACAATGTCTTTATCAGCGGCTGGAATAAGTTGGTCAAATAACTCAACAATACTAATTTTTGTGCCTAAAGCATTATAAACATTTGCCATTTCTAGGCCGATGATACCACCGCCCAAACATAACATTGAGCCCGGTGCATTTTCTAATTCTAGTGCCGTTGTCGAGTTAAGGATGCGAGGGTCGTCGGGTAAAAAAGGCAAATCCATAATGCGTGAACCTGCAGCTATTATGCAATGTTCAAAATTTACAATGGTATTACCATCCCCAGATTCAACACTGATGCTGTTCGCTCCGGTGAACTTACCGTAGCCTTGAACAACGTTCACTTTTCGCATCTTCGCCATACCAGCAAGACCCGTTGTGAGTTTACTGACAACACCTTCTTTGTAGCTTCTTATCTT
>JAUUZN010000140.1 GCA_030589945.1 Gammaproteobacteria bacterium | reverse complement strand
CTCAAAAATGAGGTTTAAGAAATCCGATTTTTCCAAAAATCGGATTTCTAAGCTCAAAGTTGTACTTTGTTATTGTATAACCAATTTCTGCAAATCTTCTTGCGCGTCGCCTGTCAAATGCAAGTTAAAGGTTTCAACGAGGAAGTTTAAAATATCTTCATTGAAAAATTGTGGCGGTTTTGGACCGATATAAATATCCTTAATGCCCAAACTAAACAACGCCAGCAAAATTATAACCGCTTTCTGCTCCATCCAACTCAAGACAATGGCAATAGGCAGGTCATTAACAGGGGTATTCAATGCTTCGCTGACTGCCATCGCAATATGAATCGCTCCGTTGCTGTCATTGCATTGTCCCAAATCTAAGTAACGAGGTATGTCAGTATCTGGCACATTCCCGAAATCAATATCATTAAAGCGGAATTTACCACAACTGGATGTGATAATCACATTTTCTGGTGAAAGACTTTCAGCCATTTCTCGGTAATAATTGCCCGGTTTGCCCGGCGCGTCACAACCTGCAATCACAAAAAACTGCTTAATCTTCTGATCCTGGATCGCCTCAAGAATTTGAGGGGCGAGAGATAAGATCGTCTTGTAGTGATGACCCGTCATCAATGTCTGCTCGCTATCAAAGCCAGTAATATCTGGTAAACTGAGGGTTTTCTCAATGATGGCGGTAAAGTCATCATTTTCGATTTTGCTGAGATTTTCAGCACCAACCATTTTATAAGTAAATAAACGGTCACCATAAGTATGCTTTTCTTTGAGCGGCTTAATACAATTGGTGTTGACAATGATTGCACCAGGCCATTTTTCAAACAACTTATGTTGATCATGCCACGCGCCCCCAATATTACCTTTGAGATGGGCATACTTTCTCAAATCAGGATAGCCATGTGCAGGGAGCATTTCAGAATGCGTGTAAATATTAATGCCCTTATCCGCAGTCGCTGCCAACAGTTTTTCAAGCATATCCAAATTATGCCCGCTCACCAAAATGCCTTTGCCTTCCGCTTTATTTTGAGACACTTGCACGGGCGTTGGAATACCAAAAGCCGCCGTATGTGCATCACTCAGCATATCCATGACTTTCACACCCGCTTGTCCAATCTTCATCAGTTGCGCGATATGTTCGTCAAAATTAAAGTTGACATTAGTCATGGTAAAATAAAGGGTTTCGGAGGTGACATCATCAATTGCCGAGGTATCCGCCCCCAATTCTTTCGCATGTTCACGGTAGGAAGCAAGCCCTTTTAAACCAAATACCATCAAGTCTTGCAATCTCGTAAGCGTTGCATTTTTACCACAGACACCTACTTCATTGTCTTTGAGACAGCCATCAACAACACTCATTTCACATTGATAGCAAAACGCTTGTTTATCATTTGTCATAATTTCAAGCCTCCAATTGATAAGATTAAAACGACTGAATTTTCCAAAGTGATTTCATTTTCGAGGTTTTTGTTTTTTTCAAAAAACGAAAACCTCGAAACGTTCCTAATTAAACATTATCACATTCACCATTTTTCTTTGTACAGAACATTTTTATCAAGAAATTGAGCTTTTAATTTAAATAATTAATACTTTCGCTAAAAACTTGAGTATTAAGCTAAGTTATTATGAAAAATGCTTAAAAATCAATCAGATTAAAAATCAGCTCAACTGGGCTTTGAAATACGATAAGTGATTGAAATTTAAATAATTTTCACATAAAAACAATTTTATTTGTGAAACAGTTGGCGAAGGTATTGTTAAATATATCTCAATAAATTAAAAATTAAGTAACTACTCAGCGGTTAGCCTTGAAATCAATTTCAAGGCTGAAAGCATTCGAGGTTTAAGTTTTTTTCAAAAAACTTAAACCTCGAAAATAATTTAGCGGGCTTTAGCCTGCTTTAGCTATCAGCCTTGAAATTGATTTCAAGGCTGAGTAGTTACAAAATTAATTGCTTTTTTTCTGTCAAAAAATTGACAAAATTAAATTTATTGTCTAAAGTGTATAATAGTATATGAATTATTTAATGATGAATGATGAATGATGAATTATTCAAACCATTCAAACCATTCATAATTCATATATAAATTTGCTCATTCAATTTAGGAATAAGAATTTAATAATATCCAAAACTAAACTTGTTCAAATTTCGGAAATTATTAAAGCCTCATTCCTAAGCAAATTAATTCATTTTTATTTTATAATAAAGAGGAAAATAGTTATGAGTGTAGTATTCAAAAACCGTGTTCCTATTACAAGTCGGAATACAGAACCCCCACCGCGATGGCGATATCAAGTCGCACGCCAAATCAAAACTTTATCTTTTAGTGTTATTGGGCTATCTGCCCTCTTGTCTGTAGGAAATGTATCAGCTGATACAGATAAAGTCACTATCTGCCACAAGTCAAAAGATACTTTGACTATTTCAAAAAGTGCGTTAAAGGCTCATCTTGCTCATGGTGATACGATGGGTGCTTGTGGCAGTTCCGATGATAGCGTCGGATTGAGTGTTGAGCCTGTATTACATGATTTTGGCTCTATCAATGTTGACGCTTCTTCAGCAGATAAAAAGTTTACCCTCATCAATGAGAGTGATAGTTCTCTACAATTGGGATTGATTGATGAACTTGGCAACGTGACAACAACCATTGATGAATTTGGTAATGTGACGACTGCTTTTGGATATCACACCTTCGATGAACTTGGCAATCCAATCACTGTTCCAGAATTCCGGATCACCAGTGATCTTTGTTCTGACACAACATTGGGTGCTCAACCCAGTTCATCTGCGTTTTGTCAATTTTCCATGGTTTTTGAACCAAAATCGGCTGGTACTAAGATGCTAAACCTCTCTATACCTTATATAGATGAGTTTGGTAATCCATCGTCGTTGACATTGCCGTTGGAAGGTATGGGCGTTGATATTCCAGTTCCAAATATCGAAGCGACAATCATGTCTCAGGATTTTGGAGAGGTGATTATTGATGAATCATCAGATGTACAAACCATCAGGATATCAAATAGTGGTGATGTCGATTTAAATCTCGGTACACTCAGTATCTCTGGTGATGATGATCTTGTTCTTCTTTATGACTTCTGTTCAGATGTTACGCTCAGTTCAGGCGCAAACTGCTCCATAAGAACGCAGTTCCAACCAACGTCTGTGGGTGTTAAAACGGCAACCATTTCCATACCTTCGGATGATCCTGATACGGCGATATTGGATCTGTTATTGGAAGGTAATGGCATTGAGCCGCCTGTGCCGAATATTGAAGTTGAACCAATGGAAGTCAATTTTGGTGAAATTCAAGTAGGTATTGCTTCAGATTCCCAAAACGTAATTGTCCGTAATACAGGCAATGCCGCTTTGGAAATAGGACAAATCACTATTTCAGGTGATGGCTTTGAGATCATAAACGACAATTGTTCCACTCAAAACGTCGCAGAAGCTAGTCAATGTCTGGTGACAATGAAGTTCGAGCCAGCCTCTACTGGTGCTCAATCTGGTACGCTCTCCATACCTTCTAATGATCCTGATACGCAAACAGTAGATGTGTCGTTGAGTGGTAATGCTGTTGGTTGGTGCCAAGGGGATTACGAGCACTATTTTTATCATTGGCCACAGACACCTAATTTTGGTACAGAACTCGTTGGCAGTTCCACATCTATACCGTACCAGGGTGTCTATAGTTATGCTAGGGGTTGTGATGCACTTAGGATAGACACTATCACGCCTACTGGTGATCATGGTGATGAATTTAGCGTTGATAATTTACAATGCTATCATGCCTCATGGGGAGATTGGTCTTACTCATCTTGTTGGTTTAAGACAGTCTTTACGCCTACAGAAGCGGGTACGAAGAGTGCTGAACTGGCAGTGACATACACTGATACCACTACGGAAACAATACCATTACAGGCAGCGGCACTTGATTCTGGTCAGCCGAATCTTGATGTGTCTCCAAGTAGCCATGACTTTGGTACAATAACAGCTGGCGCTTATTATAACAATTATCAGATATTTACCCTTCAAAATACGGGTAATGTCAATCTGCATCTTGATGACATTGATATGATAGGCGAAAATGCTGATGATTTTAGAGGTCACGAATGGTCTTGGTGTGCTTACAAGGGTGTTTTGTATCCATCAGAACAGTGTGATCTCTACATGTATTTCATGCCTAGAACACCAGGAAGCAAACAGGCAGAATTGAGCATTGCTTCTAATGATTCTGATACGCCAACACTGGTCGCATTGAGTGGAACGGTAGAAGAACCGAAGGATTGTTCTGATGAAAACATCACTATTGAAAGTTCAGGCCTTCATGGAGATGATGATGTATGGGCAACAGAAACCTCAAGCGGTTATACGGGTGATTCCGATGCTTGGACACGGTTGCAAAATCCCTATCCTGCTAGTACTCCTGCACCTAACCGCCCAACCGCGCTTGATGTGGTGCGAATTAAAGCGGGTCACACAATAGAAGGTATTCCTTATGCGACAGTGAAGGTATTGTGCATTGAAGAAAATGCAACTTTGACAAGCATGGAACCGCCTGATTCAAGTGGGTATTATTATTCGTATTTGCAAGTATATGCTACGGATTACATTGAAAATAAAGGTACCATCAGAGGTCTGCATGGTGCTGATGAGGCTGATGAGGCCACTTCATGTTCTCAATGGTATAATACGGCGGAAAATTGTGCTAAACCCGGTGCAGGTATTTACCTATCAGTTGGTTATAGTACTTTGGCTAGATTCCGTAACGAAGGTAGCATTTTAGCCGGTAATGGTGGTGATGGTAAACAATATGGTATGCCCGGAGGTTGGGTCAATATCTATGATACAGGTATCACCAATACAGACGATATTGGCATCATTCGCGCTGGTAGAGGTGGTAGTATCACCAGTACACAATCAGGCCATGGTGGCAGGGGTGGTGCCGTCTCTATTTGGGGCAACGATTACCTCATCAGTGATGGGATAGGTATATACGCTGGCAATGGTGGTAATTGTAATCCCGATGCAACTGAAGCTCAGTATGGTGGTAACGGCGGTAATATGTGGTTGAATGCTTCGTATACTGTTGATTTGCTTGCTGGCACATTTGCCACTGGTCAAGGTGGAACCAATTGTGAGCCATTGGGTGAAGACGGTAATGATGGCAACTTTAATACTGATCCGAGTGTGCTGAATTTGTCTGGTACCAACACTAAGATTGAAGGTGGCGATATCACTATCTTTGGTGGCAATGATTGGACAGTTAATATGAACAATCTCAGTGAGACAGCTTTGACTGCCACTGGTGACATCACGATAGCTGTTGGCCCTGGCGGTACTATTAACATGACAGGCAATAGTGGTAATATTCTGAAGACTGATGGTAAAGTGATTATTTTCGCTGACCATATACTGCTAGATGATGGCGTGAAACTGGAAGATATCTTTGATGCCAAGGGTGGTGTTGTGGTAGGCCCTGGTAAGATATTGCGTGATGTCTCTGTGACGGCACCTAATAGAATGTTTGGTGAGCCAAAAGCTGTTGTGCCCATCACCATAACACTGTCTAATGGTGGACCTGAAGAAGATACTTTCTTACTCAGTGCTACTGATACTGAAGGTTGGACGTTAAGCAATATGCCAGATACTCTAACACTTGCTGGACTTGCCAGCATTCAAATAGAGTTAAATGTGACATTGCCTGCGACAGTGGATGCGACAGATGTTATTACTATATTTGCTATCTCACAAAATGATCCAGAAGCAAATGCAGAAACTCAAATACAAGTTTCTGTCATAGAGCCGAAAGGCACTGCAACTGTTGACGAAGGTATCCTGGGATTACCAGGTATTGACACAACCGTCAATGGTGGTGAAGTGATTATTGTCTCTGCGGATGGAAATATAGATCTCAGCAATGTGGGTGATAGCAAGGTTGTCACGGCAACTGGCGATATTACTTTAGCGGTGGGTCCTGATGGTGTCATCGATCTGAGAGGAAATAACAGTCTGATATTAGAGACAACAGGTAAAGTCATTATCTGTGCAAAAGACTCTCAAATCTTACTTGATCCGGGTGTTGATTTGAAGACGCTCGTTGGCGAGTATGAGGATTGTTCACCCAAATCTGCTTATGGTGTTTCTCTGACTGGTCCTGATGACTTATCTCGGCCTGCAGGTTCTATCGTTTCTTTGAGATTCACTTTGAAGAACGAAGGGTTGAAAGCAGATGCTTATAAGATCAGTGCCACCGATTCGCTTGGTTTGCCCTTGACAATACAATCCTTAAAAAGGCTTAAAGGGTTAAACTCTGTTGAATTGCTGATGAATGTCAGGCTGAATACAGCGGGGGGTCAAACTGATGTCGTCACTGTTACTGCGACTTCACAGATGAGTCCAACTGTTGTTGCTACAGAAACAGTGAATATTACCATCACATCAAGTGGAAGTTCTGGTGTTGGCGAAACCTCTCTCGGTGGTGGTGCAGAACCTTGTCCATCCACAGGCGTGATTCGCGGAATGTGCGATAACCGTGATCGAGTAATAACGGATGCGATTCTGGAATCTGATGCCAGTGTTAGTGGAGGTCGATTCTCTGGTAATATTGATAGTAAAGGCACTATTTCCCAGGCGACTATCGGAGCAGGTGCGATATTGCGTGGTGGAAAACTATCTGGTAAGGTCATTACTAAAGGCGAACTGGCTGACTTTGAGTTTGTTGGAGGTGAATTGGTCTGTGAAGATGAGTGCAAGTTGTCAGGCAATATCACCAACAATAGTAAAGTCGGTGGTCGTTTCATCGAACCACGCTTCGCAGCAAATGCCAATTTGACAGGTGGTATAATAGAAGGTCGCATCTTTGGCGAACCGGGTGCCCCTGCCAGATTGACAAATGTGGAAGTCAGAACGGGTAGTCAATTGAGAAACGTGATCATTGGTGATGACGTGCAGTTGCCTGAAGATGTGGAATGGGGTGAAGGTGTCAAGTTTACTCACCATGAGCAGATTCCAGAAGGGGAACTGATTGACTTCTTACCCACATTATTAGCGGCGGCTTGTGAGCTCACTGGTATGAACTATCCTAAATGTGCTGACTTCACTGCTGATGTGCATGATCCAAGTGATGGTATTTTGTCTGCTATCAACGATTTACCGTTGTTCAAGGACAATGGTTGGGTATTGTTACAAAACAGTGAAACGGGCGTTTTTGAGTTGACTGTCGAAATTGACGATCTCAATATACGTGCAGGGTTATTGCCCACATCTCTTAAAAAGGCAATGGCTACTGTTGACTTTGAAGTGGGTATTGCGGAGAGTATTCACTTTTTCACGG
>JAUUZN010000152.1 GCA_030589945.1 Gammaproteobacteria bacterium | reverse complement strand
ACTACAACATGCAATCTGAATACACCGAGGTATCAACCTTTATTCACGAATTTGGTCACTCCCTAGGACTGCCCGATATTTATGCAAGCCAAACCAATAACTCAACCGCGTCATGGGAAGCGATGTCGTCCACCCTGTCGCCCGAACCACAGGAGTTTAGCGTCTGGTCTCGTACAGTGCTCGGTTGGATGAAACCCTGCGTTATTAGACCAACAAGTGCTGGGGGCAAGAACAAGGGTAGTTTCTTCCTAAAAACAATGAATGATTGGTCTGGTGATGCCGACTCATCTAATTGCGACGCTGCAATGATTATACTCCCTCCAAAGTTTCGCGATCTAAATCTAGCACCGATGGGTGGTAAACAAGGTAAGCAGGCGATTTATTCCGGTCAGGGTAATAACATGAATCGCAATCTTTCTCGTCAGTTTGATCTAAGTGGGGTTAAATCATCCGATAAAGCAGTTTTGGCGTTAGATTTGTGGTTCTCCATTGAAGCTGAATGGGATTATCTCTACATCGAAGCTGCTAAGCCAGGTGAAGACTATGTTCGTATTATGCCAAAGGATAAAGATTCCGTTGAAGATAAATTAAGTGTGATGCCTTCTATAAAGGGTCACGAAGGAAAAGGATATATTCCTGGTTTTACCGGACGCAGTGGTGACTTAGATGGCGATGGCAAAGTAGAAACAGCCAAAGGTTGTGATCCTACTAAACAACGTGCCATCGCGGAAGATAACATCGGACAAAGCGACCAAGATGCATGTGAAGTTTCTCAATGGATTAGGGCCGAGTTCGATCTAAGCCACTATGTTGGCTCCAAGGTTAATATTCGCTTTACCTATTTTACTGACACTGCTGCAGTAGAAGACGGTGCAATGCTTGATAACATCACGTTGGCGGCCATTAACTTTAAGGAAGATTTTGAAGCTGATGAGTTAAAAAACTGGACCTCGCAAGGATTTAGTCTCTCGACAGGACAACACCACCTACCCGTACCACATTTTTATCTGCTTGAGTGGCGCGACCCTTATGAAACGTTTTCAAAGGTTAAAAACTACGATGCAAGTCTAGACCGGACTGGCTTTGGATTTTATCCCGATCAGAAGGATAATCTAAAAGCATTAAATATTAATTATCGCTCGGGTCTGCTCATGTGGTACTACAATGGAGAATACCTGTGGAGTCAGAATGAGCCAGCTCAATTCGGCCCCGGTCACGGGTTCTTGCTGTTAGTGGATTCAACCCCTCAAGAATTTAACTTTGATATATTGCCTGACAGTTTTTTCAAGACAACCGACGACTGGACACATTGGCAACTTGATGAAACGGCTCAACCTATACTCCACAAAGGTTATGTCAACCTAATGTGTAATCAACGTCGACGCGATTATTATTCAGGTGATGTCGATAAAGCCGATCGTGATTTATGTGCAACAACACTTACCGATGGATTACCTGAGATAGAGTCTTACCGTTGGGAAGGACGACAGTTAACGTATGGGTTCACCATTATTAACGAATATCTTCCGGGTCCCGATAGACGAAATCGTAAGGGTGTTGGCTCTTATATTGATTATCGTATACGTGATGGTAAGACCATGTATCGACTTAATGACAGAGGATTAAGAAACAGACATTCTGCCGATGCGCCCTTCTCTCTTGAAGTATTTCCTAATGGTATTGAACAATATGAATTAAAGGATGGGACGGTGAAAAAGATAGCTACAACGCCTTTTGAACCCGTCGACCATTTCTCTGACAAGCGACCTAATCGTTATCAGAATCCGAAACTTCCATTCGGTGGCGCTGATATTCCAGAGCTTGGATTTAGTTATAAACTCAAAGCTGTGGATGAAAAATCACCTAAGGGTAGTAAGGTTAGAATTGAATACAATTGGGAGAAGTAAATTTTTTGATTTTCTTTTGATATTTTATTGATCACCGATTGGTCAGTACTGCTGACCAATCGATTCTATTTAGGATAATGTATTTATAATTTTGAAAGTTGCGTTTTGAGCCATTTATCCGCCGCATCGCTTGTTCTAAATCCCTTAGTGCACCAGCCTGTTTCTTCATCTGAAGCATAGCCTTGCCACATTCTTCCCAGACCAAATTCCAAATCGTTGGGCAATATACCTACCACTAAAATATTCTCATTTAGTTTAGAAGCATTGATAGCCATCTGAGCAATTTTTCTAATCGTGTGGTTTGAGATACTCAAATCAGTCACATCCGTATAGTCCGAAATGAAGTAACGATAACTTTTTATGAGTTCTGTCGAAGCCAATCTTTCCTTGTTGCTTTCAATCAACATCTCGTCTGTAACCTTTCCATAAAATGTTGTCTGAACACCACCTTCATCGTTTAACTTTGAAATTTTATATGGCATTTTATATCCCGATATTTTTCGACTCTTAATAAATATTACATAACTTCAAGTTATTTTCCATTAATTACGCTATTTATCTTAACTCAGATCTCTGCTTCGCCATAAATAATAAGATGCGGGTATGACTAATAGTGTGAGCAGAACAGCACTGATCATTCCGCCTACCATTGGAGCAGCAATGCGACTCATGACTTCTGAACCCGTCCCTGTACCCAGTAAAATAGGCAGCAAACCTGCAATAATAGCCGCGGCAGTCATCATTACAGGTCGCACCCGTTTACCTGCACCATGAAGTACAGCATCCGATAATTCAGCTAAGGATGGTTTGGTTTTATTAATCTGGCTTTGATCTAATAGAGATTGATATGACTGATTAAGATATACCAGCATGATGACTCCTATTTCTACAGCAACACCAGCAAGAGCGATAAACCCGACACCCACCGCCACAGAAAAATTATAACCTTGCAGATACATTAACCAAATACTTCCTACCATGGCTAGCGGCAATGTTCCCATAATGATTGCCACTTCAACAATATTTCGAAAATTCATATACAGCAAAACGATGATAATGGCTAAGGTCAGTGGAACTACATAAGTGAGCTTCTCTTTTGCACGAACCATGTATTCGTATTGTCCTGACCAACCAATGGAATAGCCCGGAGGAAGTACTAACTTCTCATCAACGACAATTTTCGCAGCTTCAACATAAGTGCCAACATCAACACCTTCAATGTCGATAAATGACCAGCCATTAATTCGCGCATTCTCGCTTTTAATACCGGGAGGTCCATCTTCCACAAAAATATTGGCTACATCAGCCAATGCAATACGTTGACCTGATGGCGTCAATATAGGCAGTAGTGAAAGTTGTTCTGGAGAATTTCGGTAATCCTGTGGATATCGAATATTCACCGGATATCGTTCGAGCCCTTCAACCGTTTGTGTCACATTCATTCCACCAATTGCCGTCGCCACCACCTGTTGGACATCGGCAATGTTCAGTCCATAACGTGCTGCTTTTTCTCTTTGGATATCAACTTTAATATACCTTCCACCGGCCACGCGTTCTGAATAAACGGATGCGGTGCCTGGCACCAATTGTAAAATATTTTCTAGTTGCAAGCCGATGTCCTGTATTACTGAGAGCTCTGGACCTGATATTTTTATGCCCACAGGCGTTTTTATTCCGGTTGCGAGCATGTCGATTCGAGTCTTAATGGGCATCACCCAAGCATTGGTAACTCCGGGTAATTTAACTAAATCATCCAATTCTTTTTTCAACGAATCTGTAGTTACTCCATCTCGCCATTGATCCTTGGGCTTTAATTGGATGAAAGTTTCAATCATGGTTAGCGGTGCTGGATCAGTTGCCGTTTCGGCGCGCCCTACCTTTCCAAAAACACTGAGCACTTCTGGAACTGTTTTTATAAGCTTATCGGTCTGTTGTAATAATTCTCTCGCTTTACCAATTGAGATCCCTGGATAGGTTGTTGGCATGTACATAATATCGCCTTCATCCAAGGGTGGAATAAATTCACTGCCTATTTTGCTAGCTGGCCAAAAACCAATCAGCATTACAATCAAGGCCATCAGCAATGTTGTTTTAGGAAATTATAAAACGGTAGAAAGTATTGGCATGTAAAGTTTCGTCAATACACGATTCACTGGATTCTTATTTTCAGCCAACACCTTGCCCCGAATAAAATAACCCATCAATACCGGAACGAGTGTAATAGCGAGAATTGCAGAGGCAGCCATTGCATAGGTTTTGGTATAGGCCAATGGTGTAAACATACGCCCTTCTTGAGCCTCAAGGGTGAATACTGGCATAAAGCTCACCGTGATAATCACTAAACTAAAAAACAGGGCTGGACCCACTTCCGAGGCAGATTTAGCAACAATTTGCCAGCGATTGTCGTCCGTCAGTGGTGTTTTTTCCATGTGTTTGTGCATGTTTTCAATCATCACAATGGCACCATCAATCATCGCACCAATGGCGATGGCGATACCTCCCAGTGACATGATGTTGGCGTTGAGTCCTTGCCAATGCATGATGCTGAAAGCCGTTAAAATACCCACAGGCAAACTAATGATCGCCACCAAAGATGAGCGAAAATGAAATAAAAACACCATGCAGACTAATGCCACGACAGCAAACTCTTCTAGTAATTTTACCCAAAGGTTTTCCACAGCCCGCTCAATGAGTGCGCTGCGATCATAAACGGTGATCACCTCAACACCATCAGGCAAGCCCTTTTTCAGTTGTTCTAATTTTGCTTTCACTCCCTTGATCACCTGCTGGGCATTTTCCCCATAACGCATGACTACAATACCGCCCACAGTTTCACCCTCACCATTGAGTTCAGCAATACCGCGACGCATCTGTGGACCAGTTCCAATATCAGCAATGTCTTTTAATAATAATGGTGTGCCATTCTTATTCACACCCAGTGGAATATTCCCAAGATCGGTAGCGTTCTTAATATAGCCCGTTGCTCGCACCATATACTCAGCGTCCGCCATCTCAATAACCGAAGCACCAATTTCTTGATTACCTCTCTTAATGGCTGTTTGGATATGTGAAAGCGGTATGTCAAAGGCTCTCAATTTGTCAGGATCAATTCGTACCTGATATTGTTTAACCATGCCACCAACGGCTGAAATCTCAGAAACTCCAGGAACAGTTTGTAACTCAAATTTCAAAAACCAATCCTGTAAGCTTCGTAACTCACTAATATCATGTTGTCCTGTTCTATCTACAAGGGCGTATAAATAGACCCATCCTACTCCAGTAGCATCAGGGCCTAACTGAGGACGAGCCGCTGCTGGTAAAGATGGAGCAACTTGACTGAGATATTCCAATACTCGACTTCGAGCCCAATAGAGGTCGGTTTTCTCATCGAAAATAATATAGACGTATGAATCACCAAAAAACGAGTAACCACGAACGGTCACGGCTCCGGGAACTGAGAGCATTGCTGTGGTTAATGGATAAGTGACCTGATCTTCAATCACCTGAGGAGCTTGTCCTGGGTAGGATGTTTTGATAATGACCTGAACATCTGATAAGTCAGGCAACGCATCAACGGGTGTATTTTTCAGTGAATACAGTCCGACAGCGACCAGCATCAATGTCGCAATGACCACTAAAAATCGGTTGGTTATTGACCAGCGGATGATTGACTCAATCATTCTGCTCACCCTTCATGCTTGCTGTCATATCAACTGACTCCATCCTTTTAAAATCAGAGGTTTTGCTCGACTCAGAATCCAGTAAAAATTGTGCTGAAGATACCACTAGTTCGCCTGCATCAATACCAGACAGTATTTCTACAAAATCTTTATCACTGCGACCTATTCTTACTTCAACAGATTTAAAACGACCATCACCCAACGCCAATACAACACGATTTGAATGACCTGTTCGGATCACCGCTTCGTTGGGGATCACTAAAATTTGTTGTTCAGAAGATGAATGAATGACAACTTCCGTAAACATGTTGGGTTTTAGTAGATGTTCTTCATTTTCAAATCGTAGTCTGACTTTAATTGTTCTATTTTTTGCATTGAGTGTTGGATACACATAATCAACCTTGCCCTGCCATTGTTTCCCAGGCAGATAAGCCAAGGATAATGTCACAGGAATCCCGACAGAAACCGCTGCTGCCTGTCGTTCAAATACTTCAGCCTCGACCCAAACCTGATCTAATTTTGCAATGGACATTAATGTCGTGCCCGGCTTTACAAAAAAACCTTCACGAATATTTAGATTATCAACCACACCAGATTGTGGTGAATAAAATGTTATTCTTTGTTTTACTTTATTAGTACGTTTGAGTTCTTTAATTGCTCGCTTTGGAAGTTGCAGCGCAATTAAGCGATCTTCTGCTGCTCGAATTAACCGTTTATTTTTGCGATCAATGGCTATCAATAATTCTTCCTGAGCATTCACCAGTGCTGGAGAATATATTTCATAGAGGGCCTGGTTTTGTTCAACAGGATCACCCGATGCTTTAACGTATAGTTTTTCAACCCAGCCTTCAACTCTAGGGTGAATATGAATTAATTGATCTTCATCATAAGTCACATAACCAACCGTTAGAATTTCATTGTTTAATTTTTGATGGCTAGCGCGACTGGTTCTTACTCCTAAATTATTAACGACTTCTGGGGATATAGTAATGGTTCCAGAACTTCGCATACCGTCTTGCTTAGACGGTGCATAAACCGCAACAAGATCCATTCCCATCGGCGATTTACCGGGTTTATCTCTTTTATAGTTAGCATCCATAGGTGCAACCCAATGCAGTATTTTTGGTTCTGTTGATT
>JAUUZN010000107.1 GCA_030589945.1 Gammaproteobacteria bacterium | reverse complement strand
ATCAGATGCTGCTCGCGTAGATTTTATTCAGCAGTTAGATGTTAATCATTTTAGATCCATTGAGTTTGGTGCTAGAGCATCAACTCGAGATTATGAATTGGGACGTGGCCGTTTTGTCTATGGAACCACTGATGGCAATATGCGTAATGGTCAATACATTACCTACGCTGGCGTTGATGACAATGGCGATCCAATTGAAGTCGTGCGTTATCAACCCTTTGTACTCAATGGCAGTAACTCAACAGCAACTACCATTGGTGGCGATCTATCCGGAATGCCGGGCTTCTTATCAGTGAATAACAGTGATATTTTAAATTCGTGGATTCCTAATGAAAACCGTACTCCAATTCGGACATGGGAACATAGCTGGACCATGACTCAAACTAATGTGGTTGAAGAGGATGTATTAGCCGCATACGTACAGGCGAATATTGAGACTGAACTTTTCGGTAAGCCAGTCACTGGTAACGTTGGTTTACGTTATATACATTCAGAGCAGAGCAGTACAGGCTTAGTTAATGTTGGTTCAGGCAATGGTGATCCTATACCTGACGATTTAGGCGTTATCAATAACGACTGGGTTCTCAAAACTGTTAGCGAAAGCTATAGCGACGTTCTACCATCGTTCAACCTAAACTTTCAACTCACAGACAATGACCAACTACGATTTGCTTACGCAAAAGTAATGTCACGTCCTGAGATGCCTACTATGGCAAACAGTGGTAACTGGAGTTTTGATGAGAATCGTGATGGCGACGGTCGTAACTATATGACTTTAAATAGTTCTACAAGTCCTAAATTGCGCCCTTTTTATGCCGATCAAATCGACGTTTCGTTTGAACATTATTTTACAGAAACTGATGGAGCCATCGTCTTTGCATTCTGGTATAAAGACATTGAAAACATGGTAGGTAGTACTTCAAATATAAACTTCGACTTTGAAGCCAATGGCATTGAATTACCAACAATTCCAGATAATAAAATTGAAGATGACAATGGTAATATCTTAGTCTGGGAAAATGGTGATTACCACCATGCAGAAAATAACGCTGATGCTGGTTACATGCGCGGTCTTGAAGTTGGTTATACTCAAACCTTTAGCTTCCTACCGGGATATTTCTCTGGCTTAGGTGTTAATTTCAACTATTCATATACAGATAGTGAAATTGAAGTTCCATCTGCAGTCCCAGGTGAAGTTGGTGAATTAGGTCCTTTGGAAGGGTTATCACCACGAGTCATTAGCGCTACGATGTTTTACGATTGGAATGATAAGTTTTCAGCTCGAATCAGTGGACGTTACCGTTCAGCTTACCTGAGTCGCCAAATTGCCATTGGTCAGAATCAGTGGGCTTATTTCCAAGAAGAGACTATTTACTCAGCTCAGATGTCTTATAACTTCACAGAGAATTTACAGGCAGTTCTTTCAGCAGATAACATCACTGATGAACCTAACCTGTCTTACTTTGGCGATACGTCACGTACAGGTACTATTCAGTACTTTGGTCGCACCGTATACTTTGGTGTGAACTACAAGATGTAAGTTAAAAGTAACATTCTCAAAAACTAAAAAGCGACGCTCAACTTTAATGATGATCGTCGCTTTTTTTATACGTAGTATTTAAAATAATGTGTAGATTAATGTGGCCAATGAAGATTGCTGAGTTGCAACAATAAGTCCCCCCAATAAACCTAATACAATAAAAATAGGTAATAACCACATTTTTTTTCGGACCTTGAGAAAAGCCCAAAGATCAGTTAAAAATTCAATCATTAGAAAGGACGCTCCAAATCTTCTTTATCGAGTTTATCGGTATTCTTTATCCAGTAGCTCGATTCATTTTTATCAGGGTTTGTTTGATAGTGTAACTTACCAAGGTTTCGTAGTAAAAATCCAATAGGCAATATCATGCAATAAAAAACAATGCCTAATAATAGGCGTGTGTTTATCCAGCCTAAAACCCCTGCAATAGACATCCAGATTCGATAAAATGGGGCAATTCCCCGTGGAAAAAACAAATATAAACTACCCAGAATTATTGAAATAAATAATGACTCCCATCGCGCAGCACTGTCAAATATCCAAGGGAAGATAACAATAAAAAGCAACGGTATTGCCCACATCATTGTTAATGCAAAAGACTTTAATTCTGCAGTTTTATGACGGTCTAATTTATTATTCATAACAACCTTTTATTAATAGTTTTTCCTAATACCTAATCTGCTGCAAAGCTTCTTAATTTAGCTTCCACAACATGTTCTTTCTTCATTTGTTTTTTCTCAAGAATGATATTGTTCATCACCAGATAATCCATTTCTGTCGCTAAGAAACATTCAACCGCATCTTTTGGCGTACAAACCGGCGGCTCTCCTCTAACATTAAATGAAGTGTTAATGACAACAGCAATACCTGTTAATGCTTTAAAGGCACTAATTAATTGATGGAATCGAGGATTAGTTTCCTTGTGAACGGTTTGCACTCTTGCTGAATAATCTACATGGGTGATTGCTGGCAATGTTGAGCGTTTCTGCTTTAATTGTTCAATTCCCTTTAATGGTGTGTCCGTTCCTTTTAATCGCAATGAATCCTTTATTTTTGCAACCAGTAACATGTACGGACTGGCGGTATTTTGTTGGAAATACTGTTCCACATCTTCCGCTAAGACTGCAGGAGCAAATGGTCGAAATGATTCTCTATTTTTGATTTTCAAATTCATCACTGTTTGCATTTTTTGGTTTCGAGGATCACCAATAATAGTTCGGTTACCTAGTGCGCGAGGACCGAACTCCATCCTACCTTGAAACCAACCAACAACTTCGCCATCATTGATGAGTTTAGCCACCTGATTAAAGAGCATTGAATCATCATTCTGCTCAAAATGGATTTTACGTCCTTCTAAATAACTTATTATTTCGCTATCACTAAACTCAGGTCCTAGATAACCTCCCTGCATCTGATCCGAAGAATGATTTTGTTCTTTTCCTAGCCGTTTAAGTCTCGGTAAATCGAAATACTCATGGGTTGCTAGCATAGCAGCTCCTAATGAGCCTCCAGCGTCGCCTGCGGCAGGCTGTATCCAAATAGATTCAAAGGGTCCTTCTCTTTGCAAGCGACCATTAGCGACGCAATTTAAAGCTACTCCACCCGCTAAACACAGATTTTCACAACCCGTCTTTTCAAATGCATACTGCGATATTTTTAGAACGACTTCTTCAATGACCTGTTGAATAGATGACGCCAAGTCCATCTCTTTTTGAGTCAACTTTGAATCAGCATTTCGGGCTGGCCCTGAAAACAATTTCGCAAATGCTTTATTGGTCATTACCGAACCCGTTGGGTAATCAAAATACTTCATATTGAGTGAAAAACTACCATCAGTTTTTACATCAATCAGATGCTTATAAATTAAATCAACATAAAGCGGCTTGCCGTAAGGCGCCAAGCCCATGAGTTTGTACTCCCCAGAATTCACTCTAAAACCACAATAATAGGTAAAGGATGAGTACAACAATCCCAAAGAATGTGGAAAGTTCATTTCATATAATGGTGATAGACGCTCATTTTCACCTAACCATACTGACGAGGTTGCCCATTCACCTACTCCATCAAGGCAAAGTACAACGGCTTTATTGTATGGGCTTGGATAAAATGCTGAAGCGGCATGTGCTTGATGATGCTGTGAAAATAATAATTGTGGCAAAGCAACTTTGTTGTCAATTTTTTCAGGTTCTTGAATTTTTATAATCGACTTTAATTCATTTCGAAGAACCGTTTTCATGTAAAGCTTCTCTTTCAACCAGATAGGCATGGCTCTGAGAAAAGATGTAAAACCTTTTGGAGATAGTGCTAAATATGTTTCTAAAAGACGTTCAAATTTCAGCATTGGTTTATCATAAAAAATGATCGAATCAAGATCACAAAGTTTTATGTTCGCCTGTTTTAGACAATAAATAATTGCCTGGGCAGGAAAACTCGGATCATGCTTAATACGAGTAAAACGTTCTTCTTGCGCTGCAGCAATGATATGCCCATCAACTACAACTGCAGCTGAACTATCATGGTAGTATGCTGAAATTCCCAAAATTTTTATCATTCAAACCATCTAATTATACTAAAATTTATCAATCCAATATTTATGCATTATTTATGCAATGTGATAATAATGCTATTTCTACTGCAAGTTTAGGTTATTTTATATTTATTTTGATAAGCATAAACCTGAATACGTATGTATTATCTTGTATTAATAGAAATCAATTCGGTAACATGGTGCTAACGCGTATTCAACTCATTGGTCTAAGTTGTTAAATCACCAATACTCCAATAAAGAATATCATAACAATAAAAATAGGATTCATTATGTCGCAAAAACCACAACTCAATTTTTGGCAAATATGGAATATGTCATTTGGATTTCTTGGCATCCAATTTGGTTTTGCACTTCAAAATTCAAATGTCAGTCGTATTTTTCAGACCTTGGGTGCTGAAATCGATGATATCGCCATACTCTGGATAGCTGCACCCTTAACCGGTTTCTTAGTACAACCCATTGTTGGCGACCTTAGCGATAACACTTGGAATAAGTATGGCCGACGTCGTCCTTACTTTACCATTGGAGCAATACTCACAACACTCGCCATCTTTGTGATGCCGAATTCTCCGACCCTATGGATTGCTGCAGGAATGTTATGGATCATGGACGCCTCTATTAACATCTCAATGGAGCCCTTTCGCGCATTTGTTGGAGACATGCTTCCCGAAGAGCAGACAACCAAGGCCTTTGCTATGCAAAGTTTCTTCATTGGAGTTGGTGGAGTTGTTGCCTCGTCATTACCATGGCTGATGACCAACTGGCTTGATGTCAGTAACACCGCTGCAGAAGGTGTGGTTCCTCCATCTGTTCTCTATTCATTTTATATTGGAGGCACCATTTTATTTCTGGCGGTCATGTGGACCGTCTACTCAACAAAAGAATACTCACCTGAGCAACTCAAAGAATATAACGATGCTGAGGAAGAAAAACTAAATCAAGACTTTTCAAATTTTGATGAACATAAGTCCAGTAGTGAATTTCGCAAAATGGGTCTTTTTTGGATAGTACTTGGTGCAATTTTCACATTTATATTGCAATCACAATCACTTGCAAAAGAACTCTATATTCTTTCCCTTGGAATCATCGTCTTTGGATTTCTATTAATAATTGCTGCAGCCCTAAATACAAAAGGTAAAACAAATAACGGCTTTTATCAGATCCTTGAAGATCTTTTCCACATGCCAACAACGATGAAGCAATTAGGTCTTGCCCAATTCCTTACTTGGTTTTCTTTATTTACAATGTGGATTTATACAACAGCTGCAGTTGCTGATTATCATTATGGAACCCGAGATGCCACATCAGCACTTTATAATGACGCTGCCGACTGGGTCGGTATTTTATTTGCTACCTACAGTGGTTTTGCTGCATTGGCTGCATTCACAATCCCTGTCTTTGCAAAGAAGACCAGCCGAAAATTTGCCCATCTCGTGAATCTATCTCTTGGAGGTATAGGACTCATATCATTTGTTTTTATTAAAGATCCTGTATTTTTAATTATACCAATGATTGGTATAGGAATCGCATGGGCTTCTATTTTATCGTTACCATATTCCATCCTGATTGCTGCGGTTCCACCACGCAAGATTGGCGTCTACATGGGTATTTTTAACTTTTTTATTGTCCTTCCACAAATCCTAGCAGCAACCATATTAGGATTATTGATGCGTACCGTCTTTAATGATGAACCTATAAATGCCATTATTTTTGCTGGTATATGTTTCATAGCATCTGGACTTCTGATGCTAAGAGTACAGGATGTTGAAGATCGAAAAACTAGCCAATGAAAAATACTATGAGACTATATCAAATACTTTTACCACTATTGGTAACAGCCCTCCTCGCACCTTTGGAGCGTTTAACTGCCAAGCAAAGTAATGATGTGTTTACGCATAATGCTATGGCACCACTTGACATGAGAGATGATGTAAAACAGTGGGATGACTTTAGTAGACAACTAATAATAGCTAAAAGTATTGGGATTGATGCTATTTCTATCGATGTTTGGTGGGGTACGGTTGAGCGAAAAGCAGATAACCATTTTGATTGGGCGTACTACGATAAGATTACTTCGGTCATAGAATCTGCAGGACTCCATTGGGTTCCCATCATGTCATTCCACCGCTGTGGGGGTTATATTGGCGAAGCCTGCAATGCACTTATTCCTGACTGGGTTTGGAGCAATTACGAAGACATGGGTATTCGTCGAGAAGATATGCTTTATCGCAGTGAAAACGATGATTACAATGATGAAGCTGTTTCTCTTTGGCAAGATGATTTAGTGATGAATCAATACATTGAATTTATGAATGAATTTGAACAGCACTTCGCAGATAAAGCTCCCAACATTGATGAAATTAATATATCAATGGGCCCTTCAGGTGAGCTCAGGTATCCAGCCTATAATCCTCGTGATCCACGTTGTGATTATCCAACTCGGGGTTGTTTTCAGGCATACAGTACTGCAGCTAGAACCGATTTCAAACGTTTCGCAGAACGAAAGTATGGGAAAATAGATGCTTTAAATAGTGCTTGGAATACAAAATTATCAAGTTTTGATGACGTATCACCGCCAGATGATGGCACACCCAATGACGGAAGATCGAGTGAATTCGTTGCATCAAATCAGTATAAAAATTCTCAATATGGACGTGATTTCATTGACTGGTATCACGAATCCTTAGTTGATCACGGCAATCGAATGATAGAGGCGGGCATTAAGGCTTTCGATGGGGCTTTTGCAAACATTGAAATAGGTTTGAAGATAGCGGGTATTCATTGGCAGATGTCTGCTAATGCCCCTCAACCTCGCATTACTGAAATGGCTGTAGGACTCATTCCTTCTAGCATTGATGTCTCTGTTCGTTCAACAGGGTTCGGATATAAAAAAATCGTCGACATGGTCGCTAAGTACAAGTCTAAACGTTCATTAGCACTGCATTTTACCAATCTAGAAGGTGATGACAGAGACCTCATTGATGGCAAAAATGCATACTCTCAAGCAAGAACTCAGGTTAATTACGTCGCTACAGCTGCCCTGGATGCAGGGATAAGAATTAAGGGTGAAAATGCGATGTCTAGTAGCTTATCAAGCGAACACAGCTGGGACAATATTAATCAATCGACTCATGAAAATATTTTCCACGGACTGACTGTTTTAAGAGTTGATAAGGTAACGGATGATCCGGTTGGCAGGAATCGTTATCAGCAATTTATTAAGTCTACTAAGAAAAAATAAATATCGCCATGCCATACCTTAGAAACATGGAGTATTCAATCTCCATTTTCTAAGGTATATCTCGCTCCTGATTCATCACATCAACAATTTCTTGCATGGATGTTTGTTGCCAGATTTCATCAATGTTGTATGGGAGCTTCTGTAACCAATTCGGATGTTCATCTATGGTACCTGGAATGTTAACCTGTTCCTGAAGACACAGAGCATCTTCCATCGGTATTAACTGTATTCGACTGGAGGCTCTAGCTAAAAAGCGTTGTACTGCAGTGCTTAATTTAGAATTGATGCATTTAAGATCCGTCGTGGAGATTAGATCCTGTTCTAACAAATCCATGTCTTGCATTGCAGAGATTAAACGTTTTCGATCCAATATACGATCACTGCGATCCTTAACCTCTAACTCTTCATTTGGATATAAATGGAGTTTTTCTCGCCACTCAAGATCTTTACCCGTCCACCATCCATTAAGTGTCGGTAAATCATGAGTCGAAACTGTAACCATTGACTGTTCAGGATAAAATTCCGGACGTTTAAACACTCCGTTGTCCCAGCGTTCGAAATAGAGTAATCGATAAGACAGTAAACCAGACGCAGCCATGACATCTCCAAAACCTTCAGGTGTTGTCCCTAAGTCTTCTCCAATAACAATACATTTTGTCCGTTGTGATTCAAGAGCAATGACTCGCAACATATCCTCGAAAGGAAAAGAGATATAAATACCCTTATCTGCTTTCATCCCTTGTGGAATCCAAAATTGACGCATATATCCTAAAACATGATCAATTCTCAAAGCACCTGCGTGGCGCATATTACTCCTTAATGCTTGAGTAAGCGGCTTAAATCCTTGCTCTTTAAGAGCCTGAGGATTTATAGGCGTCAACCCCCAATCCTGTCCTAAAAGGTTTGCAGCATCCGGTGGTGCACCAATTGACGCACCCGACACATATGCGGAATGATTTGACCAGATATCCGCGCCACCGCCATCGCAGCCCACTGCTAAATCAAGGTAGAGACCAATTTGCATTCCTTCATTTTTCCCATGAAGTGCAACGTCTGAAAGTTGGGTATCTGCTACCCATTGAATAAATTCAAAATATCCGATCCTTTTAGAATGTTCACGCTGGAATTTTTTGACTTCCGAAGAATTAGGAGTCTTGAAACCTTCAGGCCAACTTTGCCAGCCATAAGAATGAAAATCTTTTGCTCTAAAATGTTCGTACAGAGCATCAAAAGTTGCTAGCGTTGTTAAATCATCTCCAAACTCATCTCTAAATTTATTAAAAGATTGCCCGAGTATCGTTGATTTTCTTAGATGTTCTATAACAAAATGTTCATAAAGTTTTTCTAATACTTCATATTTTAATGTTGCGCTTTTGGGATAATCAATCAAGTTTGAAGCATTGACCTGCATGAGTCGATGTTGAAAATCAGTTGATTTTACATATTCAATTGCTTCCTTACATTCAGAGTAATTAGCAACTCTGGTCACATCGATATAGATTGTGTTTAAAAAGCTTCTACTCGTTGGTGAATAAGGACTGCGATGAGCCGTATTACCTGGAAAGAGTGGATGCAATGGATTTAATCCAATGGTAGATGCGCCCTTTTTAGCAGCCTCACTGACCAAGTTATCAAGGTCACCAAAATCTCCAATACCCCAACTGTTATTACTCTTAAGAGAGTATAACTGTGCTGCAAAGCCCCACATTTTAAAATTAGAAACGTCTTTGGGTCCGTAACAGAGTTTGGGTGCGACAATTAAATTACATTTCACACCGTTTTCAGACGGCAATCCACTACGTGAAGATTCAGATACCGAGAGGATCTCAAGACTGTGATATCCGTCTTTAAGACTTGGAAGATCAAACTGATATCGTTGATACAAAATAGAATCAATTTCTTTTGATTCCAATATGTCACTTTTGTTTAGGTTGAGTTCACCCGTTAATACCTCCCCTTTTTCAGTTTCAATTTCCCATATGTACATTTTATTTATATCCTGTACATTCATCGAAACAACAACACTAAAAATTTCATCTTCAGACTTTAATATTTGTGTTTGAGGTAATAACCTTGACCATGTCTCTTTAAGTAAAGTTTCAATTGAACGACTGATCTGCTCATCCGAAGCCACCTCATATCCCATGGCTTCTAGTAAAGCAAGACGTGATTCATCCGTCGCTTTAATCTGTTGACCAAAACTGTCAATGTAAGATTCATGAAATCCAACGAGACTTGCAAGTTCCTTCAGTGTTGTCATTTGTTATGCTCTCTCAGTCATATGTGTGTAGGTCAGAACTACACAGCT
>JAUUZN010000120.1 GCA_030589945.1 Gammaproteobacteria bacterium | reverse complement strand
TTGGAGTGTTTATGACATACGACATGATGATAAAGCGTTAAGAGCTGGATTGAATAAAGATATTGTTAAACATTTTGATCGTTTGCGAAAAGGTTACAAGGTGAGACGAGAATTTAGCGCCAATACTTTGGATATAAAAACATTACCCGATGGTTCAAGAAAAACATTAATAAAACTAGGTTTTATGACCTCAGATCAAGAATCCTTTAACTGAGAATACTGCTCGCCTCGCACACGGTTTCTGCCCGACTGTTTTGCCTTATACACCGCTTTATCTGCAGTAGCCATTAGTCTACGATGAACATCATCGATTGATTCATTGTCAATGATACCAGGATGCCAACTTGCATACCCGATGGAGGTTGTCAGTCTAACTATTTTTCCCTGATCATCAGGAATTTCAATTTTTTCAATGTTAAGTCTAATGCGCTCTGCAATGTCGCGTGCCTTGTCAGCTTCAGTATTTGGAAGAAGGACGGTAAACTCTTCTCCACCAATGCGCGCAAGAATATCGGTTTCTCTTAACTGCTCTTGAATGGATGTGGCTACTGCCTTGAGTGTGCGATCACCTGTTGGATGGCCATAGGTATCATTGATAATTTTAAAATAATCAAGATCAGCAAAAAGGCATGATAAGGGAAGGTTATCTCGATCTGAGCGAGCAATTTCTCGTCGTAATGCTTTATCAAATGCTCGTCGATTTTTAACACGTGTCAGCATATCAATTTGACTAAGCTGATGTAACTGTTCTCTGCTTAGTGTATTTTCAAGACAGACTGCGATAACGGCCGATAGATGACAAAGTAATTCGATAGCTAATTCAGGATCAAAACGATCTTTTTTGTCACTACCTAAACAAAGGTAGCCAATCAGTAAGTTTTCTCTGATCAATGGTAGAATGGCCACTGAACGAATGGGGTAACCACTAAAGCCAGCAAGTTTGATGTATTCTTTTTGGCTACCTAGCTGTGGTCTCATTGCTCCCGAGGTACCGCCTGGCCAAATTCCTGAGGCTTGTAACTCCCGAAAGGGCGCACAGAGTTCCTGATAGTGATCAACAAAATCGAGTTGCTTGGGATAGGGAAGAACGGTACCCAACATTTCTCTTGATATACCATTAGGATCAAAAAGTGTCAGTGAAACTTTTTCAAGTTTAAAATCAACTGAAATGGTTTCAATTAGGCACTCGATTAATTTTTTGAAGTTCTGACACTCTAAAAGTTTGAGTTCGAAGTTTTCAAATCGGCGTTGAGTGCCTCGATAAGTGCCTACTGAATCAAGTAATGCTCTTAACTGAGTTTTCAAATGTTGATTTTCATGATGCAAGTCATGTCTATCTTGAGAGGATAGTGAATTTGTAATGATCGGCTTTAAATTCATATTACAAACTATATTATCAGGTTACTGAATTTTTTCCATCGAATGGTCGACTTTTTTATTGTGCTTATCTTAAAATTTAACAAAAATTACAACTGAGGATAATCAGATGTTAACTAATTCCATTCTAGAGTACCTTATTGATGAGCAATTCATTAAAGATAGACCCTCTAAAACACAGGTACTGAGTGGTGGCTCAATCCATAATGTAATAAAACTGGACTTTAAGGGCAGTGATAACTCTTTGGTGATTAAGTTAAGTCAAGGCAGAGAAGGCCTGTCACTGTTATCTGAAAGCATAGGATTAGAAGAACTTTCAAAATCTGAATTTTGCATACCAAAAACCATCGCAGCGAAAAAATTGAATAATGACTATTTCTTATTGATGGAGTATTTACCACTGACAAGATTATCCATTAATGTCTCTGAAGATTTCGCAATTGCCCTAGCACGAATGCATGATATTACTAAGAGCCAATTTGGTTTTCAAAGTGATAACCATATTGGTTCTACAAAGCAAATTAATCAACTGGAGATGAGTTGGAGCGAGTTTTATATTAATCATCGACTTAATTATCAATTTGGATTATTAGAACGCAGGTTGCCATCATCATCTGTCTTAAAATATCAAGATAAGGTTCGACTCATTGCACAGATTCGGCTAAAACATTATCAAGTAAAACCCTCTTTATTACACGGTGACCTATGGTCAGGCAATGCTGCACAGGTTAATGGCATGCCTTCAATTTTTGACCCCGCAGTTTATTACGGGGACCGTGAAACCGACCTTGCTATGATGAAACTATTTGGTGGTTTCAATGAAAAGCTTTTCGAAAGTTACCATCAAGCATTTCCACTGGCTGATGACTATCAATGGCGTTGCAAACTCTACCAACTGTATCATTTGCTCAATCATATGAATCTATTTGGTCAAAGTTATGAGCAACAAACAATGTGTTTAATAGAGGATGTCATCAATGGTTAGTGTTAACTGCTTTACATATAAATAATAAATTATCAATTTATCCGATAGCCTCAGCACGAGAACTTATGCCATACTAGAGCTCGAATTAATATGAGAAATATGATGTCTGAAAGTACTGATCAAAATGATACAAAAGAAATTATTTGGACCCCGCAGATGCCTGACCGACGTAAAAATGATCGTCGTGGAGATGCAAGGGAACTTTTTACTAATGGCAAAGCACTCAATGTTGATTCTCGATCGAATGATGAACGACGAAGAGGCGATGACCGTCGAAAGAAAGTTTCTGTAACAATTACCGGTCGAGCAATGGATGTGGAACATGACCAAAAATCATAGCCATCAACCATCCTGAACGACTAAAAGAAGATATCAATAGAGATAGCAGTCGATATTCTGAACAAGTTTTTGAGTTATTTGGAATTAAGTCCGGTGGCACATTACACCGAATCGATCCAAATATTGTTAAGGCTAAAATGAAAGAGTTCGGTTTTATTTCAGTGGAGGATGTGAATTTTTTGGAAAATGAAAATGACCCGCTTTTTATTCCTATGGGAGACCCATCAATTAGAAGTAAAACCAGCCATTTTGTCTTGAAATATGTGAAATAAACTATACGAGTTCAGGTGTCGCACAGAATCGCTCAAAGAGAGTTTCCATGATTGCTTTAACGTCTTTACTATCTAACTGATAGTATATTGATTGCGCATCTCTTCGAGTGCTAACCAATTTTTCTCGACGCAATACCGCTAGATGTTGAGAGAGAGCTGACTGACTTAAACCGAGCTCGTCTTCTAAGGTTCCCACGCTTTTTTCTTCTTCAGCAAGATGACAAAGTATTAAAAGTCGCCATTCATTGGACATGACCTTTAATAAATTAGTCGCTAATTTGGCATTACCTTTAAGACGTTCAAGGTCCATTTCTAATTTCATGCATACACCTTTAAATTAATTAAGTCTGTTCTTGAAGTGTTTAAAGCCTTTAAATTCAATGTTGCTAGCGATAATAAAGGTTTTTTGATTAATAAAACACTATTTTTTTCAAAGTTATTTTCATCATCCTATTGCATTATCGCACAATTTATATGAGTATATTATAATATTCATATATATAAATCGAGTATTTATTCAATATTGTGTAATAAAGTATTCGATTAACACCTTTTTAGGAGGCAACAAAATGTCTGAGAAAACAGCAAAAAGTATGTCAATAATCGTGACTAAGGGTTCACTCGACTGGGCTTATCCGCCGTTCATTCTCAGTACGACAGCTGCTGCTATGGGTCTTGATGTAACCATGTTTTTTACATTTTACGGATTACCTCTTCTTAAAAAGAAATTAGACCTTAGTTTAACAACTTTGGGTAATCCAGCAATGGAAATGCCAATGGCAGGAATGCACATGAAGATGCCTAATCTTTTTGCTGCTCTACCTGGCGCAACTGCTGGTGCAACTGCAATGATGAAAGACATGATGAAGAAGAAAGGAGTTGCTTCAATTGAAGAGTTGCGCGATTTAGCCATTGAAGCGGATGTTGATCTCATTGCCTGTCAAATGACGATGGATCTGTTTGAATACAACGAAAGTGAAATGATTGAAGGTATATCACTCGGTGGAGCTGCTACGTACATTGAACGTGCGACCCAATGTGATATCAACCTGTTCATATAAATTTTTATTAATAGACTCCTGCTTGAAATCAGACCACCTGATGCTAGAGTATGAGTTGTAAACATTTAGATTAAGGAATGAGACCATGAACTCAGATAAAACACTAGACGCAAAAGGACTAAACTGCCCACTTCCAATTCTTAAGGCCAAGAAAGCACTAAAGGATTTAGAGGCTGGACAGGTACTTGAAATTATTTCTACAGACGAAGGATCAATCGCAGATTTTGAAGCTTTTTGTCGTACCACTGGTAATGAATTACTAGAGTCAGATATTGGCGATGGCATCTTCACTTATTACATTAAGAAATCATAAGCTTAATTTGTAAGAGTAATACCCTACAAACGGTTTGATCTTAGTTCAAACCGTTTTTTGTATCCAATAATTAACAAGTTCATTCGTATCTTTTTACACATAAAATAGGTATCAATAAAATGCGTTTTGCTAACCTGGCATTGTATCGCAGTCTCCAAAGTCTCATTTTCAATCTCATGCGTGGGTTGCGTCCAAGCAAGAGTCGCACCGCTCGTTTTAAGCTAATTTTAAAGGGACGAGCCTGGTTTGTATTTGCATTGATAGTCGGCGGATATTTATTGAGTTTGCCTACACCTGACGGGCTCTCCATTGAAGGTTATACAGTGCTGATTATGTCAGTTGTGGCAACCATCTTATTTGTTACCGAACCCATCCCTCTTCCAGCTGTTGCCCTTCTTATTATGGTGGGCCAAGTCTTATTATTAGGCATAAATTCAAATGATGTAGCCAAAAGTATTATGAGTGACTCTGTACTGTTTATCATGGGCTCATTGATGTTGGCGGTTGCTATTGTTAAACAAAAGCTCGATAAACGTATTGCATTTTTTATCGTAAAAGTAACTGGAACCAAAACAGCTAACATCAGTGTCGGTATATCGGTGGTTTCGGGACTGATGGCATCGGTTGTTGGTGAGCACACTGTTGCAGCCATGATGTTACCGGTTGCTATTACCCTTATTAGGCTGACCTCTACCGATCCAAAACAGGTTCGACAGCTGGCAGCTGTTTTATTGTTTTCAATTGCATATGGTTGTTCGGTTGCTAGTATTAGCACGCCATCAGGTGGCGCCAGAAATGCAATTATGATTGGATTTTGGCAAGAATTTTATTATGACCCGTTGAACCCTGCAACCTTCAAATATTTGGTAGATTATGTCAGTTGGGTGATGTATTGCTTCCCAGTATTTATTGCACAATTGATGTTTACTTCATTCATATTACTCAAAGCATTTAAACCCGAAGTCAGCAATCTTAATCGTGCGGTTGTTAAGCTTCGTAGACAGCTGGCTGAGCAAGGCAAGATGGATGCGAGTGACTACGCGACTATCATGATTTTCTTGCTCACCTTGGCTGGATGGATCATGTTTTCAGACACAGTCGGATTGGGTACCATCGCACTAATGGGCAGTACTGCCTTCCTGGTCTTTGGCTTAGTAAAGTGGGATGACATTAATACCAATGTGAATTGGGGTGTGGTCCTTCTCTATGGTTCAGCAATTTCGCTGGGTATTCAAATGAAGGATACCGGTGCGGCAGAATGGGTTGCCAATAATATGCTCGGCATGTTGGCCAATATTGGTGCTGACGGAGGTCCAAGTCTATGGCTCAGTATCTCAGCCATGACGGCAACGGTGACCAATACCATGTCAAATGGTGCAGCGGTTGCAATGCTGGGGCCGGTGACACTGAAGATGGCGAATGTGGCGAATGAAAGTCCATTATTGATGGGTTACATTACTGCCATATCATCATCCTTTGCTTATCTAACAGTTGTTGGTACGCCTGCCTGTACCATTGTTTATTCTGCTGGTTATTTGAAGCCATCAGACTTTTTAAGAGTGGGTTCGAGAATGTTACTAATGTCGACCACTGTATTAATGCTATTTGCCTATTTTTATTGGCCCCTTCTAGGGTTATGAGGGGAAAAGAAATGGAAAATAATATGACAGAAATTGAAAATTTTGATGAGATCGAAGAACCGATTTTTAAAGTATTGGTCTGCATCGATGGTTCTGAAGAGAGTTATCGCGGATTACGCTATGCGCTTCGTTTAAGCTCTGGAACAGATACGGACCTGACTTTATTGAATGTCCGTGAGGTCGATAAAGCGCTCAGTACTGACGGTTTAGATATGCGTATGGCCCGAGAAAACATGCTTGATTGGGATTTAGAATTACCCGGCATGGAGTCATTAAAGCGAGGACTAGAGATTCTCTCGGAAATGGGTTACCTCGAAGGCGATTGGGACACTGAAGCATCCAATGTCGATATTCAAGGTGATCCTTTGGGTGATAATTTAGTGGTTTATACTAACTCATCTGGGCGTAAAGTGACTTTAAAATTAATGGTTGCCCCTACACCAGAGCTCGGTATTTTGGATGAGGCCGATGTTGGTGATTATGACATTACTATTCTCGCATCAGCGGACCTTGATCCTGAAAATGATAAAACCATGATTTTTGGAAGCTCGGTATCAGAGCGAGTTGCAACTGAATCTCAGAATTCGGTGATCATTGCTAAGGCGCTTGAAGAAAACAATGGTCATATGGTGTGTCTTAGTGGCTCTTTAGCATCTTTGAACATGGCCAAGACCGATGCCATTATGGCGAGTCGTTGTGATTGTCCGGTTTATCTTTATAGCGTTGCCGAAGACGAGTCTCAACGTGCTAAAGCTCAAAGTATTATTGATGAAGCTCGCGCAGTGATTGAAGAAGCCGGTTATAAGGTTGAAGGCGAACGCATTGCCATAGGCGATGTGGTCGAGAATATTATCAATGATGGATCAGATTACTCAATGATTATCATCTCAGGTGAACAAAGGGTCGGATTTAGACGATTCTTCAAATCAAGCATTATTTTTCAAGTTCTTGAAGGTGCCACAAACTCGGTTTTGATCAGTCGTTAGACTTATCAAGTCGGTTTTATAGACTAGGTGTATGAATGAGTATTAATCCTTTTGAAACAGTTAAAGAGCAGGTCGATACTTCACCTGAAGTCAGTGATGAAGTAAAAACCACAACCTGCTACATGTGTGCCTGTCGTTGTGGCATTAATGTTCATCTTAAAAATGGACAACTCAGATATATTGAGGGTAATCCTGATCATCCTGTTAACAAAGGAGTGCTTTGTGCCAAAGGCTCTGCTGGCATCATGCAACATCTTTCTCCTTCTCGTCTGAAAGCACCCATGTTACGAGTTGGACCAAGAGGATCGGGCGAATTTAAAGAAATTAGTTGGGATGAAGCAATGGAACTGGCCACCGGTTGGTTGTCTGATGTACGCGCTGATGATCCTAAGAAACTGGCCTTCTTCACCGGTCGAGATCAATCTCAATCACTTACAGGTTGGTGGGCCACTCAGTTTGGTACTCCAAACCATGCTGCACATGGTGGCTTCTGTTCAGTCAACATGGCTGCCGCCGGCTTATACACCATTGGTGGGAGTTTCTGGGAGTTTGGTGAACCAGACTGGGAACTCAGTAAATATTTATTGATGTTCGGTGTTGCAGAAGATCACGATAGCAACCCGATTAAAGCGGGTATTGGTAAATTAAAAACCAAAGGTGATGCAAAATTTGTGTCCATTAACCCAGTAAGAACAGGTTATTCAGCCGTTGCTGATGAGTGGGTTGGAATTCGTCCAGGAACTGATGGACTGTTTATTGGTGCCTTGATTCAAGAATTAGTTAAAGCCGGTAAGGTTGATTTTGAATATTTAAGAAATTACACAAACAGTGCATGGCTAGTAATTGATGCACCTGGTGATTCCGATCACGGCCTGTTCGCAAGGGATGAAAGTGGAAATGTCCTTAAGCGTGAGTCGAACAAATTAACGGGTAATGAAACGTTAAATGATGGAAGAAATGCACGTCCTGCTTTCGAGCTATTTGTTGAACGATTTTTAGAAGATAAATATAAGCCAGAAAACGTGGCCGATGAAACTGGGATCACTGCAGAAACAATCAAACGTATTGCCGCAGAAATAGCACAGGTTGCCTTCGAAGAGACCATTGAACTCGATATTGAATGGACTGATTGGACCGGCAAGAAACACGACAAGATGGTTGGTCGTCCAGTTTCACTACATGCAATGCGCGGAATATCAGCACATAGTAATGGCTTCCATACCTGTAGAATGTTGCACCTGTTACAAATTATACTTGGTTCTATCGATGTTCCTGGCGGTATGCGTTACAAGGCACCTTTCCCGAAGCCAATTCCACCAGCACCATTGCCTCATGGTGACAGTGCCCCCAATACTCTACTTGCAGGACCGCCCATTGGTAATCCTAAAGGACCTGCCGACCTTCTGATTGATGAAAATGGTGTACCTAAAAGAATCGATAAAGCTTATAGCTGGGAAAATCCATTGTCGATTCAT
>JAUUZN010000205.1 GCA_030589945.1 Gammaproteobacteria bacterium | reverse complement strand
CCCCATGCCATGCCGGGGGATTTAGAGATTATTACGCGAAAGGACGAACTGGCATGGGAGCAAGAGTGCAATGAATTTTTGTTATATTAGCCTGGTAGGGCAAGCTAATTACAGCTAATTACAGGACACCCATCTATTGGCATCTATTGGAGCTAAAAAAACACTTCAATAAATGGGTGTCCATTAGTGCCTGATTAGTGCCTGTTATTATGATTACCCCGATTACCCTTTTTACCTCTTTTTGGGAGTCTAAGCCTTATCCTGCTTAAATTGTTGATCGTATCGTATTTACGTTAATATTGAACACTCTGCAGGCATTACTGCGCTCTAATCATTTGAAAAAGCATTCAATACACCAGAATAAACTCCCTCTTCTTTTTATTCCTGACTACTCCCCATATTTCTGTAAAAATCGACTTTATTATCCATTTTAAAAATATTTTAGTGGGCTTCAATTAAAATTAATTTTATGTTATGTAATTTTATGGATGTCTTTTTTATTTTGGAAAATTATCCTCCATTGTAAGACCAATGCGGCCTATCACTGAGTAGTTTTATAACACCGAATTTTCGTCCGACTCGATGTAGCTGTCTATTTTGGTGACCATTTCGTGGTCCTGACGCAATGATTTCCGCTTGTTCTTGACCTGGCACATCTAGAGATAGTTGCCCTCTCCATGTGATATTCATATCGATAGCCTTACCCTTGATGTGATTCGAGGTCAGGCTGGGTTTGTATGCGAGGTTGAATAGTTCTTTCATACGCCTGGCTGCATGACGGGAAGCCTCTAAATCCCCATGATCCCATTGAATGTTTAATCCTGAGATTTGAGGTACCTCACTAGGCAATATATCTCCGTTTGCGATTCGCCAACTGTAATGCATCAAATGGGCTCGTATTCTATTTCGCAAAGTGGATGCAATACTGATATTTGCATTTCCATATTTCAAAGCTTGAACAAATTTCTGTACACTCCCGCGAAAACCGCCCTCCAATTTATCAATGCTTGAACTATTTGGATAACGTCTTTGATTAGCTCGCCACCAGCGTTCTCCACTTAAATTAGAGTTATTACTTGAAGTGATATTTTTTCTGGGAGAATTTTTATTAGTTGTTATTTTCTTGGCAGGTTGTACACCGCGATTTAGATGCCTTAATGTTTTACCCCCCGGATCAACTCTACTGTCAGGGGCACGCATTTTAACAATGACCGACTGAAAGTTACGAATTGTATCTATCGTATTTTTACCGGCTATACCATCTATGGTCAAGCTCTTGAGCGGTGGAAGGCTATGTTTGTTTAGTAGGCGTTGAATGACCTTTACATCTCTTCGCTCATTCTTTCCACCTGCGCCAACTGAAGCTCCAATTAGGCTCATTTTGTAGTTTCCATCAGTGTGAGATTGTAGAATCTCATGATTCTAAATAACTCAGGGCTCTGTCTATTGAGATAAGTGAATCCACTTTTCCAAGTTGTCCTTCAAGTACCGAAATACCCTCAGACATCGACTCCTGCTTAGACATTAACCTGTACAAATATTTTGAGTGTTCAACGTTTCCCATTTTTCCATCTAATAGATGCTCGTGATTTGCCTGAGATACTAATCTTAAAGCGATTGCGGACGCTTCGTTAATCCTGGTCCTATCTGCATGGATAGTACTGTCAACTACGTTGATTGCTTTGTTGATTACATCAGCGGCTACTGCTCGGCGGAGTTTTCGACGTGTCACTTTTCCGCTAAAGCTAACATTAATACTGTTAGTGCCATTTCCCGATGCAAGAAGCAAACCCCTAAGTCCAGCCAGGCGACCTGATGTCGATAGACGATTGTTACCTAAGATTATCTCCAATCTTCGAACCCAGCTTTCCGTCAGATCTGGAAACCCAACTTCATCCGCCCGTTGGGCTTCGATTAGTATAGAAGCTTCTCGTAGCAACTGCTCTATCTCTTCTAATTGTGCTATTCTCAACATTATTCACTCCGGCACTAGTCTCCATACTGAATTTTTACCATCTTCAGATTCAGGTGTTATCTGACTCCATTCAAGACCTTCTTCTGTTGCCTTTAGAGAGATCGAAGTTATGGTGTCGGGGCTTGCTTCTTTGAGTTCCTTGCTCGTGACAGCAACATTTAGCCTCGGCCTATTATCTGATAATTCGGTAAGAATAGAGTCCCTCGTTAGATGATCGACCTCATTTTGAATCTCACGAATAGTTTCTATGTCTAGCTCATTATCTTCGAGGACGTTCTCTATAATAGGGGTCATTCGAGTTGCCATTGATGGTAAATCAAACTTACGAGCAGTCGATGCTTCGGCCTCAGTTACTTTTGCACTTGTCATGCTATCCAGCTTTAACAAAGCATTTGCAGTTAACGTGATGTTTCTTCGACCAACTACTTCCATTGTAAACTTTTTGAAGTTCTTGCCGATTTGTTTGACCACGATGTTTTTCTTTGGCTTAGTCTCTGTGTCCAGAATTAAGAAACGAAGCTCTACATCGAATTCACTCAAACGTATCTTTGGAATAGGAAAGTGCTTGAGCAGCTCGTGCCGAGAGTACAATTCAGCAACACGAACTGCTTCCAAGTCTGCTTGGACCCTGGCTATTGTCAGTTCAGCCAATACTTGCCCAATATAATCACCTAGATTAACCATATTTCAACCGCCTCCATCGTTGTCCACCTTGTTTAGGCAGGCGCTATTGCAGGATGGCCTTTTTCACTTTCAGTGGGAGTTGAAACAATTGCATCTTCAAGAATCCCAAGGATCTTCTCCATTCCTCCCGGCATTTCATCTGAGACAGCACGAACATGAATTGCAAGACTATAGGTGCGATTTACAGTGGTTCCACTCGAACTTTGCTTTTGATAGGAGAAGCTTGTGTTGATCTTAACAGGACTGAAGAATGCACGATATGAAGCTTTCGTTTTGCTTTTAATTGTCGATTTTTCACTGACTTTAGAGATCGAGTTGATCTTTGCATTGAAGTCAATCGTGGTTTCTTCAACCCGAAGGTAAGGGATTGGGACTATTGTGAGAAACGGCACCGAGAACTTTTGATCCTGGTATACGGCTGGCACTGCTACTGCTGCGGCAACTGCTGGAACCGCAGCGACTGCTGGAATTGCCGGAGTCGGATCGCCATTGGCATCGACCCCGGCAGGAACTGCTGCAACTGCTGCAACTTCGGCAACTGCTGTAATTGGAGGAATGTACGGTGACGTCTCCTTCGGATAGGTGAAAGTAACGTAGATAGGTTCACCTGTCTCGGCATTCTCACCTGGAACAAGTTCACCCTGATCATCGTCTCCAGCGGCAGGTGAAAGTTTCTTGAAACCGACTTCCTTAATGAAATCGACTGTTGTGCCTGCTGCCATAGCTTGTGCCTGAACGACTGCAGATAGTGGTCCGCCGATCATTGACGCAAAATCAATGCTAGAGAGTTCTTTGCCGTGGTCTGTGTCAACTGCCATGATTAATTCTCCTTATTAGTTGTTGCAACCATAAAAATAATCAAGGTACATCGAGTCTATATTTAAACTTATCCGAGTGTTAAGTTTTAACTAAACAAACAACCATATTTCTTTCCAATTTGATCTATAGTCGAAAACAAACACATATCATAAATTTACTTTGATTCTGATTGCTTCATTAAATACAAATTATGAAAATATTCTTGACTGAGTCCACCAGCGGGATAACAGTTCCCTCTAATGTCTATCCAGTAGAGTAGAGCCACAAGATAACAGTACTCTAATTTAACAAAATAGACAATGTCCTAGATCATGTTCTATTGCAGACACCCACTTATTGAAGTGGTTATTTAGCTCCAATAGATGGGTGTCCTGTAATTGCTATTTAGGAAAGACTTTGTTAAAAAAGCACTCTCGTCAAACCAACTCGATTTTTAAAAATCGCTACGTCCCTGTAATCCATTGCAAATTCTTGTTGGCTTTTTAGTTGCTTAAAGCATTCAAAACTGCTTGAGGTTCTTTTGCAACAACATTGAGTAAAACTAAGGCTGGGCCATGAGGTGTTCGATCACCTCGCTCCCAATGTCGTAAGGTACTAACACTAATACCAAATGCTGATGCAAATTCATTTTGAGTCATACCAATTTTTGCACGGATGTTTTTTACATCTAAAGGTGTAAATTCATGCACTACTGCTTTTGTTGAATTACCTTTTG
>JAUUZN010000167.1 GCA_030589945.1 Gammaproteobacteria bacterium | reverse complement strand
GTTGGTTGACCAAGACAAATGTCGTAGCTGGCGTATGTGTATCAGTTCATGTCCCTACAAAAAAATGTTCTACAACTGGGAATCAGGCAAAGCTGAAAAATGTACTGGCTGTTACCCCCGTGTAGAGTCGGGTTTACCGACTGTCTGTTCAGAGTCTTGTGTGGGTCGTATTCGTTATAACGGCGTGATGCTTTATGATGCGGATCGCATTGAAGAGTTAGCGTCTGTCGAAAATGATCAAGATTTATATCAAGCACAACTTGATTTATTCTTAGATCCTAATGATCCAGAAGTGATTAAACAAGCGAAAGAAGATGGTATTCCTGAGTCTTGGATGGACGCTGCGCGCAAATCACCGATTCGTAAATTAATCGTCGATTGGAAAGTCGCGTTCCCATTACATCCTGAGTTCCGTACTTTACCGATGGTTTGGTATGTGCCACCGCTATCACCTGTGCAATCACAAATTGATCAAGGCAACTTATCAACCATGGCTGACGGTGCAATTCCAAGCATTGAAACCTTACGTTTACCAATGAAATACCTGGCAAATATGTTTACTGCGGGGGATGAAAAACCCATCGTAGCGGCATTAAAACGTATGATTGCCATGCGTAGTTTTTACCGTTCAAAGAATGTTGAAGGTAAAACCGATTTAGCGGTCTTAGAGGAAGTGGGTCTAACTGAAGATCAAGTTAATGACATGTATCGTTATATGGCGATTGCCAATCATGAAGACCGTTTTGTGGTTCCAACCAGTCATGAAGAGTTACGCCAAGAAGACTTCCATAGCTTTCAAGGACAAAACGGCTTTAGCTTTGGTAATGATGGCTGCAGTATTAGCCCTGAAGCCTCGCTATTTCCTGATAAACGTAAAAAAACTGAAGATAATCTTGAATTTGTTCGTTATCACCCAGCTGCTAAGCGTTCTGATGGGGAGAAAGCATGACCCAAGTCTACAAAATACTTTCAGTTTTGCTGGAATACCCCACTAAAGATTTAGCCGCGCATTGGGATGATGTTAATCATGCGATTGATGAAATTCCCAATCTAGCGACTGATGATAAAAAAATGCTCAAAGGTTTTACCCAATGGGCATCTCAATTATCTTTAACTAAATTTCAGGCTGAATATGTCAATAACTTTGATATGACGGCTAATAATTCACTGTACCTAACTTATCACTTATTTGATGAACAAGACCGAGATAGAGGCCCAGCACTTATTGAGCTGTCAGAACTCTATAAATCAACCGGGTTTGAAATAGGCAGTGGTGAATTACCTGATTATTTACCGTTAATCTTAGAATATGTTTCCACTATGGATGATGACGCAAGCGATTGTGCTTTCTTGCAACAAACATCACAAGCGGCGGACATTATTGCCAGTAACCTAGAAAAAATTGAAAGTCCCTACGCGCCACTGGTCAGAATGGTGGAACGTCATGGGCTCGTCGCAGATATTGCTGCATAGGACTGATTATGAACTTATCAAATTTACTTTTTGGGGTTTACCCTTATATCGCCCTGACTACTTTTTTTGTAGGCAGTTTAATTCGTTTTGATCGAGAACAATACACATGGAAAGCGGATTCCAGCCAAATATTTGAAAAAGAACAGCTGCAAAAAGGCAGTATTCTATTTCATATCGGTGTACTCGCTTTATTTATGGGGCATTTTGCTGGATTAGTCACGCCCCATTCTTGGTTTTTAGCCATGGGCGTATCTGACATGATGCATCAAATTGTGGCTATTGGTGCAGGCACAGCATTTGGCTCACTGTGCATGATGGGAGGCGTTATTTTATGGAAACGTCGTATGTATCACCCAAAAGTCAGAGCGACTAGCCGTTTTATGGATTTATTCATCCTTAACTGGATATTAGTGACTCTAGGTATTGGCTTGTTAACAATTCCCGTGTCTATTTATCATGCCTTCAGTGGTGATACCTCAGCAATGATTGCTTTAGCAGACTGGGCACAAGCAACATTATCACTTAATGCAGATGCGTCTATACTTGATAATGTGGGTTTTATTTACAAACTGCATTTGTTTCTAGGAATGAGTGTTTTCTTTTTATTCCCGTTTAGTCGTTTAGTGCATGTCTGGAGTATGCCTTTAGGTTATATGTTTAGACCTTATCAAATTGTTAGAACTAAATTTGTTAAGGAAAGGCGTTAATAAAAGAGTAACACATTGTCTGGCCTAGGTTTTATACAGAAAACCCAGGCCAGACAACAAACCCATTGACTAAAGATATGTTCATTACTACCGCTAACTAACTAATATTTTCATTTAAGTCGAAAGAACAATTAAGGAATAAATCAATGAACCTCTCAGTTAAAAATAAACTATTCGCAGGGTTTGGTGCAGTACTACTTTCAATCGCTGTTATTTCAGCCTTCAACTATATTAAGCTGAATGAAGTAGCTAACATTGAAAAAAAACTAGTCGAGTTTCGTTTACCGACAGAAATAACAGGAATACAACTGACCGATGGCATCCACCTTTCCTTAGCGGGACTGCGTGGTTATATGCTATTAGGTGATAATCCTGCGGCAGCAGAGAAATTTAAAGCCGAACGGCAACAGGGTTGGAGCTTAATTGACAAATCAATAGCTGAAATGGATGCCTTTTCCAAAAACTGGACAGATCCTGTCAATGTACAGTCCTTACAAAAGATGAAAGGGCTGATCAATCAATTTCGCAGAGTCCAGCAAGAAATAGAAACCATTTCACAGAGTACAGAAAACAATCCAGCCCAAAAAATACTTTTGACCCAGGCAGCTCCCAGGGCAGGAAAAATTCTTGCAGCAATCACCACAATTATCGATGAAGAAAGCAAACAGCTTGCCAACCATGATCATTTAAAATTACTTAAGTTATTAGCCGATAGTCGTGGCTCATTTGCTATTGGGCTTTCTAATATTCGTGCTTATTTGTTAACAGGTAATAGTCAATTTGCTGATAAGTTTCAAGATAAGTGGGCCATCAATGAAATGCGTTTCAAACAAATTTCTACTATGACGGGGCTATTTAACAGCAAGCAGGCAATAGCATGGAAATCCTATACGGACGTGCGAGCTGAGTTTGCGCCATTACCTTCGAAAATGTTTAAACTACGCGGAGCCAGAGACTGGAATATGGCAAACTACTGGCTGGGTACCAAAGCTGCACCTAAAGCTCAAGCGATTATGCGTATTATCAAACAAATGCGAGCCTCTCAACATCAACTATCCATTGCCGAGCAAAAGAGTCTAACAGACAGCATTTCTCAGGTTCAGTCGACCTCAATCATTGGCTTATTGGTAACGATAGCCATTGGTATCTTTATCTGTATTTATATTGCTAACTTAATTATCAATCCACTAAAACAAGTGATAAGCCATGCGGCGTCTATCGCTACAGGTGATTTAACAACCCCACCTCTGAGATTAGCCGGAAATGATGAGCTCTCTGAACTAGCTAAAGCCATCAATGATATGAACAAAAGCTTATTAGCTACCGTGACGCATGTTCATGAAACATCATCATATATCAGCAGTTCATCAGAACAATTATTAGCCACAACTCAGCAAACATCTAACAATATTGTTGAACAGCAGTCACAAACTGAAATGGTTGCCGCAGCGATGAATGAGATGAGTGCGACCGCACAAGAAGTCACTAATCATATTGCCGGAACCTCGCAAGCAGCTCAGGAAGCCAATTTAGAAACCACTGAAGGAAGCAATATTGTTGACGACTCTATTAAGGCAATTCAACACTTAGCCACTCAAATTGAAAATACAGCTGATGTTATTCATCAACTGGAAGAAGACAGTGACAATATTGGCAAAGTACTCGATGTCATTAAAGGTATTGCCGAACAAACTAACTTATTAGCATTAAATGCTGCCATTGAGGCGGCTCGTGCCGGTGAGCAAGGTCGAGGATTTGCTGTTGTTGCTGATGAAGTACGTACCTTGGCAGGGCGAACTCAAGAATCAACCGCTGAAATCAATCAAGTCATTGAAAAGCTGCAAACCGGTTCGCAAAAAGCGGTTGATGTGATGAATAAAAGTCGTAAAGAAGCACAATCTGTTGTCGATCAGGCATCACAGGCGGGTACATCGTTATCATCCATTTCATCTTCTGTTGAACGAATCAATGATATGAGTAGCCAGATTGCCAGCGCATCACAACAACAGAATGAAACCGTTGAAGAGATTAACAGGAATGTCATCAATATTTCAGAACTTGGTCATAAAACAACCGCTGATGCAGAAAGCACTTCAGCTGCCGCAGAAGAATTAACCAAACTCGCTAGAGAATTAAAAGATTCAATTGAAAAATTCAGAATATAAGGTAAAACACTAAGACAATATGGAATTTAAATTCACCGACCCTGCCACTGATTTTTCAAATGGCTTACACGTAATACAAAATTATCACCAGGATTTTTTAGAGCGAGGCCGCGACTTAGTTACTCTTGCAAAAAAAATAAAGCAACAAGGTATAACTGAGGAGCTAGCTAACCAATGCATGGATATGTATTGCCATTACTCTCATGCCACCCATTTACATCATAAAGATGAAGAAGAAGCTTTATTTCCATTATTAGTCAATCAATCGAGTCTGGTTATAGGGATGATTGAACGTTTGATGTTAGATCATGAAGAAATCGAACAGTCATGGCAAGAACTGTCAACTCGATTAAATAATCCTGAATTGATTACCAATACAGATCACTTCTTACACCTAACCATAGAATTTGAACAAAAACTACGAGACCACTTAACACGCGAAGATGAGGACTTCTCTCCACAAATAGAAAAATTGCTAACAACAGAACAAATCAAACAAGCAGGGGAAAAAATGGCTGAAATTAGACATTTAGGAACCCGCACCGAATAAGTTTAACAACTGGCGAAAGTTTTTTATTCGTATTCAAGGCGTACAAATGCTATGCAACTGTTTGTACAACGCGGAAAACGGAAAAAAAACAAGTGAGTTGTTAAACGTATTTCGAGCACGTTCCTTAACAGCCTAATTAACTCTTCTATTGTTTTGATAATTAATCACTAAGTAATCAATCCTTTAATGCGATGAGTTTCGTTCCTTAGCAGGATAGAGCAACACAGCGAACCCCATCTATTACCCATGGATAGAGAAAGAAAATAATTGATTGCAGAGCTATGCTAAATTTAAATAATAGAGATTCATTATGAAGACCCATAAAAAAACCAATAACAATAACGTCTTATTATTCCTATCTTCTCTACTTTTTGTGCCATTAGTAGCCTCTCCTACTTATGCTAACGAAAGTAGCCAGCATCATTCAAGTAGATCTTCTTCAAAGCAAATGACCAATTTTGGTCCCGCTGATCATTATCAACATGAAATGAATATCAATGTGTCTGAGTTTAAAAAAGTAGCAGACATTAGTAAATCCGTTTCAGACATACCCAAACCGCTTAATAGAAAACAGTCTAAAACGGTAAGGATTGAACTGGAAGCCGTTGAAGTCATTTCTAAAATTGCACCTAATATTCTTTATCATTACTGGACTTTCAACAACACAGTCCCTGGTCCATTTCTTAGAGTTAGAGAAGATGATACGGTTAAATTATCATTACACAACGATAAATCGAGCAGTCACAGCCATGCAATAGATTTACATGCCGTTACCGGCCCCGGCGGTGGTAAAGCCGTAACAGAAGTAGAACCCGGTGAAACAAAAACATTAACCTTTAAAGCGACCACAGCTGGCTTGTATGTATATCATTGTGCCGCGGGAAACCCAGCCACTCACATTGCCAATGGTATGTATGGAATGATTCTGGTTGAACCGAAAAAAGGCTTGTCTAAAGTAGACCATGAGTTTTACATTATGCAAGGTGAGCTATACACCAAAGGTCGACTAGGTAAGAAAGGCTTTCAAAAATTTAACAGCCGCAAAATGATTGATGAACGTCCTGAATACATTGTATTTAACGGCCGTACCGG
>JAUUZN010000162.1 GCA_030589945.1 Gammaproteobacteria bacterium | reverse complement strand
CAGTTTCGTATTCGCCTTTTAACCAGTTGTGAACATTTCTAAATGTCAGTACAGCATCAACACTTTGATCTGGACCTATTTGCCAAAAAGAAGGTGGTCCTAACTCAACTACATCCACTTGATCATAATAGGTCGGAGAATCTGCTAACCAAGTCTGATAGTCACGCTGCATAGTTTGACGCCATTGAGGACCAGCATTTTCGGGAAAGCCAGCAGCAATAAAGTGCCCTTTTCCATGCTTAATATAAGGAGCAATAATCTCTGTGTACCAACCTCTTCCAGGCCAGACTTCAACTACTGTCATATCTGCTTGAATACCAAAAAACTCAAGTGTTTGCTGCGGGTGCCGGTAACGATCTCGAGCCCGATTAACCTCTGCACGCTGATCACCATCTATTACATCAAGTAACAATGAGTGTTCAGTAGCGTTAGCAGAACCAGCAACAATCCCTATCAGTATTAAACAAAAAACTGACCTTACATAATGTCTATAAAGCATCTTTGCCACCATAATGAAATATTAAATCCACTTATCTATTTTGGTGCTGTTGCAATAAAGGTTGCACGCACTGGAGCAGGATAACCTTCAATAGTTCTTGTCCTATCCTCTGGGTCAAGAAAATCTGCCAAAGATTCAAAAGTCATCCAGTCCGTAGAGTGTTGTTCCTCCAGACTAGTTGTATTGATATCAACACAGCGACTATTTTTATAGCCACATCGCTCAAGCCATCTCAACATACTATCTACTGAGGGAATAAACCACACATTTCTCATTTTAGCGTAACGACCTTTCGGCATTAGAGTCATGCCATCCTCACCTTCTATAACTAATGTTTCCAGTACTAGTTCACCATCTGGTCGTAAAAAGGAACGTAACTCATAGAGATGATCTATCGGTGAACGACGATGATACAACACCCCCATAGAAAACACCGTATCAAAACAAGCCAAATCAGCAGGTAAATCCTCAATGCCCAAAGGTAAAACATAATGACTTTCATTAGCTATATAACGTTGCATTAGCTGGTATTGCATTACAAACACTAAAGTAGGATCAATTCCTAAAACCAGATCAGCGCCCTCACCGACCATTCGCCAACCGTGATAGCCGTTACCACCACCAATATCGAGTATCTTTCTTCCTGCTAAAGATTGAATATGAGGCAAAATGCGATCCCATTTCCAATCAGATCGCCATTCGGTATCAATATCAATTCCAAATAGGCTATAAGGACCTTTTCGCCATGGATGGAATGTCTTAAGTTGCTCAATAAGCTGATCTTTATCAAAGTCAGCCAAATCGTCTACACAGCCAATTTCAACTTTATTTGTAAGTTCGATTTGTGAGGGTAATAGTTTTGGTAGAGCATTTAGTGCAGCTTGCCATTTTTCCATATTGCCATGGCCATTTAAAGCCAGCTTTTCAGGAACAATTTGCTGCAACTGCTGTGACCATCCGGATAAACCCATTGCCTCCAGTTGCTTATACAAGCCTTGATACAAACTCACTTAACAGCAACCAATGAGACAAAATTAAAACACTGGAACCAGACATCACTAAAGGCAAATCCAGCATCTTTCAATCGTTGCTGGTGTGTGGCTATCGTTTCTGGAATCAATACATTTTCTAAAGCCGAACGCTTCTGACTAATTTCCATATCACTGTAGCCATTAGCACGCTTGAAGTCATGGTGAGAATCAACATGAAAGTCTTGCCGAGCTTCTTCATCAAAGGCAACTTTCTCTGACAGTATCAAGACACATCCAGGGTTTAACCCCTGATAAATACGCTTAATCAAAGTCAAACGTTGTTCAAGAGGAATAAATTGCAATGTAAAATTCATAACTACGACTGAAGCATTTTCAATTGCGACATCTTGAATATCAGCACAAACCAGTTTCACAGGGATTGTTGAAGATTGATCGGATTTTAATAGTTGTTGACCTCGTTCAATCATTGCAGGTGAATTATCTATCGCAATAATGTCACAATCTGGTTGATTGATTCGTTGGCGCATTGATAAGGTCACAGCTCCCAATGAACAGCCTAAATCATAACAATGAGTGTTCGCTTGTGCATGTTTAGCAGCCAAAATCCCAATGGTTGAAATTAAGGTGCCATAACCGGGTACGGAACGTTGAATCATGTCAGGAAAGACATCAACTACTCTCTCGTCAAAACGAAAATCAAGTATCTCATTTAACGGTGATGCGTAAATATCATCTGATTTACGCATTTTTTTGTTGGCCCTTTTTCTTAGCGACATTGTTTCTCAAATAAACTGGAAGCGCCTTTTCTGCAGATATCATTCGTCCACATTCTGCTTCATACTGAGCCAATTTTATTATATCCCTTGCTCGAGGATAGCAATCGATAACGACTTGTGCCAGATTGCCAGAGAACTGTTCACGTAATAATGTCTCATATTCGCCCCAGCCTGTACCTGCCCCTATCCAGTGTTGATCATTTTCAGGTTTGAATTGTTCAGGAGGGCAAACTCTTTCCTCGTTGACTATGTTTACAAGCCCATTTTCACGATGATAACTGGCACAGTATATTTCTCCCATCCGTGCATCCATTGCCACTGCAATATGACTGCTATCAAATCTATCACTTGCACCCTGAGCTACTGCCGCTAAAGAAGAAACAGGAATCACCGGTATATCACGAGCAAATGCAATACCTTGAGTTACTCCGACACAGACTCGAACACCTGTAAAGGAACCTGGTCCACGACCAAATGCGACAGCATCAATAGCTGAAACAGTTGTATCTGCCTCCTTGAAAAGTTGATCCATCATCCCCAATATAAGTTCTGAATGACCACGTTGGGTATTTTCCACTCGTTCAATTATCTCCCCTTTATACAACAGAGCGGCAGAACAAGATTCAGTACAGGTATCTAAAGCGAGAATATTCATTTGGTAATAAAAGTGTCAATTAACTTTAACAAACGCTAATTATAATGCAAACCATCAACTAAGAAGGAGAAAATCAATGGGATACATCATTGACGTTATTTACGCCATCCGTGAAATCATTAAGTTGTCCTTTATGGTTATCACATCACCGATGGGTATTATTGCTAGTCTGTTATTCTTAGATAACAACAGTTTATAGGAGTTCACCAATGGCATCTGAACATATTCAAGCGCTCGAACTGGTTGCACAAGCTGATTGGGATGGTGCCCATCATCTAATTCAGGATTACCACGACGAATTGGCTTGCTTAATACATGGCTATTTGCATCGAGAAGAAGGTGATCTGGGAAATGCCAGCTATTGGTACAGTCGTGTTGGACAAGATGTTCCGAACAATACCTTAGAAGAAGAATTTGATCGTTTACATCAACTAGCAGATAACAACAATCAAACTGACTGGTAATTAACGACGTTTTCGTCTTACCGGTTTAGATGCCTTCCTGTCGTGTTGAGTACGGAAAGTCTTGCCTTTTTTCTGTGACTGATTACCAGAAGATCGATTAAATTTCCCACTAACGCGCCTACCTTCTCCCTGTCCTCCTGTACCTGCAGGTTGCCATGTTGGAATCAAGTGCTTCTTACCATTACCAATCAAATCAGCTCGCCCCATCTTTTGCAAAGCATCACGTAACATTGGCCAATTTTCAGGATCGTGATAACGCAAAAATGCCTTATGTAAACGTCTGACTTTAATACCCTTAGGAACCGTGATATTACCGCCTTTTCGTCTGACTTTATGTAAGGTGCTTTTCCCTGAATGATACATGGCAGCAGCGGCAGACATCGGTGATGGCAAATAGGCCTGAACTTGATCGGCACGAAAACCATTTTGTTTTAACCAGATGGCCAGATTCATCATGTCTGTATCGGTTGTTCCTGGATGTGCGGCAATAAAATATGGAATTAAATACTGCTCTTTACCTGCCGCTTTGGAATACTTATCAAACATTGCTTTGAATTTGTCATAAGTACCAATACCCGGTTTCATCATCTGATCCAGCGGCCCATCTTCCGTGTGTTCAGGAGCTATTTTTAAATAGCCACCAACATGATGAGTTACCAGTTCTTTGACATATTCTGGTGATAACACAGCTAAGTCATAACGCAAGCCCGAGGCAATCAAAATCTTTTTGATTCCAGGTAATGCCCGTGCACGCCGATAAAGGTTAACTAATGGCGTGTGGTCAGTACCAAGGTTCTTGCAAATACTAGGGAAAACACACGATAAACGCCTGCAACTTGCTTCAATTTCTTTGCTCTTGCAGGCCAGTCGGTACATATTTGCAGTAGGCCCACCTAAATCCGATATCACTCCGGTAAAGCCCGGGGTAGTATCACGAATGGCTTCAACTTCTTTGATGATTGAGTCTTCCGAACGACTTTGAATAATACGACCTTCATGTTCAGTAATTGAGCAGAAAGTACAGCCTCCAAAACAGCCACGCATAATATTGACTGAGAAACGGATCATTTCATAGGCAGGAATAGCATTGTCACCATATTGCTTATGGGCTACACGACTATATGGCAAGTCAAACACACCATCCATTTCTTCTGTTGTTAATGGAATTGGCGGAGGGTTCAACCACACATCACGTTCACCATGCTGCTGTACTAATGCCAAGGCATTACCTGGATTCGTTTCCAAATGTAAAATTCGTGAAGTATGAGCATAAAGTACCGAATCACTACGTACGTCTTGATAGGCTGGTAATCGGATTACGCTTTTTGATGAATCCTTCGGCATCACTTTATGAAAGCGAATAATATTTGTCTTGGTGTCGCTCGTTTTTTTATCTTGCTCAGTTTCAGCTTTTTGTGTCTCACAACTAGCTTCAGTTTGCATCGCATAAGGATCAATGGGTGGATTAACTTTACCCGGTATATCAACACTGGTTGAATCTTTCTCCCACCAATCTTCACGCTGACCATGTTTGGTAATAAATGCTGTACCACGGATGTCTGTGAGCTCTGCAACTGGCTCACCTTGAGCTAAACGATGAGCAATTTCTACAACCTGACGTTCACCATTACCATAAACCAGCAAGTCAGCTTTAGCATCCATAATCACGCTACGACGTACTTTTTCAGACCAATAATCAAAATGGGCTATACGACGTAGACTGGCCTCAATACCACCGATGACGATTGGAACACCTTTGTATGCTTCTCGACAACGTTGACTATATGGCACAACACAACGATCTGGTCTTTTACCTCCTTCTCCGCCGGCAGTATAAGCATCATTACTTCGAATTCGACGATCGGAGGTATAACGATTAACCATTGAATCCATATTGCCACCGGTAACCCCAAAGAATAGATTAGGTTTACCGAGTTGTTTGAAGTCTTCAGCGCTCATCCAATCTGGTTGGGAAATAATACCAACTCGAAACCCTTGAGCTTCTAATAATCTGCCAATTAAAGCCATACCAAAACTAGGATGATCGACATAGGCATCGCCTGACACAAGAATGATGTCACATGAATCCCAGCCAAGATCATCCATTTCCTCTCTGGACATTGGCAACTGTGGTGCGATACCAAAGCGGTGTGACCAAAATTTACGGTAGGAGAATATATTGGTGGCAGTTTGCATAAAGTCTCAGAAAACTTAGTCGGTTAGTCATATAGAGTATTCTATCAAATCATTAAATATCCGACAAAAACAATCAGGAATTCATTACCAGAGTTATACGCACTCTGTAGTTAGTTTTTAATCAATAATGCTGATCTTGGTTCCAACATCAATATAACGATTTAATTCTTTAATTTCATCATTTCGCATCGCAATACAACCCTGAGTCCAATCAGAAATTTGATGAATCTCTATTTTGTCTGGTGTTTCTTGACCAATTCCATGAATACCTATTGCACCACCTAATGCAGTATTTTGTGGTGGCAAATAACCAAACATATGTGCATCTAAAATAGCCTGATATTGCTTATCTGAAATCGTATGATTTTTATAGGCTCGCTTTGCGTCATCCACATTAGGGTAATTTAGCTGTATAAACATATAAAAGCGGTCACTATCGCGCACCTTACTTATTTGGTAATCACCTTTTGGGGTAGTGTGATCGCCCTCTCTAAGCTTGGCCTTTCTACCTCCACTGCCGAATGCAACTTTAAAGGTGCGTAAATTAACACCATCTTTTTTAACAGCTAGCTGGTGTTTAGAGCGTGAAATCACCACTTCAATATTTTCATCAGCATTAACCGGGACAAATACAGTGCCGATTAAAGCAAAGGCTATCAATGCATATATTACAATTCGATTCATTTTAAACTTTCTGCAACTAGCTCTCTCAATTGTATTG
>JAUUZN010000003.1 GCA_030589945.1 Gammaproteobacteria bacterium | reverse complement strand
CTGCTTCAACTTCTGCTTCAACTTCTGCTTCAACTTCTGCTTCAACTTCTGCTTCAACTTCTGCTTCAACTTCTGCTTCAACTTCTGCTTCAACTTCTGCTTCAACTTCTGCTTCAACTTCTGCTTCTACTTCAACTTCTACTTCTACTTCTACTTCTACTTCAGCTTCAGCTTCAGCTTCTACTTCAGCTTCATGTCCAGATACTGCTGTAGATATTTCTGATATTAAATTAGTAACATCTGTTAATTGGTCGCCTGCAAGACTCGATTCAACTAATTTATGCAATAAATCCTGAGATTCAAAACACAGGTCCATTAACTTTGGATTAGTTGAAATCCTATTCTCGGAGAGACCTTCATAAATATTTTCAAGCTCATGAGCAAGGTCGCCAATAGCAGTTATACCCGCCATCCTTGCTCCACCTTTTAAAGTGTGCAGTTCTCGTTGTAATGTCGCAATCGTCTCCATATTATCAGGAGATTTTTTCCAGTCTTCCAGCAACGTTTGAGTTCTTTCGAGAATTTCTTCGGCTTCTTCTAATGCAATTTCAATAATTTCAGGATCAATTCCCTCGGCTTCTTCTTCGGCTTCTTCTTCGGCTTCTTCTTCAGCTTCTTCTTCAGCTTCTTCTTCAGCTTCTTCCTCAGCTTCTTCCTCGGCTTCTTCCTCGGCTTCTTCCTCAGAATCGAGTTCAAGGATCTCACCAAAGTCATTTTCTATTTCTTCTACAGAATCATCATCTAACTCAAGCTCTACGTCATCTTCAGTTTCTTCATCTGTCTCGTCATCAGTATCTAACTCTAAGAAATCACCAAAATCAGTATCAGCTTCTTCAGCAGATTCATCCTCTAGATCAAATTCTAGATCTTCCTCAGTACTTTCAGGGTCTTCGTCATCAGACTCAAATTCTACGGTCTCAGTGATGTCCGTATCGACTTCTTCAGTAGACTGTTCCTCTAGCTCAAGTTCAATACTCTCTTCTACTAAATCTAATCCTAATTCAACAGCATCTTCTAATTCTTCTAATTCTTCTAATTCTTCTAATTCTTCTGATTCTTCAACAGATTCAGAGATTTCTTCTAAAGATTTTATTTTCTCAATAAATGAATCAAAAATTAATGTTAGCTCGGTATAATTAGGTTCAACAATATCTTGGTCTGCGGCAATGATGTCCAACATGTCTAATAGTTTTTCAACATTTTCGATTACAAATAGTTGTGTGTCTTCAACATAATCTTCATTAATTGAAAGCGGTATAAGCTTCGCCAAAAACTCAGCTATGTGGCTTGCAGAACTTACTACAACAGGCTCTTCAGCTTCTTTTGCATAGGATGCTATTGATTCTAAACTTTCTATTATTTCTAGGCATCCTGATTGAACTAATTCTACAGAATTCCATTGTTCAATTTTGTCATTCGCACTCATGAGTAAATCATTAGCGACTTTCAACAACGTATTGATACTATCGGGATCTCGTTGAGTAATAGTGGCTGACTCTTCAGTATCGTCCTGCTCTTCTACAGTTTCTAAGAGTGGTATTTCTGCGAATAATTTTTCGGTTGCCGAAATCAAATCATCTCGCTGCTGATCTTCATCAGGTTCAATTCCAGACTCTAGAACTGCAGGAATTGTCGTTTCTAGGAATTGGTTAAATGACTTCAGATGATTAACCGCATCATCTGTTAGTGGCACATTACGTAATTTCAGTTCTCTAAAGTACCCTTCTACCGGAGCAATTAAATCTCCTAATAAGAGGATCCCGGCCATTCGTGCACTACCTTTCAGTGTGTGCAATGCTCGTAGGAGATCATCATTGGTTCTTGGTGTTATTGGAGAATCAAAACAATCGTCTAGATAATTACCAATAAGAGCAATGTGCTCTTCAGACTCTCCGGCAAATATTTCTAATAATTCATGATCAAGTAGACCTTCTACTTCAGCCTCTACTTCAGCCTCTACTTCAGCCTCTACTTCAGCCTCTACTTCAGCCTCTACTTCAGCCTCTACTTCAGCTTCGACTTCAGCTTCGACTTCAGCTTCGACTTCAGTTTCTACTTCAGTTTCTACTTTAGCTTCTGTCTCATCAGGATTCCATTGTTCATCGAAACCTTCTCCACGAGATAACTGTTCGACTCTAGCAATGGTCTCTTCAGTAGCTATTGAGGTAGCTCTTTTGTACTTAAAGTCCTCTACCATAGTTGGCAGACATGACTGAATATAAGATGCTACCTGAAAGATTTCATCCTGAGGTTTTTGGCTACCTTCAATCACGCTATTAAGAAGATCTTCTATGCTCCATGCAAGTTCCCCAATATCTTGGGCTCCCACCATTCGACCACTACCTTTTAGTGTGTGGAACGCTCTTCTTACAATATTTAGGGACTCTGAATCAGTTGGATCATTAATCCACTGCGGCAAATACTCAGTGAGTGTCTCAAGAACTTCTTCAGCTTCTTCAATAAAGATCTCAATAACTTCATCGTCGATTAAACTTTCATCGGTCTCTTTATTATCACTAATTACAGCAGTTGGATCTCGATATGCTTCTTCACGCTCATCCTCTGAGGTTGTAACGCCTTCTTCTTCAGTGTGAATTAATACCTCTTTAATATAAACAATACTCTCATCAGCTGCGTCCAGTACAGATTGCAATCCAGTTCTTGCTCCAGATTCCATCCCTTCAAGATAATAATCAATACTGGTTAGCACGTCGGCTAACGCATCAAGGACTTGCTCAGCTGGAATGATCTTTTCAGCCAGAACCTTAGTCTCTATATATTGATGACAAATCTTTAACAATTCGGCAGGGTGTTCTAACTCAATAAGCTCAATTGCGCCCCTAGCTTCAACGAGTCTCATGGGTATATCTTTTAAGAAGTTATGATCCCAATCATTGGTAATAAATTCAATTATGCCTTCTTTAGCCTTCTGTAAACTGCGTCTACTTTCGACAATAATTAATTTTCTAGATTCATCAAAAGCGACTTCAGCAGCAATTACATCAGCATCAACTGCCTTATCACCAAGACTTTCTTGTAGTACAACATTAGTTTTCGAAGACAAACTTGCGTCAATAAATAATAACGCCCCAGCGATATCAATAATAAGCTCATCAGAAGGACTTTCTTTTCTATCAATAGTCTCTCGAATCGCCTTCATCTGCTTGTTGACCACATCTGCAGTACTTTCAAGTTCAAGCATAACCAGGGTATCGGTAACCTGCTGCAAGTTAGGTAATATTTCTGCGAGCTCACTTGCATCAGTTTTTTTGCTGCGAACAAAGATATCAAGGGTATCTTTAATGGTCGTTAAATCGTCTTTCAATACATTAACAACGCTTGCCATAACACTTTGATCGGGACCCGATAATTTCAGCTGCTCGACGGCAACTTTTGAGCTGGCCTCAGCAACATCTGACAATTCAAATTTTTCTTTAAGCTCTTCGATTTTTTCATGAGGTGAGTTTGACAATGCAATGTAGTAGAGCATTTTATTGATCAAATCTTCTGATGGTGACTGTGCTGTTGCTTCTGCACCACCCTCGGCAATGCGTTTGATTTGCCGATCAATTTTTCCCAGTAGACCCTTTACCTCGGTATCGGTATAATTTTCATCATGTTGGATTGCGATTACAAAACCACCCGCTATCCACCATAATTTTCCCATTCTGTCTGCAGCTGTCAGCATCTCAAGACGCTCGATACAGTTATTAATTAGCTGAAAGCTCTCATCAATATTGGTGTTTTTCATCACACCAAGCAGCGCTTTTTGGAACTGTTGTCTTATTTTTAAAACATCTTCAACCAAATTATAATCTTCAGGCAATTCGGTATCAGCTACTGTTGTTTCCCTCTCAATTTCAAGATCGACAGCAAAGAATTGGCTTTCGAGAACTTCAGTCAGTCCTCTCTGTATTCTAAGTTCATTGACAATAGGTAACAGAACAACCGGATTGTCATCCTGACCGGCTTGTAATCGCTCTAAGTAAGTAGGTAGTTGAAGAATCCCTCGCATGAGTACTTCAAATCGTTCTTCATTATTCTCAGAAATTGATGAAGCAATTTCACCCGCAAGATTCTCCATCTCTTCAGCGAGCATTGCACCACCCAGAATTTCTAACATCATCAAGGTACCATGTACCTGATGTAGGCAATTCATGCAGTGTTGAATTTGTGACTGATCTTCAGCGTCCTCGAAAAAATCCTCAAGCGCTTTCCTTGCTTGATCAAGAGTAACGTCAATTTCATCCTTGACCCAAGCTAATGCAACCTGATCGTAATTTGCAGTCATTGAGTATCCTTTATACCAATCAAACCCAGTGAGGTTAATTCATTAGTGGACCCAAATCCTGATCCACTACTGACCACAAACTTGATTTCGTCTAGATAATAAATTATTTCATCCATGTTCAGCATTGCCCCGTTTTGGCATGACCTATACATCTTTATTTTTATTATTCTGGCAACTTAAAGCCAGCAACAGATTCTTGCAGCTCGTCTGCAAGGTCCGCTAGAGTGCCAATTGAATCAGCCGTTTTTTCCGTACCTGCAGCTGTTTTAGTTGTAATATCCTGAATGACCATCATTGTCTCTGTAACCTGACCTGCTGATGCTGCCTGGCTTCTGGCTGTTTCAGAAATGTGAGTGATCAGTCCAGCAACATCATTAGATACTTTTTCAATTCTTTCCAATGCAACCCCTGCGTCTTGCGCCAATCTAGCACCCGACACCACTTCTGAAGTAGAAGATTCCATTGAAATAACCGCCTGATTGGTATCCGCCTGAATCGTTTTTACCAGTCCTTCAATTTGCTTTGCAGCGTTACCAGAACGCTCTGCTAGACGCTGTACTTCATCAGATACAACTGCAAATCCACGACCCGCCTCACCGGCCATCGTTGCTTGAATGGCAGCGTTTAACGCGAGAATATTTGTCTGATCAGAAATATCGTTAATGAGGGCAACAATATCTCCAATTTCTTGTGAGCTCTCACCAAGACGTTTAATTCGTTTCGATGTCTCTTGGATTTGTTCCCGAATAGTATCCATGGCGCGAATTGAATTTCGTACAATATCACCACCACTTTTCGCGATAGCAACCGACTCTTGCGCCATTTCTGATGTTTCATGCGCATTGGTGGAGACATCTTCAATTGAAGAAGCCATATCACTAATCGCTGAAGAAGCGTCCTGTATTTCTTGTGCCTGATTTCTTGATGCTTGAGCGAGTTCAGATGCCGTTGAGCGAGTCTCTGTTGATGATTGACTCACCTGAACGACGGTATTGTTAATGGCTGATACCAAACTTCTTAATTGATCGATGGTATAGTTCATTGCATCTGCAATGGCTCCAGTAAAGTCTTCCGTTACCGTTGCGTGCGCCGTCAGGTCTCCATCTGCAAGACCTTCCATTTCATCAAGTAAGCGAATAATTGCTTCTTGGTTTCGTTCATTTTGATCTTTTTCTTGGTTGGCTAACTCACCTGATAATTGAAGTTGCTCTCTCTCATTTGTACGTTGTTTGATATACAACATTATGAGTAAAAGAATAACGACAAGAAGTAAGCCAGCTGAAAGTAAGGGATTTCCTGGTAAACGACTATTTTTTGATTCAACAAAAGCATTGGATAGGTTTGATGTTAACTCCAACATTTTGGTCGCATCACCAAAAATTGAATCTGAAGCAGCATGAACTCTTGTCAAATCTCCAGTTGATTTTACAAACCGGTTAGAATTGCTCAAGATAACATCGTAAAGTGATGCAATCTGATTTAGTTTAGATCGTATTGCTGAACTATTAACTCGGCGGATATCCATATTGGCATTGCCATTTAACATGCCAGAAACAACAACGCCCAAATTTTTCACATTTAGATCGAAATCAACCGCTGCAGCCTTTGTATCTGAACCACCCGCTAATATCTTCTGTGCAGAAGCTATCAGTCGTTCAGCGTACCAAGTTTGATTAGTGGCGTGTCGGATTTGACTTGTCGTGCCGCCATTTTGGATAAGTGAAGACGCAACATCCTCAGATAATTCCTGTAACTGTGGAACAGTTGTCGCCAACTTACCAACCACATCATGTAAATCTAAAACCGTATTTCTTGACTCTAATAAGGTATCGGCATTGCCCTTTACCTTGCTCCATAAGGTGCCGGTATTTTGTAGCGCAACTGACACATTTTCTTTTGATGTGAACTTAAAGTCTGTCTCGTTGAGACTAGATTGCAGCAAAATAAAGTTTCTTTCAAAATTATTGCGAGTGACTGCCAGAAAATCAAATGCATTCACATTACCACTGACTGATTCAGAGGCGTTATTTGATATCTGTTGTGAAAGTACCCTCAGTTCGTCAGCTGCATCAAATCGAGTTTCATCGATTGAACTTAAATAAAGGTTATAACTAAAGTTCGCAACCATCACGATGGTAAAAACCAGTGCTAAGCCAGCTAAAGCTCCCCCACCCTGTCTCACTTCAGTTCCCTTTGATGTTAATTTATTCGCTGCATTCATAATCGCGTTCCGCTGTTAATTGTGAAAGATAGTGTTTATGTTTGTTTTTTTAGCTTATCGTGTAACCTGTCTAAAATCGTCGTACTCAGCAAGACTATGTAGACTAAAAACAGGCCAGTCATCATCTTGTCGAGTAAAACCACCGGTAATAAATTTACCTACGGGCTCATCAACTGCCGGTAATTCTTCGAGCTGCTCAAATTGTTCAAATGTCATAGCACCTAGGATTTCATCAACAATAAGACCACAGTAAATACCATCATGCTTAACCACCAGTAATCTCTGCTTTCTTAATTTTCTAGGTCGGTATCCGAGGAAAACATTGAGATCCATAACCGGTAATAATGTTCCCCGTACATTGGCCACTCCTCGAACCCAGTCTTTAGCACCTGGGACTCTAGTGGTGGGTGGTAGAGATTGAATTTCAGCAACCTCATCCCATGGGGTTATGTACTTATTGCCTCCGAGTGCAAATCCAATACCTTTCCAAAATTCGACACTTTTTGCTTCACTCGGAAATGTATCTGCAATACGGATACAAAGCTCATCCATTTGAGCTAATATTTGATAAGGATGTTGGCGTTTCGTTTTACTCATATGCTATCCATGCAATATTGTTTCAATGGCTTGTACTAGTTCAGCTTCTTCAACGGGTTTAGTTACATAGGCTTTTGCACCCTGACGCTGACCCCACATTTTATCTGTGGCTTGATTCTTAGTAGAAACAATAATAACAGGTATGTTTTTTGTCTCTTCACTTTTATGTAATTGTCGGGTTGCTTGAAAGCCATTGATTCCTGGCATCACAACATCCATCAAAATCAAATCGGGTTGAGCTTCTTTTGCCGTCACCACGCCAAGTTCGCCGTTCTCAGCAGTAATTACTGCATGGCCCAACTTTTCCATCATATTACTTAGAATATGCATTTCGGTGGGAGAGTCATCTACAATTAAAACACGCATTACAGCCTAGCCTCCAAAATTCCGTTATAGGGTAGTTCTAGTTTATTCAAGATGATTTCTGATTGCATCGAGCAATTCATCACGACTAAAGGGTTTGGTCAGATATTGATCAGAGCCAACAATTCGTCCTTTTGCTTTATCAAAAAGACCATCTTTACTCGAGAGCATAATAACTGGGGTGTTTTTATATTCTTTATTATTTTTTATGAGTGCACAGGTCTGATAGCCATCTAGTCTGGGCATCATAATGTCAATAAAGATTATATCTGGCTTCTGATCAGCAATTTTAGATAGAGCATCAAAACCATCGAGGGCGGTTACAACTTCACAACCAACTTTTTTGAGTAATGTTTCTGCAGTTCGGCGAATGGTTTTACTATCGTCAATCACCATTGCTTTTATACCTGAAAAACTATCGTCCATCTTAACCTGTTCTCCCTTAACTAATCAGAAGTATATAACTGATTATAGGTAAATTCCTGAAAATGTTAGACACAAATAACAATCTTTTTATGCATTTATTCTATGCACTGAAATTGTATTCAATTTATAATAGAGAAATATAGTTCAGAAAGCGAAGTAATGCAGTGCAAATTTCACAATTTTCTAATTTTTTGAACGATTTCTTGACAATATTGGAGAGAATAGAGTTATGACTATAAATATTGGCTTTGTAATGGACCCCATTGAATCGGTTAATCCAAAAAAAGATTCTACCCTAGCGATGATGAGAGCAGCAAAAAAACGCGGCTGGAATATCATTTATATGCAACAAAGTGACCTGTTCATAGAAAATAGTCAGGCCTTTGCTGAGCAACAATTGGTAGCGCTCACAGAAGATCAGAATAGTTGGTATCAACTGGGTGAAAAAAGCACCCTGCCTTTAACAGATATTGACGTCATCATGATGCGAAAAGATCCCCCCTTTGATAACGAATATATCTACAGTACCTACATCCTTGAGATTGCTGAACAAAATGGTTGCCTCATTGTCAATAAACCTCAGAGTCTTCGCGATGCAAATGAGAAGTTATTTACCGCCTGGTTTCCAGACTGTCCTCCAGAAACGCTTGTTGCCCGAAAAGAATCCTTGTTTCGTGACTTTTTAGCAAAGCATCAAGACATTATTGTTAAACCTCTTGATGGGATGGGCGGCGTATCAATCTTTAGAGTCAAAATTGATGACCCCAATGTTGGTGTGATTATCGAAACATTAACTGACAATGGCCAACAGATGGCTATGGCCCAACGATTTATTCCAGAAATCACTGAAGGAGATAAACGAATATTAGTGATTAATGGAAAACCCGTTCCATTTGCGTTAGCACGCATTCCTGCAAAGGGTGAGACCAGAGGCAATTTAGCAGCGGGTGGTCGTGGAGTCTCGGTACCACTTTCTGAAAATGATTATAAAATTGTTGAAAAGGTAGCACCAACTCTCGTTGATAAAGGACTTATTTTTGTAGGTCTTGATGTCATTGGTAATTATTTAACAGAGATCAACGTCACCAGTCCTACCTGCATTCAAGAACTTGATGCAGCCAATAATTTAGATATAGCCTCAGATTTAATGGATGTCATCGAGGCAAAGCTTCAATAATGAAACGTCTTATTTATTCCATATTTTCGATCCTTTTACTGTTTGGGTGTAGTGATAGCAAGCAGGTTTATACTCGGCAGGTCTTAAGTTTTGGTACACAAATTGATGTGACTTTGTTTGGTGTAAAGCCATCGAAGGCAGATGAGGCAATCCAAGAAATTGAAACCCAACTGGATGTTATGCATTCTCAATGGCACGCTTGGCAAAAAAGCACGCTAACGGATTTAAATGACAAGCTTAGAAAAGGTGAGCCTTTTGAGGTTAATCCAACCCTCCTCCCTCTAATCCTTCAAAGCCAACAGCTTTATACTCAATCGAATGGTTTGTTCAATCCTGCCATTGGTAAACTGATAGAGCTTTGGGGGTTTTATAAGGATAATCCTGAGGATAACCAATCTATACCCTCTAAAGAAGACATTGATTCTCTGTTAAAAAGTAATCCCAATATGATGGATATTAGAATATCTGGAACAGAACTTACCGGATTTAATCAGGACCTTCAGATTGATTTTGGAGGATATGCCAAAGGTTTTGGTGTGGATCGATTGGTAGAACTACTAAAGGCTCAAGGTATTAATAATGCACTTATTAATGCCGGTGGTGATATTCGTGGAATCGGTTTTGTTGGTGATCGTCCTTGGCGGATTGCAATTCAGCATCCAATAAAAGATAAGACCCTGGGGTGGATTGAACTGGAAGACGATGAAAGTATTTTCACTTCGGGTGATTATCGACGTAAATACTCAGTCGATGGAAAACAGTACCACCATATCATCGACCCAAGAACGGGATATCCATCTGAGCACGCTCATTCGGTGACGGTCATTCATCCCAGTGGCGCTATTGCTGACGCTGCTGCAACGGCACTGATGGTGGCAAAGCCATCAGAATGGTTTGATATTGCTCGAAGGATTGGACTAAACCATCTTTTAGTGGTCGACAAGGATGGCCAGTTGTACAGTGATCAATTATTTGCAGAACGTATTGTTTTGATCGATCATTCACAGATCATCAACAATCTCGGCTCTTTGTAAGTTAATATAGCAAACATGACAAACGCTGAAGCAAAAATAGCTCCTACTCCAACCCCTGCACCTACAATTACATCGGGTGACCGGATGAGTTTCAGTCTGTTTTTAGCCACCGCATTCCACGTACTCATTTTACTTGGAATAAGTTTTGCTTTGCCTGATAAAACCAAAGAGAAATTTGAACGGGCACTTGATGTTGTACTCGCTACAGAATTTTCTGAAAAGAGACCAGACGAAGCTGATTTTATTGGACAGGCTGACCAAATTGGCGGTGGTGAAAGCGAAATTGTTGAGACACCATCGACCACAGAGTTTACACCCTTTCCCGATGAAAAGCTCAATGAAACCACCCAGCCTGAACAGATGCAAGTGTCTAGTATCGCGATTGATGACACTCAGGTTGTTACATCAGATCTCGCCGAAAAAATTCACAAGGAAGCCGAAACACCACCTGTCGAAGAACAGGAAATAGTTGAAACATTAACGGCTGAATCAATTTACAGTCGTAGCATGGAAATCGCTAGCCTGACTGCCCAACTTGATGCAGAACGCAAAAACAGTGCCAAACGTCCCAGAAAGCGACAGGTCTCTGCTGCCATCCATCGCTCAACGGACGCTTTATACCTTGATTCATGGCGACGAAAAATTGAGCGGATTGGTAATTTGAATTACCCTGAAAAGGCTAAGAAGAACGGCATATTTGGTAGCTTAAGTTTAAAGGTTGCCATTAATAAGGACGGCACGGTGAATAATATTTCAGTTATTCGCTCTTCAGGCCATAAAATACTTGATGATTCAGCAATTCGTATTGTGCGTCTAGCAGCACCCTTTGCGCCATTGACTAAAGAAATCATCGTGGATACAGATATACTAGAAATTGTAAGGGTCTGGCAATTCCAACCCAATAATAGTATGAAGACAAGGTAATAAACTTGTTATTTTGGTACTTGTTATTTTGAATACTAACCCGATATTAATGATATGACAGACTTTCCGAGTTTAAAAGATCACTTCCTGATTGCGATGCCGAGCCTAGAGGATCCGCGTTTTCACCAGACTGTGACCTATATTATTGAGCATGATGAAGAGGGTGCAATGGGTATGGTGATCAACCAACCCATGGATGTCGACTTCGATGAACTCTTTGAGCATTTAGAGATTGAAACATCCGATGATTTTATCGGTAATAAAAAAATCATGTCCGGTGGTCCGGTGCAGGTTGAACGTGGGTTTATTATTCACAAGCCCTTTGGTGAATGGGATTCCACCATGAACATCAATGATCACATTAGCGTGACAACATCGAAAGACATTCTTTCGGCTATTTCAAAACAACAGGGGCCAGAAGATGTCGAAGTTGTTTTGGGTTACGCTGGTTGGGGCGAAGGCCAACTTGACCAGGAGATGCTCGAAAACTCATGGTTAAGTGTTCCTGCAGATCCCGATATTATATTTCACACTCCTGCAGAACTTCGCTGGAAGGCTGCTGCCAATTTAATTGGTGTCGACATCAGTAAACTTTCTGCCAATGCCGGACACAGCTAATTAATGTCTAAAGCTCTTACTGTTCTTGCGTTTGACTATGGTGAAAAAAGGATCGGTGTGGCCGTGGGGCAAAACATCACAGGGACCGCAAACCCACTGAACCCACTAAACGCTAAAGATGGACAGCCCGACTGGCTTAAGGTCGAAAATATCATCAAAGAATGGCTACCTAATCTCATTGTTGTTGGATTACCTCTTAACATGGATGCCACTGAACAATTATTAACAAAACGTGCGACCAAGTTTGCGAATCGATTAAACGGTCGATTTTCAATTAAAGTTGAAATGATGGATGAGCGTCTTTCATCCGTTGAAGCTAGAGAACAGCTTTTTGATGAAGCTGGGTATCAAGGACTGAAGAAAAGTTCCATAGATAGTCAGGCCGCAGTTTTAATTTTAGAATCTTGGTTTAGAGAAAATTCCGTATAGATGCAAACCCAATTCATTGAAAAGTTACCTAATGGACTCTCACTATTTCGTCTAGAAAATTGTGTGGTTGTATTGCCCGGCCAATGGTTGAGTTTTAAAGAACATCATTTCCCAGTGATCCAAAGTTCATTGGATCAAACACTCATTCTCATTAATGAAGTCGCTGATAAAAAATTACTTGAAAGCATCCAGCAAGCTAACCGTTCTGATTTTACCGTAGAAGGCGTTGCCTTTGATTTACCAGATGTAGACGATGGTTTAATCTTTATTGCAGAAGATCATTCAATCGCTCTACTTTTCGCATTAATTAATTACCTTAAAGATCAGTGGGGCTTAAAAACATTACGTTCTCGCCTACGCCTGGTTTTATTTGGAACTCATTCTATTTTTCCCTTCACCACTGTTCCGTCTCTGTTCATGCTGCCCGAATTTAAATCACACACTATTGCCAGTTCACAACTTTTAGAAGATTTGAAAATACCGGCAAGACTGGCATCCGTTGATGAGCTGCCCGGTTGTTTTACAGGAACATTACAAGCGTTGATTGAAGATATAAATATTCATTCTTTTGTACCCCATGATGCCACTGTTGTTGCCTTCGGTGATAAACATTTTTTGACAGACATAAAAAAACTGCTTGCTAATAAAATTAACAAGCAGCATTTAATTCTCTATCCGCATTAACCCCGATAACTAAAGAAAACAATTACATCATGTCAGTATCTTCCAAATTCATCGTGTCAGAAGATAATGTCAACCCACCATCTTCTTCAGCCTGATCCAGTTTAATCATCAGCCTTAAATCGTTGGTAGAATCGGCATGATGCAACGCATCTTCATAAGTAATTTCACCGGACTTAAATAATTTATACAGAGCCTGATCGAAGGTTTGTAACCCTTGCTCATTCGATTTAGAAATCAACTCTTTCAACAGATGGACTTCACCTTTACGAATATGATCAGACATGAGAGGTGTATTAATCATCACTTCAATTGCAGCACGTCGACCTTTTCCGTCTGGAGTCGGGATTAATTGCTGTGCAACAATTGCTTTAAGATTAAGTGAGAGATCCATGAGTAATTGAGCCCGTCTATCTTCTGCAAAGAAGTGTAAAATTCTGTCGAGAGCCTGATTGGCATTATTTGCGTGTAACGTACACATACAAAGATGACCCGTCTCGGCAAATGCAATAGCATATTCCATAGTTTCACGGGTTCGAACCTCACCAATTAAGATGACGTCGGGTGCCTGTCGAAGAGTGTTCTTAAGAGCAACTTCAAAAGAATCCGTATCAATACCAACTTCTCGCTGAGTCACAATACATTTGTCATGGTTATGTACAAATTCGATTGGGTCTTCAATGCTAATAATATGACCGGTAGAGTTTCTATTTCGATAACCAATCATGGCAGCAAGAGAGGTAGATTTACCCGTACCTGTCGCACCTACCATAATCACAAGACCACGCTTGGTCATGGCAATATCATTTAAAATTTGAGGTAGACGTAATTCTTCAATTGTAGGAATGGTGGTTTCAATGCGTCGAAGCACCATGCCAATGTGGTTACGCTGCTGAAAAGCACTAACACGAAAACGTCCGATGCCGTGTGCAGAAATAGCAAAGTTACATTCATGAGTTCGCGAGAATTCTTTTCGCTGATCCTCATTCATTACACTGAGAACAACTTCACGGGCTTTTTCTGCCGTCAAAGCTCTTTGTGTAACGGGAACTACTTTGCCGTTGATCTTAATACTCGGTGCAACACCAGCAGTAATAAACAGATCGGATGCCTGTTTACTGACCATTAATTTTAATAACGCTTCAAAATCCATCTTCGTTCCTTAGACCTTCAAAATGTTTCTATTAAAAATCTTCCCTATTCTTCGCTTTTTCTCGAGCATCTTTACGAGTAATTAAACCCTTGCCCAAGAGTTCTTTCAAACATTGATCCAATGTTTGCATGCCCACATTCAAACCCGTTTGGATTGAACTATACATTTGAGCAACCTTGTCTTCACGTATTAGGTTTCTAATTGCAGGAGTACCAATCATAATTTCGTGTGCTGCAATTCGACCGCCACCTACTTTTTTAATGAGAGTTTGAGCAATTACCGCCTGTAGAGATTCTGATAGCATTGAACGTACCATGCCTTTCTCAGCAGCTGGGAACACATCAATAATTCTATCAATGGTCTTTGCTGCAGATGTAGTATGCAGTGTACCGAAAACGAGGTGACCCGTTTCTGCTGCCGTTAAAGCCAGTCGTATGGTTTCTAAATCTCGTAATTCACCTACAAGAATAATATCAGGATCTTCACGAAGAGCTGAACGCAATGCTTCATTAAAGCCTAAGGTATCGCGATGAACTTCACGTTGGTTGACGAGACATTTTTTTGATTCATGGACAAATTCAATGGGATCTTCAACACTCAAGATATGTTCATATCGAGTATCATTAATATAATCAATCATTGCCGCCAAGGTCGTTGATTTACCAGAACCTGTTGGACCGGTAACCAAACACAATCCTCTTGGCTTATCTGAGATATCTTTAAAAATAGCCGGACACCCTAAATCTTCAAGGGTTAACACCTCTGAAGGAATGGTTCTAAATACCGCAGCAGCACCTCTATTTTGATTAAAGGCGTTCACTCTGAATCGAGCAACACCGGGTAACTCAAAAGAGAAATCCGTTTCAAAGAATTCTTCAAAATCTTTACGTTGCTTATCGTTCATAATGTCATAAATTAAACTATGAACTGTTTTATGATCCAGCGGGGGTATATTGACTCTGCGAACATCACCATCAACACGAATCATCGGAGGAAGATCCGCAGAAAGGTGTAAATCTGATGCTCGATTTTTTACACTAAAGGCTAAAAGCTCTGTAATATCCATACTTGTTTCCTTAATCCAAGACTCCAAGAGCGAGAGTTTTGATAAATATGTCTTAATTCTAGTTGAATAAAATGTCTATTGCATACAATCTTGATAAAGTTTTTCAAAGAATTGAACGTTCGAGCCAACTTAATAAGAGTATTGAGCATCCTGTCACATTATTAGCTGTAAGTAAAACCCATAAAATCAACAAGATACAGGAAGCTTATGATGCTGGACAGAAAGATTTTGGTGAGAATTATCTTCAAGAAGCCGTCGATAAAATAAATACTCTGTCAAAGCTCGATATTCATTGGCACTACATTGGCCCTATTCAGTCGAACAAGACCGCCAAAATTGCACAGTATTTTGACTGGGTCCATAGTGTCGATCGACTTAAAATTGCCAAACGAATATCTAGCCAACGCCCAGAGAACTTATCGCCCATCAATATGTGTTTGCAGGTTAATATCTCCAACGAAGAAAATAAGTCTGGGGTTTCACCTGATGAACTCAATGAACTCATGGTTCAGGTTCAATCACTTGATAATATAAGACTTCGCGGCCTGATGTGCATTCCTGCAAAAACAGATGATGTCGATGAACAACGCAGCGCATTTAAAAAAATGTATGATTTGTTCCAACAACAAAAAACACAATTCCCAGACATTGATACTCTCTCAATGGGAATGTCTGCAGATCTTGAAGCAGCAATCATGGAGGGAAGTACCATGGTACGCATTGGTACCGATATTTTTGGCGCAAGAAATACTGTAGTAAATAGCAATGACAACAATGAAGGAGTAGCCAATGGAACATCCTAAAATTGCCTTTATAGGTGCAGGTAACATGGCCAAAGCCATCATTGTGGGGCTTATTGAAAGTGGCTATCCTCGAGAAAATATCACCGCGACGGCTACCGGTATAGATAAATTAAACCTACTGCACAACGAATATGAAATAGCAGTGACCACTGACAATTCAATTGCGGCAATGAACTCTGACATTATAGTACTCGCGGTAAAACCCCCAATCATTGAAAGAGTTTGTAACGAGATTGCCTCCTCAGTAGGGGATAAACTCATCATTTCGGTTGCCGCTGGGCAGACCTGTTCAAGCATCAGAAGCTATTTAAGCACAGAAAAATTATCAAATGCATCCATCATCAGAGCGATGCCAAACACGCCATGTCTTTTATCAAAAGGAGCTGTTGGACTCTTTGCCACGGATTCAGTTTCTGACTCTGAACATGAATTCGTGACTAAATTATTCTCAAATATAGGTAAAATATTCTGGTTAGAGATTGAAAACCACATTGATATTGTTACCGCAGTATCTGGTAGTGGCCCTGCCTTTTATTTTTATATGGCAGAAGCTATGACCAACGCAGCAATACAAATGGGGCTAGATGCATCCATTAGTCGAGAATTGGTGAATCAAACAGCCTTTGGTGCGGCAGCAATGCTCAATGAATTCGATATGGAAACAGCGGCGCAATTACGCAAAAAAGTTACCTCACCCAAAGGTACGACTGAGGCAGCGATGAATGTATTTGATGATGCGGGACTGATGAACATCATTAACGATGCTGTTTCGGCGGGTGCAACTAGAGCCGTTGAGCTTTCTAAAAATGACTAAAAACTTGTATTATCATTCTCGAAACCCTATATCATTACTTGAATTAAAGAAGAGCTTAAAATCTACATAACATTTATACAACTGAGGAATCACAAAAAATGCAGTCACCCTTTTACTTCTTGATTGAAACGTTCTTCGATCTCTACATCATGGTGGTGCTGTTGCGTTTTCTTCTGCAGTTATTTCGAGCTGACTTTTATAATCCCTTGTCTCAGTTTATTGTTCGAGCAACAAATCCAATTTTAATTCCACTGCGAAAAGTCATTCCAGGTTACGGAGGTATTGATGTATCTTCATTAATCTTTGCTTATGCCGTAACCTTCATAAAATATGTGTGTTTAATCTTACTGTTTAATTCTGGTTTCCCATCCATTGCCAGCCTAATGCTCGTTAGTTTGGCAATGCTAATAAACCAAAGTTTTAGTCTGTTCCTCTATATGATTTTAATTCGCGCGGTAATGAGTTGGATTAGCCCGGGATATCACAATCCAATCATGGCCGTCATTCATCAGTTAACAGAACCTTTGATGGCACCGGTCAGACGGCTAATTCCCCCCATGGGCGGGCTCGATTTATCACCCCTATTTTTAATTTTAGGACTGCAATTTGCTCTCATCGCCATTGAGAACTGGATTATCGTTCCTCTGTACCAATATCTATAAAATCAGTACAAATAACCTGTAATCGGCTGAAATACCGATAAACGCTTAAGAACTTAAGACGAAAGGGAGACCTAGTCCACTGTTTTTATTGTATTTATTGCTATAATTTTTGTTGGGAAAACAAATTTTTATAAGCCAATTTATGCATGATTCAATAGACAACAAAGAAAACAATAATGATGCCCTTGCTGGGCACATTCATAACTTCAATCGCTGGAAGAAAGATTTGACGCGATCGTTGAAAAGTTTTCGTCTATGGTTGGGCAGAAATCAGCTCTATAGTGACAAGGTAGATCAACAACTCTCAAGCCTGTTAAATATCCTGAAAGATGATTATGTCACCATCGCCTTTGCCGGTGAGTTTTCGCGTGGGAAAACCGAATTGATCAACGCCATGTTTTTTGCAAAATATGGTCAACGTATTTTACCATCACGAGCTGGACGCACCACCATGTGTCCAACAGAGTTATTTTATGATCAGGATGTTAACAACACCTATTTACGATTATTGCCCATTGAAACGAGATCCGATCCTCGGCCTCTCAAAGAGTTTCGCCATCTAAGTGATTATTGGCTGCAATCAGAACTGGATACTTCTTCAGCAGATTCAATGTCCAAAGCCTTGATGCAAGTAACCGAAACTCAATTGGTCACACCTGAGGTTGCCTCTGAACTTGGTTTTAGTATTGGCAAACTTGAGAAATTCAGTCAAAAAGTCGAAATACCCAAGTGGCGACACGCGCTCGTTAGCTTCGACCACCCACTATTAATGAAAGGCTTGTGTATTCTCGACACTCCGGGCCTTAATGCTTTAGGCTCTGAGCCTGAATTAACATTGAGTCTTTTGCCAAGAGCGCAAGCTGTCATCTTCTTGCTCGCTGCCGATGCAGGCGTCACCGCCAGTGATATGGAAATTTGGGAAGAACATATCTCCCAATTAAAAAATCGTTCTAATCTCGGCCTCTATGCTGTACTCAATAAAGTTGATGTTCTTTGGGACGAGCTCAGTACCGCCCAAGAAATTAAGACGAACGTCGATAAAGTGATCCAGGACACCGCTCGACAGCTCGAAATACCACGTAGGGATGTCATTCCTGTTTCCGCTCAAAAAGGCCTCTTGGCACGAGTCAAGAATGACACCGAGCTATTAGCAAAAAGTCACCTCAAAGTTCTCGAAGACGTTCTTTCAAACGCAGTTATGATCAGCAAGGAAAAAAGTCTTTGGGAAAATGTGATTTCAGATGCTCGCAATATTGTCCATGATAGCTTGAAAACTTTAGAGAACCGACGCAAACAACTGGATCATCAAAGAGATGAATTCGATCACCTAAAAGATGATAGCGCAACACACATTCAAACACTTCTAGAAGAATGTCGAACTGAAAAACAAGTCTATAAACAAAAAATGTTAACCATCAAACCCAGTATTCGACTGATGGAGCGACAAACCGATTTATTACGCGATGTGCTTTCTTTTGATCGCTTGCAATTATGCACCGACGAGACCGCCGCTAAGATTATAAAATCTAAAAGCACCCGTGGCATGCTGCGATCGATGCGCGAGTATTTTTTCGAAGTCGACACCATCATGAATGACTTTTGTCGAGAAGCAGAACTCACTAACAAGATGGCCGCTTCTATTTATGAGCGATTTCAAAAAGAGCATGATCTTGAATCCTTTGAACCTCGGTATCTCACTGCAAAATTATTTCATAGCGAATTAAAAAATATCATCAGAGATTCTGATCAATTTAATCGACATTTGAAGCTGGCCTTTTCAGGGCAGGATAAGGTGGTCACTCGCTTTTTTAATACCACCGTCTATAACATCGATAGCTTTTTTGAAAGGACTATTGAAAAGCTCAATAACTGGACTAAGAATGTTCTTCATCCTCTCACGCATCAAATTGAAGATCACAGAACTGTACTAGAAACTCATATGGATGAATTACTCGCCATACAAAAAAATGATGCCACCACAACAGGTCGACTACGTGCACTTAATATTATCATTAATGATTTAGACCATGAGCTCATTCAATGTCAGGAAACTTTCTCACTACTTGATAAGTTCAGACCTATAGAAAAGAAAAGTAATATTTTGCAATTTAATCGCGATAAGCTGTTTTCTCAAAACTCTGCATCACAAAAATAGCCTTTCGGATTTGAAGTAGAATGGCTATTAAGCCCTAAATTACTTCCAACTCTTCTGTCCTTTCTGTAACATTATTGTACTGATAGAATCATACCGATAAATCTGACGGCAGGAGAATTCATCATGTCAACCAGTCGAATATCTAAATTCATTTACCTATTCATCATCTCAATTGTGTTAAATGCCACACTTCATGCTGAACAAATGGTAGAAGATAAAGGTTATCAATTTCATTACAATGTTTTTAACTCCTCCATGCTAACCCCTGAAATTGCCACACAATATGGGATTGAACGCAGCAAAACTCTTGGAGTTATTAATATCTCAGTCTTAAAATCTACTGTGCCGATGAATGCATTGGTTTTAGGTGAAGCAAGAAACCCCATTGCTCAGCTGACGACGTTGAAGTTTAAAAAAATAACCGAAGAGACTGCCATCTACTATATTGCAACGTTTAACTTTGCCGATACCGAGCAACTCGATTTTAAAATTAGTGTTGTTCCAGATGGAAAAACTTCAGCATCAAAGTTTGAATTCAAGCAGCAGATGTTTGTCGACTAAACTGACTCATGATCTTATTAATGATATTCCGTTAATGATATTCTTGTTAATAAAAGTCCTATAACAAAGATTAAGAGATTTTAAGCTGTGAAAAAAATAGTATTAGCAACAGGAAATTTAGGTAAGGTAAGAGAGTTTCAGCAGATGCTGGCGGATCAACCCTTTGAAGTCGTACCACAATCTGAGTTTAACGTGTCAGAGGCTGAAGAAACCGGCTTAACCTTTGTTGAAAACGCCATCATTAAGGCGCGTCATGCTGCACAAATATCAGGTCTGGCAGCCATTGCCGATGACTCTGGAATTGAGGTCGACGCACTACAAGGCGCTCCTGGAATTTATTCCGCCAGATTTGCTGGTGTAGGAGCAAGCGATCAAGACAATCTTGATAAGCTGATCCATGATATTTCAACCATTGAAGATCCCTTGCGAACAGCACGATTTCAGTGTGTGTTGGTGATGCTTCAACATGCAGAGGATCCAACTCCGATTATTTGTCAGGGAACCTGGGAAGGTAGATTACTGAAAGAACCGGTAGGAACCAATGGCTTTGGTTATGATCCCATCTTTTGGGTTGATGAATATAATTGTACATCAGCGCAACTTGACCCTGCTGTCAAAGACTCTCTTAGTCATCGCGGTCGTGCATTGCGACAACTGGTTTCCTTGCTAAAATAATTTTAGATATGTCCTCTTTCAAAGTAGGTATTCCCTTAAGCCTCTATATCCACATGCCATGGTGCGTCGAAAAATGTCCCTATTGCGATTTTAATTCACATCAAATTTCTGATTCCTTTGATGTTAAAAATGATGGGCAAAGGTACATCGATGCTTTACTGCTGGATCTTGAACAGGAGCTACCGGATGTATGGGGACGCTCCATTGACAGCATATTTATCGGCGGTGGTACACCCAGTCTATTTTCCGGACAAGCTATAAACTCATTACTCTCCGGTGTCCGTGCCCGACTCAATCTCAAGGCCGATATAGAAATCACACTAGAATCAAACCCTGGCACTGCAGAAGCAAAAAATTATCAGGCGTACAAACAGGCGGGAGTTAATCGACTCTCCATTGGCGTACAGAGTTTTGACGATCAACAGCTATCAAAATTAGGTCGTATTCATTGTGCAGATGAAGCAGAAAAAGCCTTTGAAATGGCGCGTGATGCCGGATTTTCAAGGATTAATTTGGACCTAATGTTTGCCTTACCTTCGCAAAGCGTTGCTGATGCCCTGTCTGATCTCGACCGCGCTATCGGACTAGGTCCTGAGCATATTTCTTGGTATCAACTCACCATAGAACCTAATACTGCCTTCAACCGTTACCCACCTGAAAATTTGCCCGATGATGACTTGATTTGGGAAATTCAGGCAGCCGGATTCAAACGACTAAGACAGGCCGGTTATGAACAATATGAAATATCTGCCTGGTCAAAACCCGAGGAACAGTCCCAGCATAATTTAAACTATTGGCAGTTTGGAGACTATCTTGGAATTGGAGCCGGTGCTCATGGAAAAATCACTAATTTCAGTTTAGAACAAATCATCAGGACTCGTAGACGGAAACAACCCATCCATTGGTTACAGTCTTCTTCAAGTACCATTGCAGAAAAAGTAGCGATTGAACCTTCAGATATAGCATTGGAATTTATGATGAACGCCATGAGACTCAATCAAGGTGTGGAAACAGCAATCTTTAGTGAGCGCACAGGTCTAGCACTATCAGCGATTTCCAAAGAATTGTTTCTCGCCAAGCAACGGGGTTTAATTGAAGATCGAGACGACCGTATACAGCCTACATCAAAAGGTCTCTTGTTCTTAAACGATTTACTTGCACTCTTTATGAATTCAGTTATTGCCGATGATTCAGGCCCTACCGATAACTCTCAAATGATAATCATCAAAGAAATATAAAGGATCTTAAAATGGTAACCATGAACATAGAGTACCAAGGAGAATTACGCACTCAGATTATCCATCTACAGTCGGGTAATGAAGTGACAACCGATGCACCGATCGATAACAAGGGCAAGGGTGAAGCCTTTTCTCCAACCGATCTAATGTCTGCCTCATTGGGTTCCTGCATGCTCACCATCATGGGCATAAAGGCTGATAGCTTAGGAATAACGATGGATAATACCAAGATAGTTTTGATTAAAAAAATGAGTTCTTCACTACCAAGACGTGTTTCTGAAATAGATATTGAGATAATGATCCCTCACGAGCTCACTGAACAACATATGGCATCGTTAGAAAGAGCAGCGCTTGGTTGTCCGGTGGCACAAAGTATTCATCCAGACTTAAAATTGAACCTTTCAATTAACTGCCAATAATCAATTGGGGAACGACGAACTTAAGGTTTACGCAAGAACATTAAATCCCAAACGCCATGACCAAGGCGGTGACCACGCTTTTCAAATTTAGTGAGTGGTCGTAAATCTGGCCGTGGTATAAAAGTTCCATCTTCAGAATCATTTTTGAATTGATCATTGGCTGATAATACTTCCAACATCTGCTCGGCATAATTTTCCCAATCAGTCGCCAGATGAAAAAAACCACCTGGTTTTAATCGACTAAGAATGAGCGCAACGAAACGGTCATTCACAATGCGACGCTTATGATGTTTTTTCTTATGCCATGGATCAGGAAAAAATAACTGCACACCATTGAGTGACTGCTCTGGGATTTGTTGTTCAAGTACATCAATAGCATCGTCTAAACTAACACGAATATTCTCAATATTTTCTTCAGTCATTATTTTCAATAATGAGCCTACACCCGGGCGATGCACCTCAATGCCAAAATAATTAATCTCTGAATGAGTTTGGGCTTGTGATATTAAAGATTGCCCCATACCGAAACCAATTTCCAAAATTGTTTCTGCTTGGCGAGAATATAAATTTTCAAAGTTGATCTCTCCAGCTTCAAGCGTTATTCCATACTCTGGGAGAAGCTCTTCAAGGGCACGGGACTGACCAGCAGTTATCCGACCTTCCCGCTTAACGAAGCTACGAATTTTTCTTTGGAAACGATTGTTATCTTGCTCGACCATGTCATCCATCTTGTTGGTTATTTACACTCATTTTTCGCGGCAATCTTAACACAATTGTAAGCCAAGTATTTTGACAAGTTTGTGGCTTGTTAATTTACAACGTCGGGTTCATACTTTGCTTATTAAATATAAGCTTATTAAAATAAGAAGACGGATTTTTATATGCTATTAATGCCTGCCTCACCAAACACACATGCAATTGCCGTTATGCTACTAACGGTATTCGCCCTTTGGTTATTTAGAAAGGATGATATACCACTAGAAACCTCTAGTTTGGTTGTGCTGGTGATACTTGCCATGGGGTTTGCACTATTCCCATTTGAGCAAAACGGTATACACCTTGAAGCGGGTGAACTTTTCTCTGGTTTTGGTCACGAAGCAATGATCGCTGTTTGCGGTCTAATGATTGCCGGTCAGGGATTAATTAGAACAGGGGCACTTGAACCCATTGGCCGACAACTTGCGAAGCTTTGGAGAATATCGCCCTTACTCTCGCTACTGATAACCCTAATTATTGCTGCTATTTTAAGTGCCTTTGTCAATAACACCCCCATTGTCGTTCTATTGTTACCTATTTTAATCTCCGTCTCCATTCGTACAAAAACCAACTCATCAGGCCTCTTAATGCCTATGGGTATGGCAACGCTTGTTGGCGGCATGAGTACTAGTATTGGCACATCAACAAATCTTCTGGTCATTGCAGTCGCGGCTGATATAACCGGTAATCGAATGGGCATGTTTGATTTTATGTACCCAGCATCAATTGCGGCTGGTATCGGTATTCTTTATCTCTGGCTCATTGCCCCTAAATTACTACCTAAACGCGACGCCGGATTAAGCGACATCAAGCCTCGGTTATTTGCAGCCCAGATTGATATTTTAGAAGGCTCTATCGCCGAAGGAAAAAGTTTACACGATTTAATAGAACTCACCGATGGTGCCATGAAAGTTCACGGTATCAAAAGAGGTCCTGATCGCAATTTAATGACCATGCCAGACATCATCATTAAAGCAGGCGATCGGTTAAGAGTGCGTGACACACCAGAAAATCTTAAAGAATTTGAAAAGGTATTAGAAAGCACTCTATTCTCCAAAGGCGCACCGGTTGATGAAGACAATCCTCTACAGGAAAAGGAACAACAACTCGCGGAAATTGTCATCATTCGCGGCTCACCCTTGGTGAATACTACACTGGGACAGATCAACTTTGCTAAACGTTATGAGGTGATGACTGTCGCGTTACATCGGGCGGGCTCAGCGATGGATACCAAGCGTAAAGGACTTGGTGGCGTTGTATTGCAGGTTGGTGATGTATTGTTGGTACAGGGGACCAACGAGCAAATCACCAATTTAAAACAGGGTGGCGAAGTATTAGTCCTAGACGCAACAACCGATTTACCCCATACCAAGAAAGCGCCACTGGCACTGATCATTATGGCAGGGATTGTCACCATAGCAGCCTTAGGGATTATGCCCATTGGCATTAGTGCATTATCTGGCGTGGTGGTGATGCTGCTGACAGGATGTATGAAATGGAAAGACGCAGCCCTTGGACTCAGTATTCCAGTGGTAATGATTATTGCTGTTTCACTCGCCCTTGGCCTCGCACTTGAGCGAACCGGTGGAGCCATGTATTTAGGTGAAATGTATGTCTATGCAACCGCGGGTATGAAACCGATCTTCATTCTTAGTGGATTGATGTTGTTGTTAGCCATAATGACTAATGTTATCTCAAATAATGCTGCAGCCGTCATTGGCACTCCCATTGCTATCGCAGTTGCTAATTCACTTCACGTTGACGTTGAACCCTTTATTCTCGCAGTTCTTTTTGGTGCCAATATGAGCTACGCAACGCCCATGGCCTATAAGACAAATCTTTTAGTAATGAATGCCGGTGGTTACAAATTCTCTGATTTTATGAGAATTGGCATCCCGTTAATCCTCATCATGTGGGTTAGCTTTACGATAATATTAGCCTCAATTTATGATCTTACCCCGTCTCAATAGTCCTCTACACAAGACGCAAGAATGTGAGTTTAGCAATTAATGAAAGTCACTAATGAAAGTAGTTAATGAAGTTATACGTGCTGAATTTATCAGTTCAGTTTTACTATGGTTTAAAGAATATGGTCGCAAGAATTTACCTTGGCAGAAGGATCCGACTGCTTATCGAGTATGGATCTCAGAAATTATGCTGCAACAAACTCAGGTGAAAACCGTTATTCCCTACTATGAAAAGTTTATGAAATGCTTTCCAAATATAGAAGACCTAGCAAAAGCAAGTAATGATCAGGTCATGGCCCAGTGGAGCGGTCTTGGTTATTACAGCAGAGCAAGAAACCTGCATAAAACAGCAATTGAACTCTGTAAAAATAGGGGTCAGAGTGAATTTCCCGACACCATTGAAGAGTTGCAATCGTTAGCTGGAATTGGACGTTCAACCGCCGGAGCAATTTTAGCTCTAGCAATGAATAAAAAAGCATCAATCCTCGATGGTAATGTAAAACGTGTCTTAGCACGATGCTTCGCAATATCAGGATGGCCAGGAAAAGCTGATGTTGCTAAGAAATTATGGCAAGTAACAGAATCGCTAACGCCAGAAAATGATGTCAAAGCCTACACCCAAGCATTAATGGATATTGGTGCAACCATCTGTACTCCACGGAATATGACTTGCGAAGATTGTCCATTAAGTAACATCTGCATTGCTCTAAAGCAGGATAATCAGGTTCTTTATCCGGGTAAAAAACCTAAGAAGAAGATTCCCGTCAGATCTCAATACTTCTGTTTGCTCATGTCTAAAAATGGTGAGTTACTCATGGAGAAGAGACCTCCAAGTGGAATTTGGGGCGGATTATGGACTCCAATTAGTTGTGATTTAGAATTCAATTTGGGCGAGTACCTAGAAAACACCTATTCCATTGAAGCTTCAAATCAGCAGCGACTTGAGGAATTTCGACATACTTTCAGCCATTTTCATTTGCAGCTAGTTCCTGTAAAGGCCGATGTTACAAAGATGCTCTCAATCGCTGAAGATAATCTACGCTGGAATAGTCTAGATAATTGGCTCAAAGAAGGCATTCCTGCAGCTGTGAGAGTAATGATTGAAGATCTATCTGCTAATCTTGAAAAAGACTAATGACCCTCAATAAAGATTGCCGTAGAATAACGGTAAATTATATATTGGATAAAGAATATGAGTCGTACGGTTAATTGCGCAAAATTGGGTAAAGAAAGTGAAGGCTTAGATTTCGCACCCTACCCTGGTGATCTCGGACAGCGGGTTTTTGACAATATCAGTAAAGAAGCTTGGCAACTTTGGATGAACCATCAAACCATGCTCATTAATGAGAAGCAGCTATCAATGATTGATCCAGAAGCAAGATCATATTTGGCAGCAGAAATGGAAAAGTTTTTATTTTCTGATGATTATGATCAGATTGAAGGCTATGTTCCCGAATAGTACAATGTTAACCACTGAAATTAACCATTAATACTTAACCATAAAAAAATAGCCTTAAAGAATGAACCATACTAAAAAAATAATCATTGATATGAAAAAATACCTCATCTTCACAGCAGTCGCAGTCGCCATTATTTACTTCAGTGGTTTATTAGAGACTTTTATACAATTATTTAAAAGTGACGAAGGCGTTACCAATTGGCAACATATCGCTAATTTTTCAAGCGGTGTGTTAATCATCATTTTGTCCATTACTGCCATCACCCTTTTCTTTAGCCGTGCTGAGAAAGAAAAAGCAAATAGTGAACTGGAAGCCATAAAGGAAGATTTGGAAGACCGAGTTAAAGAGCGAACTGCTACGCTTGATCGATCAAATAAACTTTTGAAAGAAGAGATTGAAAAGCACCTGAAAACCTCTGAACGACTGAAAGCATCTGAACACTATATCAATAGCATCCTGACGTCCATGCCGACGATGCTTGTAGGACTTGATGATGATGGGATTATCACTCAATGGAATGAAACTGCCGTTAAATACACCGGCGTTTCTGCTGCTGATGCTCTCGGCAAAGATCTTTGGGATGCTTATCCAATCATTACCATTAGTCGTGAGCAAGTTAATGAAGCTCAATCGAAGGAAGCTCCTACAACGATTAGACAGAATCAACGAGGTTTATTTCACTTTGATATCACCATTTATCCACTTCAGCGCTCGGATGAATCTGGAGTAGTGTTACTCATAAATGATGTTTCCCAACAGGTTAAATCAGAGAACAAACTAATCCAGAGAGATATGATGTCATCCATGGGTGAACTCGCATCATCAATGGCCCATGACATGAGTGCTCCTTTGCGAGGCATGATAGAAGACATTGGTAAAATTGAATCCCAGTTAAATTCCCAAAAAGATGAAAAAGTCTCCAGTCTATTAGCCCATGCCATCTGTCAGGGACAGCAAGCCAGTGCAATAGTTGCCAATTTGCTCAACTTTGCAAGTTCAGCAAATAATGTAAAACAAAATGCAAATATCTCGGAGCTTGTTGATCACTCTATTGAATTAGCCAAGAATGTACTATCAGTCAACGGAGAATTGAAATTTTCTGATATTGCCATTGAAAGAGATTACGACAGTAGTTTACCAACGATAAACTGCCACGTCTCAGAAATCCAACAGGTGCTGCTAAGCCTATTAAGACATTGTTACCACGCTCTTAGGAAGGCCGGTGAAGAAAATCTTGAACCCAGAATTTCAGTACGATTATTAGAATCATACGATGCATTATGGTTAAAAATATCCCATAACGGTATTGGCTTAACAAGTGAAGAGCAACAATCAATTTTTGAACCTTTTTTCACTAATCAGCCCCTCGATAAACAGGACGATGCTGACAAACGATTATCATTTTCATACTTTGTCATTACCGAACATCACTATGGTCAGATGGCTGTTACATCGGACCTTGGTGTGGGCACGACATTCCATATAGAGTTTCAGCTAAAATAATCTGAGCAATAAACTTCGATCTTGCTTGACTTTAAAACCTGATCCTAGTTTAATAGCGCGCTCAAAGAAGACCCTATAAATGGCCGGATAGCTCAGTCGGTAGAGCAGAGGATTGAAAATCCTCGTGTCCCTGGTTCGATTCCAGGTCCGGCCACCATTCTTTGTAAAGATTTAAAAATAAAAACCCAGCTTAATTGCTGGGTTTTTTGTATCTGGCCCACTATTTCTGACTCGCTATAGTTTTTACTCCCAAGATCGAATAACTTTGATGTTAGAATCAATAACTAAATATTTATTGAGTCTCGTTATTACATGAAAAATACGCTTAGTTTAAAAGATGCTCAAAAAATAATCTTATTAAGCCAAGGCATCTATAAAGAAAGTAAAATAGGAACCGCTAAAGAAATTACCTATAAAGCCATAGAAGCCATCAATTATATTCAAATTGATTCTATCTCTGTAGTAGAACGAGCGCATCACCACAGCATATGGAATCGTGCCGAAAATTACACCCCAGCTCATTTAGACCAACTCATAGAAGATAAGCGAATTTTCGAATACTGGTCACATGCTGCATCATATTTACCGATGATAGATTACCGCTATAGCCTGCCAAGAAAAAACTCGATTGCACGAGGAGACATACATTGGTTCAAAAAAGATAAAAAAAGCATGTCACTGGTTTTAGACCGGATAAAGATTGATGGCCCGTTACAAGCAAGAGATTTCAAAGATACTCGAAAAACAAAGACTGGTTGGTGGGACTGGAAACCTGCAAAAAAAGCCCTCGAACAATTATTTATGGAAGGTGATCTTATGGTCGTTAAAAGACAAGGCTTCCAAAAGGTTTATGATCTGACTGAACGGGTACTTCCATCCGATATCGATATTAGTACTCCTAGCGAAGAAGAGTATTTTCAACATTTAATTATTAACTATTTGAACGCAAACGCAATAGGAACACCTGAACAAATAACTTACCTACTAAAGGGTCTAAGAACTTCAGTACAAAAGCACTGTTTACAAATGTGTGAAGATGGTCTGTTAATAACTGTGACTGTCGATAACCAGTCTTATTTTGCCTTACCTACGGTTAATAATTTATTAAAGAAAAAGTTGAGCCGAACAAAAGTAAAAATCCTTTCACCTTTTGACAATCTATTGATACAACGTAAAAGAACCAAAACACTTTTCAACTATGATTATCAAATTGAGTGTTATGTTCCTGCAATTAAAAGGAAAATTGGCTACTTTAGTCTGCCACTATTATGGGGTAGAAAGTTTGCTGGTAGAATGGATGCAAAGATAGATAGAAAGTTAGGGATTTTAAATGTTCTTCACCTTCATCTAGAAACAGAAAAGCCCGACGAATTTATTATTGATTTGAAAAAATCTCTCGACAAATTTTTATCTTTTAATAATGGAACTAGCATCAATGTAGTCAAGATAACCCACAACAATCTACACTTACCTGAGGCTAAGGTTAAGGAATTTACCTCTAAATTAATCGCCTGAAATCTTCAGGTTTCTCGTTGAGAACATAGTTGATATCATAAAAAATGAATCTAAATGTGGTTATTGAATAGGGTTTTTGATTATCATGCTGTTCTTGATGATACAAATATCGAAATGAGCAAATTGTTATGGAAAAAGTGATCAAACATTTACCACAAAACGATCAGGCTTGCGGTTGGATAAATTGTTTAGAGAAGCGCATTCCTTTTCCTAAACTTGTAGGACGACAACTCGCCCAATGGGTTGTTATTGGCGGAGGTTACACGGGCTTAGCCTTTGCAAGAAGATTAGCATCTTTAAAACCAGACGCTAGAATAATTGTCATTGATGCCTGTGCAATTGGCGAAGGTGGCTCTGCAAGAAATTCAGGATTTGCGATGGCAAACTCAAGTTCAGGTGAAGCATTTGATCCAACTAAACTTAGGGAATATAACCGTATAAATAGGATTAATCATGCAGGAATAAAGATACTGCGCGAGATTGTCGAAAGAAATAATATTGAGTGCCAGTGGCGTGATGTTGGGAAACTAAACTGCGGAGCCGAAGATGCCACAGGAAATGCCGCCGGTCATTTAATTGACTGGCTCGAGGCGTCCAATACAGAATATGAAAATTTATCAAGCGTTGAATTATCGAAGCGTCTAGGAACATCCTATTATACACACGGCATCTGGACCAAAGGTGATGTATTACTGCAACCAGCCGCCCTAGTTCGAGGGCTTAGTAACACTTTACCAGAGAATGTTGAACTTTTTGATAACTCTCCAATTACTAAAATATCAGAACAGAATGGCAAACTATATTTAGAATGTTCTGAAGGGAGCATTATTACCAATCAATTAATGCTTGCTACAAACAGCTACTTACATGCGATGAGTGCAAACTCAAAACATACCGTGCCACTGACGTTGTCAGCAAGCCTGACACGCCCCTTAACAAAAGCTGAACAAGCTTCTATAGGCAACCCTGATGATTGGGGAATATTATCACTACATGGCATGGGCGCCACAATACGTTATACTCCGGACCACAGAATTTTAATAAGAAATACCGCTGACTATAATTCTAGATATTTCTTAAATAATCAACAAATGAAACTTGCAAAATCAAAGCATTTAGAATGCTTAAGACAACGCTTTCCTTCTTTGAAGGATGTTGGTTTTGATAATACATGGCAAGGAGTTTTAAGTGTTTCTCGAAATTCTACGAGCGTATTTAGTAAGCTGTCAGAACGAATATATACTGCTGGTTGTTATAATGCGGCGGGCATTTCTAGAGGGACTGCTTTTGGTCATGCTCTGGCCGAATATGCCTGTGACGGCGACAGCGACCTCATCAATGATATTATCCAATATCCAAAACCTCAATGGCTACCACCACGCCCTATATTGGATATAGCCATGAAATCAGTCATTTGGAGCCGAAAGATCAACTTGGGGATGGATGGTTAACTTTACCAGAGGCTTCTAACTAATGTTGAGTACTGTTACCATCCATGCTTTTATGTTGTTTAATATCTACTTCGTTAAAAGCATAATGATTTAGACAGAACTCACAAGTCATGGCCACTTCACCACTTTCTTGAAGTATTTCTTCTATTTCATCATCACTCAATAAAATTAATGCGTTGAGCATTTTCTCAGGACTGCATTCACAGGAAAATTTGACAGTTTCTTCAGTTAAATTTATCACAGACTCATCATGAAATAGTCGATGCAATAAAACATCATTTTCAACCGTCAAACATTCGTCAGCGGTTAGTGTAGAAGCTAAAGTTTCAAGATGCTGAAATGATTCTTCACTTAACATGTCGGGTAAAGCTTGGATCAATAAACCAAAGACTTGAGAGCTATCGTTGTATAGCCAAATTCTAGTGTTGAGTTGCTCGGACTGCTTAAAATAGGTTTCCACACACTCAGCTAAGTTATTACCCTCTAATGGAACCACACCTTGATACCGCCGGCCTTTTACGGGCTCAATGGTGATACACATCTGACCATCTTTGATTAAATCAGTAAAGCCTAATTTGGAATAATCTTGCTGCTCATCAAAATGAGCTACACCTCTATATCCAAGTTCATGAGTTGTTTGAACCACGAGCATTTTCAGTGCTCCTGAGCCCTGTAGTTGAATCGAGATGCGACCTTCAAACTTTAGTGTCGTGGCGAGTAAAACATTAACCGCCGCTGCCTGCTGTAATAAATCAGCAATTAGGCTGGGGTAGTTATGTGCTTCGATCATACGTTGACTTGATGCTGCGAGATGGACCATCTCGCCTCGTATGCCAAAGGTATCAAATATAAAACGGTGTATTTTGTCGGTCATGTTAATTAGTTTAGATCGCCATCAACCCAATATTTCGTACCTTGTAAGGTTGCCTGAAGAGCGAGACCACTCTCAGTCATTTGATATATTTCCACACCCTTTATCACCGTTTCCGCGGCACTGCCTTCGGCACCTTTGTCACCCGACTTCGCTGCAGCATCAGCCTGACCCGACAGGTCCCAACCATGCTCTATGAAGGTTTCCATTGCATCTCTGTCATGAAAGATAAATACGACTCTAAAATCTTTAACACCTAATCCAATGCCAACACCTGCTGAAGCCATTTTCATATAGGTATTTTTACCCGACCGATTGTCATGAACGACCCCACTACCACCTGCTGCAGAGAAGAAAACTAGATTAACGCCCACATTAGAAAATGTGGCATAGCCTGCCGCCTTCGCTATTTTCTTTTTAGCTCGAGGTTCTTCCTTGTAGAGTCTTTTTAAAATTTCAGATCGAGTGGTTTGTATTTTTTTTCTATCTTTAGCATCACTTGCAATAAGTGGTGGTGACATCATCATAAATACAATGATCAATAGTAAATATTTCATTTGTTCCATCCTTTTCTTTAGTATATTAATTAAGTTGTTCGTTAATCCAGTCAATGGTGAGTTCTTCTAGTAATGCTAATGGCAAACTACCATTGGTGAGCATTTGATCGTGAAACGTTCTAATCTCAAACTTTGAACCCAACCTATCTTCAGCCATTTGGCGTAACTCTCTAATTTTTAGCTCCCCAATTTTGTATGAGAGGGCTTGGGCTGGCCAGGTGATGTAGCGATCAATTTGCTTTGCTACATCAGCAAGACTTAGTCCGGTATTGGCTGATAAGTAATCTATAGCCATTTGTCTAGACCAACCCTTTGAATGCATACCCGTGTCTACCACAAGTCGACAAGCTCTCCATGCCTCATACGTTAGGCGGCCAAAATCACTGTAGGGATCTTTATAAAAGCCCATTTCTTTACCCAGTCGCTCTGAGTACAGTCCCCAGCCTTCGCCATAGGCGGCGTGATAAAGCGTTTTTCTAAATTCGGCCATATCAATATCTTGTGCAATTGCGCTTTGAAAATGATGCCCCGGTTCCGCCTCATGAAAACTCAGCGCCTCCAAGGTATATAAAGGCTCACTTTTAAGATTTTTAGTTTCTAAAAAATAAGTGCCTGATGTGGTACCAGAGCCGTCCGATGCCACATAATAGGCGCCACCATCGGGTGAAGATTTGATATCAAATGTACCTCTGGGCAAAACTGAAAACCACTTGGGTAACTGAGCGGCCATTTTACGGGTAATGTAGCTTGCTTTTTCAATGAGGTCCCGTGGACTATCCGTATAAAATTGTGGCTCAGTACGTAAGAACTCAATAAATTCTTTGAAACTACCTTTAAAACCAACCTTTTTAATAATGGCGTCCATTTCAACTCTAACGCGCGCCACTTCCTGCAATCCTAGCTGATGAATTTCATCGGCTGTCATTGAGGTTGTTGTGTAGTATTCAATTAAGTATTGATAATAGTCGGCACCATTTTTTAGCTCACTAATTGACACAACCGAACGACACTTAGGCATATACTCTTGAGTAAAAAAATCATAAAACTTTTGATATTCAGGAAGAACCGTTTCTTCAATTAACTTTTTTGTTTGTGCTTGATAGTAAGATTTATCACTCTCAGAAAAATTAGCTGGAATATTAATGATTGGTTGGTAGAAGACACTCTTGTTGACGTCTTCAACTAAATGTCTTGATATGCCAAGATGATAGTTTTTAAAACTTTCACAATAATGCGTATGACCTTCTTTAATTGCAGCCTTGAGGTTGGTGATATGTTCCTGATTGTATCGAGGGAAATCGGCGAGACTGATTAGATAGTTGTCGTAATGTTTTTTTGTTAAAAACGACATGTTCGCAGGTGCCCCTGCAAAATACCGATCGAACCCACTGTAGAAATCAAACGGGTAAAAAAGATCCAATTGCTGGTAACTTTTTGCTTCAGCTTCCCTCTCGTATACGAATAAACGATACGTTATCTGATCATCTGCTGAAAGCTGTTTTAAATCAATCGTCTTAAGCCGTTTTAGCAGAGACTGATTATAATCTGAGCGTCGCTGCACGGCTTCTTTGGAAAATGAAGCTAACTTTCCATTCATTCGATAGGTGTCGGGGTCCTTACGGAAGAATATTTGTTCTTTGTTCGCATTGCTCCAGTGCTCATCTAATAACTGATTAAATGTATCCGATGCATCTGAACTCATCTTTTGTGCACTGATTACAGTTAAATTTGAAAGAATGAGTGAAACAAATAACAATCTAAAAATTCTATGTGTCTTGGTCATAAATACCATCCGCCTCTACATAATATGCTGTCTGAATAACAGGGTTATGAAATCATATTTGATTTAAGCGAATGATACCAATATTTATCAACGCAGTTTGACAATAATGTCTCTTTTAACCCTACTCTAGCCTATGTTAATATGACGTTCCCATTACTTTCATAGAAGTAATTGATATTGAGTTCGACTAAAAATATTCACAAATACCTTCAAATTTATGCCGAACCTGAAGTTAAGCTCCTTCAGAATTTTCCAAAAGATCGTATTTATAAAAATGTAGTTGTCATTCCGTGCTTTAAAGAAAAGTATACTTTCCTAGATAGGTTATTTAGCTCAGTTCTGGCAACACAGAAAGTGCTATTAATTTTAGTTATCAATCAACCCGACAATGCCTCCTTGGATGAGGACTCAGTCGCACCTCTGAATCAATCACTTGTAGCGTCTACCCAAGATAACGGCGTTGAACAATGGCAAAATAAAAATCTCACTCTTATTGATATAAACAATACTGAATTATCAGTTCTTCTTGTCGATAGGTTTAATAAAGAGCTTAGAGTTCCATCGGCTCAAGGGGTCGGTCTTGCTCGAAAAGTCGGTGCCGATATCGCTACAGAATTAATGACAAGAGGACAAATATTATCTCCATGGATTTGTTCCACCGATGCCGACGTGACGTTGCCTGATAACTATTTTTCTGAACTGTTGGATAAATCTGAAAATACATCAGCATTGATTTATGAATTTAGTCACAGGAATTCAGACTCAGCCGTATCTAAAGCAACACAACGTTATGAAAACGCCTTACGATATTACGTTGATGGATTACAGTGGGCTGGCTCAGCCTACGCATTTCATACTATAGGCAGTACGCTGGCCATCAACTACACCCACTATTGCCAAGTAAGAGGGTTTCCAAAACGAGCGGCTGGAGAAGATTTCTATATCCTCAACAAGCTAGCAAAACTAGCTCCCATTAAAACGCTAGACGAAACAGTATTGTTAATCACTCCGAGAGAATCTGACCGTGTGCCGTTCGGCACTGGACCCGCAGTTTCAAAAATAATGTCCTTTGATGATCCAACAGTTGAGTATCTCTATTATCATCCCGCGGTTTTCGTAGAGCTTAAGAACTTTCTCAGCGCATCATCAGAACTATGGGAACACCTAGAGCACTCGGATAAGTGGTGCAACAATCTATCAGATAAAATTAATTTTGCATTAAAAAAATTACGCTTTGATAAAATTGTTACCCACATCAGAAATAATGCTAAAAATAATAGTCAGGCCGAGAAACATTTATTTCAATGGTTTGACGCATTTAGAACGCTAAAATTTATCCATTATTTACAGGATGAATTTTATCCAGCGATTCCATTGGTAAGAGCGATTGACGAATCACCATTTTCAAACCATACTTCGACTATCAAACGCTAATCAATCAGACATTTCAGACTAAGAGCAACTTTAATGACCAAGAAAATATCAAGACCTCTGTACCTCAATATTTCCGGACAATTTTTACTTGGAACTTCTCTTCTTAACAAGGGCAGTGCCTTTACAGCAAAAGAGAAAAAAGATTTTAATATTGAAGGGCTCATTCCACATACGGTAGAAACCATTGAAGATCAGCTTAAGCGAGTTTACGATCAGTTTTCATACATTGATCTCGATCTCGATAAACATATTTTCTTGCGTAATATTCAAGATACCAATGAAACACTCTATTTGCGTTTAATCACTGAGCATTTAGAAGAAATGCTACCGTTAATTTACACCCCTACCGTTGGCAAAGCCTGCCAATTGTTTTCCAAAATTTATCGCAGGAAAAGAGGCATTTTTATTTCCTACCTTGAAAAAAATCATATTAATGATGTCCTACATAATGCGACCAAACCCAATGTTAAAGTCATTGTGATCACTGACAGCGAACGCATTCTTGGTCTAGGCGATCAGGGTATTGGTGGTATGGGTATTCCAATAGGCAAGCTATCAATTTATTCAGCCTGTGGTGGCATTAGCCCTGCATACACTCTTCCTATTACTTTGGATGTGGGAACCAATAATCAAAAACTTCTCGATGACCCTATGTATATGGGCTGGAGACATGAACGAATTACTGGTGAAGACTATTTTGAATTTGTCGACCAATGTCTTGAAGGGATCCGCTCTCGCTGGCCAAAAGCACTCATTCAATTTGAAGATTTTGCACAGGGAAATGCAACACCATTACTCAAAAAATATCAGGATAAGCTTTGTTGTTTTAACGATGATATTCAAGGAACAGCATCCGTTACAGTTGGGACACTATTGGCGGCTTGCCACGCTCAGAAATCATCACTGAAAGATCATCGCGTGGTTTTCGTAGGTGCCGGTTCCGCAGGCTGTGGTATTGCATCACAAATAGTTGCTCATATGATGGATGAGGGATTGTCTGAAGCAGACGCGATCGGGCAGGTATACCTCACTAATAGTAAAGGCTTGTTGACCGATAAAATGGAACTACAGTCCTTTCAAGAAAAGTTTGCCAAAAATTATGACTCAGTTGACAACTGGTCAAATGATGAAAAAATCTCACTGCTTGATGTAGTAAAAAATGCCAAGCCCTCAATCATCATTGGAGTATCTGGACAACCTGGGCTCATCAGTGAAGAAATCGTAACAACAATGTTCAGTGAATGTGAGCGCCCCATAGTCATGCCTCTGTCTAATCCAACCTCAAGGGTTGAAGCGCTACCTGCAGACGTCATTCGTTGGACTAATGGTCAGGCTATTATTGCGACAGGCAGCCCATTTGATCCTGTTGAATACAATGAGAAGTCTTATCCCATTGCACAATGTAATAATGCCTATATTTTTCCAGGAATTGGGCTCGGCGTCATTGCCATTGGAGCTCGTCGGGTCACTGAACGAATGTTTATGGTTGCAAGCGAAGCTCTTGCTAAGAGTTCTCCCCTTGTTATTGGCTCAGGTCATGAGCTACTGCCTTCCCTAGAGTGTATTCGTGAAGTGAGCATGCAAATAGCTGAAGCCGTCGCAAATCAAGCCATGGATGATGATGTGGCCTTACGAATTCCTGACGAAAAGGTTAAACAACAGATAAAGAGGAATTTTTGGTATCCAGAGTATCGAGAGTATCGACGGACATCCCTTTAAACCATTAAAAGATGTAATCTTATCGCTCATGTGTACATTTTGAGTTTTTAGATTATACTGATTTAACAATCAAAGAAATTTTGTAGTTTCGGATATGGATGACCGTCTAGACATTTATGCGAGTAATGGAACTACCGTCCCACATAATGGTACCCAGAAATGATTTTTGGATTTAAAACTAAACGACAATATGATGAACTTTCAGAAGAAAATAGCCAGCTAAAGTCGCAATTAGTAAGCCTTCAAGAAGAGCGCGACAATGCGGTATCTGAATCCCAGTCGATTTCTACTGACGCAGAAACTGATAAAGACTTAAGGGTTCAACAACAGGAACTCACTCGATTACTACTGGGCTCAGGTGAACTTGTCAATCAGATCCGTGAAGCCCTGGCACAGTCCTCAACAGATTTACTTTCTCATCGTGATGGTTTTAACGGTTCCCAGCCTCTTTTTAGTGAAATTCTAAGTATGGTCACATCTACTGTTGGTTCCACATCTGCAATTTCTTCCGAATCTAGTCAGGTAGCAAAAGCGATTGATAGCCTGAGTAACGTTACATCGGGTATTAATACCTTTGTGTCGATGATCAAAGGTATTTCAGAACAAACTAATTTACTTGCCCTCAACGCTGCAATTGAAGCAGCTCGAGCTGGAGAGCAGGGTCGTGGTTTCGCAGTAGTTGCTGATGAAGTTAGAACCTTGGCACAACGCTCTGCGGAGGCAACTAGCGAAATTTCAAACCTAATTGATCAGGTCAATAACGAAATGAGCGATGTGGTCAAGGGAATCGGTCTGGTCAACGACAAAAGCTCAGAAATCATGGAAAATTCATCCTCCATTGAATCAACGGCAAATCAGATTGTTGAACTATCTAGGAAAATGTATGAGGTTATTACCAGTTCTGCAATGGACTCATTCATTCAAACAGTGAAGATGGACCATATCGTCTGGAAGTTTGAGGTTTATCAAGTTTTGGAAGGGCTATCAAATAAGAACTTTGATAGTTTTGCCGACCATACTGCCTGCAGACTCGGCAAATGGTATTACGAGGGCGAAGGCAAACAAAAGTTTTCATCAAGCAGAGTATTTAGATCAATCGAGAATCCTCATGCTGCAGTACACACAAATGGTATTAGCGCTTTGCAACATCATGCGGAAGGAAATAACAAGAAATCTCTCGAATCTCTCGCTAAAATGGAAAGCGCAAGCGCTGAGGTTATTAATCTATTAAGTGCCCTTGCTGACGAAAATACAGTGGATTAATTTATAACCCTACTTTTATAACACTGCTCTTATAACTCAATATGTAGGTTATACCCGTCTCCAAATTCACGGTTCTTTTCAAGTACGTCGATAAGCTCTTTAATATCCAGCGGCTTATCGAGACAGACTTCACCACCAGCAATTAGAAAATGCTCCTTATCACTTTCGCTCCAAAAGCCGCTGATCCCAATAACACGTAGTCCGTCATCAATTTGTGCTTTAAGTGTCCTGCACAGCTCAATACCATTCATACCGGGCATTCTAAGGTCAAGAATAAGCACGTGTGGATGGAACTTTTGTACCAACTTGTCAGCCATAAAGCTGATTCCCGTTCTTTGTACTTCGTAGACCACTTCTCGAGACTCGAGAAAATCTTTAAGAAAATCAGCAACATATGAATCATCATCGACAATGAGTACCTTGGTGATCTGTTTAATATCACCAGCAATTGAAATATTATGTTTTTCAGCATGCCTCTGTAAATCTGAATACTTATATCGATCGAGGCCATCAGTAGTTTTACTCGAATGCAGGATATTATTACGGACCCACATTTCAACAGTAATGGGTGAAATTTGAAATAGAGCAGCTACTTCACTCGTTGAAAGCACTGAGTCCGGTGTAAGTTCTTTCTTAACTGTATCAGCTTCACCATAATCTGAATCGGTCATCATACGTTTCCATGGATATTATTAATGAGTTAAATCTTATCCCTGATTATAGGATCAATTTCATACTTTAAACAATTTTCAAAACCCCATTTGCATGCAATTATTAGAAGTTCAGCATTACTGTTCAACAATAATGATGTCATTATGATCAATATCAATAGACCTTTGTGACATTTGCATCTAATTCAGGCAGTATTAACCTTCGTTAATTTTATGTTTTTACAGAAAGACTCTCACAGGATATGAACTATGATAATCGGTATTCCTAAGGAAACATTCGCACAAGAGAAGCGCGTTTCAGCATCACCCAAGTCTGTAGTCACCCTCATAAAAATGGGCTTTGAAGTTAACATTGAATCCCAAGCAGGAGCTGAAGCTAATTTTAGCGATCAGGCCTATAAAGATTCTGGTGCTAAAATAGTCGATACCAGTACAGCCTGGCAAGCTGATTTAATTTTTAGAGTCAATGCTCCGACTGATGAAGAAATTGCACTTTTAAAATCTGGCTCAACCTTTGTTAGCTTTATTTCTCCAGCACAAAATGAAGACTTACTTAAAAAGTTATCCGCCGCCAATGTCAATGTCCTCGCAATGGACGCTGTACCTCGTATTTCACGCGCTCAGGCTTTAGACGCCTTAAGTTCAATGGCCAACATAGCCGGTTATCGGGCAGTCATTGAAGCAAGTCATTGTTTCAGCCGATTCTTTAGTGGTCAAATTACCGCGGCAGGAAAAATACCTCCAGCGAAAATTATGGTCATTGGTGCTGGTGTTGCAGGGCTTGCTGCAATTGGAGCGGCAGGCAGTTTAGGCGCTATTGTCCGAGCCTTCGATACACGCATTGAAGTGAAGGAACAGATTGAAAGTATGGGCGGAACCTTCCTAGAACTCGACTATGAAGAAGAAACCGACAGTTCAGATGGTTATGCCAAAGAAATGAGTAAGGCTTTCATCGATGCAGAAATGGCACTCTTTATGGAGCAGGCCAAAGAAGTCGACATCATCATCACCACAGCGATGATACCTGGAAAACCAGCACCTCGACTCATCACCAAAGAAATGGTCGAGGCAATGCAACCGGGTAGTATCATTGTCGATTTAGCTGCTGCCGGTGGTGGTAACTGTGAACTCACAACGCCCGGCTCTGCCGTTGTTGAACATGACGTCACCATTATAGGGTTTACCGATCTACCCTCTCGACTACCTCAACAATCTAGTCAACTCTACAGCACCAACCTTACGAATATGATGAAGTTGCTCTGCCCTGATGCTGACGGTACCATCACTCTAGATTTTGAAGATGTGGTTATACGTGGCATGACCGTGGTTAAAGAGGGAGAAATCACCTGGCCACCTCCTGCAATTAAAGTATCCGCTGCACCGCCTCCCAAACCGCCACCTGTAGAGGTAGCGCCAGTTGAAGAAAAAGAACCTTCAAATACCGGTAAACATGTGGGTATGCTCATAGCAGCTGGCCTGTTTGGCTGGCTCGCACATTCGGCACCTGCTGAATTTTTATCACATTTTACGGTCTTTATTCTCGCCTGTTTTGTAGGATATCACGTCGTCTGGAATGTCAGCCATTCCTTACACACTCCTTTGATGAGCGTCACCAATGCAATTAGCGGAATAATTGTAGTGGGTGCCCTACTTCAAATCAGTAATGACAACCCTCTTGTTTGGGGCCTTGCTGCATTTGCCACACTCATTGCCACCATTAACATTGTTGGTGGCTTTGTTGTCACCCAACGCATGTTAAAAATGTTTCGTCGATAAGGGAGCACAGAAATGTCTACAGGATTAATTACAGCTGCCTACCTGATGTCGGCAATATTGTTCATCCTCGCACTTGCGGGATTATCAAAACAAGAAACTGCACAAACAGGAAATTGGTACGGCATTATTGGTATGACAATTGCGTTAACCGCAACCATACTTAGTCCCGATGTTGACGCAATGAGCTATATTTTAATAGCCATGCTCATCGGATCTGCCATTGGTTTGCGACTTGCGCTGAAAGTTGAAATGACTCAAATGCCTGAACTCGTCGCAATCCTACACAGTTTCGTTGGGCTAGCGGCCGTTTTGGTCGGTTATAACAGCTATCTCGACCATGGCTCTTTAACCGATACCTTGCTAACGATTCATCTCACTGAAGTCTATTTGGGCATCTTTATTGGTGCGGTCACCTTCACGGGTTCAATTGTCGCTTTTGGTAAGTTACGAGGAATCATCAATTCAAAATCATTGATGCTGCCTCATCGCCACAAATTAAACTTTATCGCACTGCTCGTCAGTGTGGTGATGATGGTGCAATTTGTCCGAGCTGACGGTGATATGAATCTATTGATTATCATGACCGTTATTGCGCTATTGTTTGGACTACATCTGGTTGCATCCATCGGTGGAGCCGATATGCCGGTTGTTGTCTCAATGCTAAATTCTTATTCGGGTTGGGCTGCAGCAGCTGCTGGATTTATGCTCTCAAATGATCTACTTATTGTAACTGGTGCCCTTGTGGGCTCATCGGGCGCGATCCTTTCCTATATCATGTGTAAAGCAATGAATCGCTCATTCATCAGTGTTATTGCTGGTGGATTTGGTACAAATGTAGTCATTTCATCGGGTGATGAAGATCAGGGTACTTATGAAGAAACTACCGCTGAAGCCGTAGCTGATATGCTCAAACAATCAAAGAATGTCATCATCACTCCAGGGTATGGAATGGCGGTTGCACAGGCTCAATATCCTGTTTATGAAGTCACTCGCAAACTGATTGAGCGCGGAATTAATGTACGCTTTGGAATCCATCCCGTTGCAGGACGCCTGCCCGGCCATATGAATGTTCTGCTCGCTGAAGCCAAAGTGCCTTACGATATTGTTCTTGAAATGGATGAAATCAATGATGATTTTAGTGACACTGACACTGTACTCGTCATTGGTGCCAACGATACTGTTAATCCATCCGCAAAGGACGATCCTAATAGCCCCATAGCCGGTATGCCAATACTGGAAGTCTGGAATGCGAAAAACGTTATTGTGTTTAAACGTTCTATGAATCCTGGATATGCAGGCGTACAAAATCCATTGTTCTTTAAGGATAATTCAAAAATGTTATTTGGAGATGCCAAGGACACAGTGGAGAATATTCTTAAAGCACTTTAATATTTCTCAAAGTACAATTATTAAACTTGGTGTCAGGCACTGGGGTCAGGCACTGGGGGGTTCTCTAGTACTCGTCGTTGCAAATGACACGGTCACCACCTGCAGTTTTTGCTTGAAGTAGATTAGATTCTACTTTTTTCAACAGTGGCTCAAAGCGATCTTCGTTGGCAAGACCACTGACACCGAAACTACAATTAAATTTAATGTGTGCACCGTCGGTTTTTACCTCTAGGCTTTTTACTGACATGCGCCATTTTTCCGCCACCATGAATGCCATACTGACATCTGTTTCGGGCAATAGTATTAAGATTTCCTCACTGCTGAATCGCCCTACCACATCAGAATGTCGGCAATTTTCTAGCATGAAATTTGTTAATGACTTTATCACTTCATCACCGGCAAAGTGCCCCCACTTTTCATTGATTTCATTAAGTTGATCAATATCAACCAGTATCAATGAAAAACTATTGCCGTAACGGATTGCTCTAGAAATTTCTCTTTTACCGTGGGCAAACATAACCTCGCGATTATAGATTCCCGTCATTGCATCTCGCGTTGCAAGACGTCGCATTTCTGACTCGATCTCTTTACGCCGTCCAATGCTTCTAACAATGGCTTGTGAATACCATTTATTATCGATTTCAATTGCAGTTAACGATAATGAAACAGGAATTAGCTCGCCACTGCGATGTAGTGCATCGATCTCAACAACAGAATTAACAAAAGGACCAGCACCGGTCCCTTTAAAATGAGCATAGGCATTTATTGCTCGATCACGAGAATCCTCTGGGACTAAAATTGTATGAAGTTTTTGACCAATGACGTGTTCGCTAGGGTAGCCAAATAGCGTTTCAGCCGCGGTATTCCAAACAATGATTTTGGAATCTTCGTCAGCCACAACAAAAGCATCGAGATCACTCTCGACCAACGCTTGAAATATACCCTCAGAGAGGTGGTTATTATTCATTTATCACCCATTTACAGAACACTCAAGAACTATAATAGTCTAAACCATCCTATTTATAGAACAAATAATTTACAATTTCAAGAAACTAACGAGCTGATCGGGCTGCAACCTTTCTCCTCCGCGGATAACCATTTTATCTCCAGATGCAATATTTCCTTTAATGGCAACCCATGAACCATCGATTGCCTCAATGATTGCATCAATTCGTTCCGCTTTCATGTCAGCATTAATACGGAAGACATAGAGATCTGAACCTTTAATTATGAGCGCATCTCTTGGAAACGAAATTCTTGTGAGTGCCTCTGCTTTAGGCAAACTCACTGTTACCGCAGTTCCAATAATCCATGGAACTGTTGATGCATTAACGCGAACTTCAACCATTCTGGATATCTTATCACCAACAGGAACAATCGTGTGTATTGGCAAATTCGCTATGTTGGAACCATTGAGCACCTGGACAGATAGCCCTTCACTTAACAATGGCATCAATGACATGGGTACATTCAATGTAATATCTTTACTGTATGTGTCCACAAGGCGCACAACCTTGTCACCCATTGATAAAAATTCACCCTTATTAGACAGTCGATTTACCACAATTCCATCAAAGGGTGAACGTATTTTAGTATGACCTAAATAAAATACCGCCATCTGAAGAGTTGCCTTTGCACTGCTGATGTCTTGCACTAGCATGTTACGCTTACTTAACTCCTCTTGGAGCCTCGCTTTCGAAGTATTGTCTTTATTGGCTAATGCCTTGAAGCGATTAACCTCCTGTTCTCGGAATGTTAAATCTGCTCGATATTTAGCAAGTTGGGCCTCTGCTGATTGTACTTCTATAGAAAGTAACGTTGGAATAATTCGAGCAACAACATCACCCTTTTTCACTGCAGTCCCAACTCTTGCAATCCATTCTAGCTCACCGCTGATTTGAGTAGCGATTTCAGCATCATTTAAACTGACAACCGAACCAGCAACTTGCATTGTCGGAGCTAGTAGCCTTATTTCTGCTTCAACCACGGATACTTGAGCAGGAGGCATTTGACGTTCTTGTGCAGTTAAAATGGGACCACTCAAACCCAGCATCAAATAAACACAAAGTTTGAAAGTACTCATTGTTATGTTCCTTTTCTTCATCACTTACACTTTATCCATTAAGTTATTTTCTAATTATACAATCTTCTGCTCACGACTAAGGTTCTTGTGAGATCCTTGGTTCGTCAACTGTAACAAACTTGGTAGTAGCACCAGGGTGAATATTGTTGAGACACTCATTCCTCCCACAATTGCTGCGGCCATTCCACGATAGATTTCACTTCCCGCACCAGGAAAGATCATTAACGGCAACATACCAAAGAGGCTCGTCAACGTGCTCATAAAGATAGGTCTGAGTCTAAGTCGCAACGCTTGATGTACTGCATCTTTAGCAATCATACCTTGAGAAAGGGCTTTTTGCGTTTGGGCAACCAGTAAAATTGCATTATTGACAACCAGACCCAAGAGGATAATAAAACCGATCATACCTAACAAATCAAGCGGTTGAAAATGGATTGTATTGAGTAACTGTATCATCAAAACACCGCCCACAGCCGCGAGCGGAATAGAGATCACAATTAATAGCGCGAATTTAAGGGATCGAAATAACACTGCCATAATCATAAACAATAAAATAAAGGCCAACAGAAAGTTTAAGCTTAACGTTTTAATCGCTCGGCTTAAGTCTTCTGCCGAACCGCTGTATTGGATTTTACCATCTGATGGCAACACCTTATTAAGCTCAGGCTCGATTTTAGTTTTTAACTCATCTATTAGCTTCTCAAGCGTCATTCCCTCAGGTGGATTGACGTCTAAGCTATAACCCCTTTTGCGCTCAAATCTTACAATGAGGCTTGGTGCCGTAACTTGTGAAATACTCACCAACTCAGCCAACGGTACAATGCCACCCTTGGGCGTGACTACAGGTATGGAATGCATTGCTTCAGGTGACTCAAGTGGAATAGATTTAACAAAAATATCGAGACGTTCCTGACCATCAAAATATTCACCCAGCCAAACTCCCTGCCCTAACTCCATGACAACTACAGACAGATCTTGTCGTGTCCAACCGACTTCAGCCAGGCGCACATCGTTCGGTGAAAAACGTAATTCTGTCGCAGTCGCGTAAGGATCTGGCTGTGGATTTGCCGTGGCGCCAGGAATTTTAGACATAACCAGTTGCATTCCCTGCATGGTCGCTTCTTTGGCTTTTTCTAGATCGGTCGTTGTGATAATCATTTGAACACTGTTGGTATCACTAAATCCACCAAACAAACTACGCCGCATTGAAAAACCAAATAGATCGGGGATATTACTAATAATCTCGTTCTGTACGGTCTCTTGCAATAACGTCAAGTCAGCATCATCGGCACCGTTAATCGCAAGCCAACCACCTGCAGCTCCAGGAAATGACCAGAAAAAATAATCATTGATTGCGGGTTCCTTTTCGCCATTCATATATGGCTGTAGACGTTTATCAATAACCTGAGCGATTTCTTTATCAGCAGTTTTCACGTTTGTACCCGGAGGGAAAAAAATAAAACTATCAACCGTGTCTCTTTTAACCGGCGGCATATAATTACTGCTCGGCCATAAGATAACTGTCGCGCTGATTGAAAAAATTACCAGCCCAAAAATCCAACCAATTTGTTTGTTGCGGCTATTAGTTAGTTTCATTAGTACTGATGCTAAGTTGTCCCAACGAGCATTATGTTCTGCAGGAACTGGCAAATCATGCAGCCAGTAACGTGCCGCTGTTGGTAAAATAGTGATGGCAACAATGAGTGAAACGATAACACCAATTGCAATGGTCAATGCTAGATCTGCAAACATTTGACCCTCAGCATCTTCCAAAAACATAATTGGGATAAATATTGCGACCGTTGTTGCGGTTGATGCAAGCAACGCTCCCCAAACCTGCGCGGTACCCTCATCACTGGCTTCATTTGCGCTTTCACCACGTTCACGTAAGCGAATGATGTTTTCTAAAACTACAATGGCGGCATCAAGCACCATGCCCGTTGCAAAGGCGAGTCCTGCAAGAGAAATTACATTGAGTGAGCGACCTGCCAAATTCAAAACAATAAAGGTTGATAATAATGAAACCGGAATAGCAAGAGCGATTAATAATGTTGCACGCCATTGCCTGAGGAACAACCATAAGATCCCAATGGATAAGAAAATACCAATAATTAAATTACTGCTCAACAGCGACATCGAACGCTTAATATAACGACTTGGATCAAAGGAAAATTGTGCTTTTAATCCTCGCTCTGCAAACTCTCCCTCATTGAGTTCTTCCATTCTAGTTTTGATGATATCTAGAGCTTCTAGTACATTGGCACCATTTGTTTTACCAACGGATAGCCTAAAACTTTTATTACCATTTTGATAAATAAAGCCATCAACTCGACCCTGAGCAATTTTGATTTGCGCCAAATCACCCATCTTGATCGGCTTACCATCACGCCAATCTAAAATGAGTTCGTTGAGTTGATCGTAATCGTAACGACCCTCATACCGAACTAAAAACTGTCTTCGACCAACATCAACAAAACCACTAGAGATGTCTGATGATTGGCCAATTTGACGGACTACTCTTGCGATATCGATTCCTAATTCAGCAGCACGGTACGGGTCAAATACAATTTGTAACTGCTCACCCTGACCACCGCGACCATCATCAAATTCAATCTTCGATACCCCATATAAACTCTGCAATTCAGGAACAATGGTGTCTCGTAAATACTTGGCATTTTCCACCATGCGAGATTCAGTGCCCGGAAGTTGCTGCACAAAATATTCAATGAGCGTGTCATTGGCATCCCCCCACTCTCCCATCATAATCTGGGGTTTTTCAGCATTCGCTGGCAAGGGTCGCAATCGGTTGAGCCGACTAATCACATCAATCAATGCATGGGTCATATCGGTTTCAATGGCAAATTCCATTTGCATAAAACCAAAATTAGCCATGTTCCACGATTCCAGTTTGGTCATACCGGGTGTACCAATTAATACTTCTTCAACAGGCACCGTCACTTCGGCTTCAATTTCTGTTGGTGAAGCACCGGGCCAAGAATTAATAATGGTGATAATCGGCTTTTCGATATTGGGTAATAACTGCGCAGGTATATAAAGTATTGAAATAATGCCCAACATCAGGACAACAGCACTCGCCATCACGACAACAATGGGATTGCTAATACTGAGACGGGTTAGTCGCACTCGATTTTCCTCGGCAGGTTTTATTTTATAATTTTTATTTTGATGAAATGATGTAAATCACAGGTTCGTACTGATTAAACTTAACGACTTACTACCACAGACTAACCTAAGTAATCCGTGGCGACTAGCCTTTATTGGTGCAATATTTATTCTTTACCTATTTTTCAGATTTAGGCATCTCGTATTAGTCCGACAAATACACCTTCAATGGCTAATTCTTCAGGCTCAAAGGTGATGGGGTTGTAATCTTGGTTTGCTGGAAGTAGCACCGGTCGAGGCGCCTGCGAATCGAGATATTTCACAGTGACTTCATCGTTAATTCTTGCCACGACAATTTGTCCGTGACGCGCCCGATCGGTTTTTTGTACGGCAATCATGTCACCATCGAGAATACCTGCATCCTTCATACTGTCTCCACGTACTCGCAATAAATAGGTGGGACGACTGCGGAATAAACCTTCTGGCACAGGAACCCGCTTTTCTACGTTTTCAACCGCCATCAATGGTGAACCTGCCGCGACTAATCCAACAAGTGGAACCTCATAAAACGATTCGGTTAATAACTGAATGCCTCGAGTTTTTTCACTGTGCAAATGAATATGACCTTTGCGTTCCAAGGCCTTTAGGTGATCGGCTGCTGCACGTGTTGAGCTTACTCCAATGGCCTTTGCTAATTCGGCATGAGTGGGTGCGATTCCATTAACCTGTATGTAATCACGAATAATGCTCAAGACTTCTGCCTGTCGTTCGGTCAGAGATTCTGTCATGTGAATGATCCTGTATTTCTAATTAATTTGTGTTTATACTACTCGTATAAGTAGTATTTGTACAGCGAGTATATTTAACGGCGAACCGATGACACAACAAATCACAACACAGGAATGGAAAAAGATGATTGCTCTGGTCGACATGAATGCATTTTTTGCATCCGTAGAGCAACAGGACTTTCCTTGGTGGAAGGGGCGTCCTGTTGCAGTAACCAATGGACGCATCGGCAGTTGTGTGATTACCTGCTCTTATGAAGCCCGTGCTTTTGGCGTTCACACAGGCATGCGCCTTCCTGATGCACGAAAAATTTGTCCCCATCTCATTCAGGCACCCTCCCGTCCTTATCGTTATGCTGAAATCTCGCGGGCGATCATGAAATCTTTAGAAGCGATCACACCAGATCTAGAAATTTTTTCTGTGGATGAAGCCTTTCTCGATTTGAGTCATTGCCAACGTCTTTATCATAATGATCCATGGCTCATTGGCAGGCAGATAAAAAAAGCAGTCTTCGACAGCTCTGGCTTACTCTGCTCCGTAGGCGTCAGTGGCGACCGCACTGTAGCAAAGTGGGCGGCAAAACAACAAAAACCCAATGGTCTAACGGTTATTAAACCAGAATTTGCAGGACAGGCCATCGCCGATATTGCCGTCACTGATTTATGTGGGATCAGCAAAGGTATCGGCAAATTTCTCGCTCAATTCGGTGTTTATCAGTGTTCTGATATGGCAAAGATCCCCATCAGCGTCTTAGGTCAACGCTTTGGTAATCCTGGTCGACGAATTTGGCTGATGGCTCAGGGTAAAGATCCGGCTGTAATTGACGGTCATATTGCTGCGCCAAAAACCTTAGGTCACGGTAAGATCATCCCTCCTAACACCTCAGTAAAGACCGTTATCTTAACGTACTTGATGCACATGGTTGAAAAGGTTGCCGCTCGTTTGCGACACAATCAACTGCAGGCCAAGACTTTTTCTTTTGGGCTAAGAACGGCTGATGGATGGCTCAAAACAAAGGCTCAGAGTATTGACTATACCAATGATGGTCAGCAAATTTTTCAGCTCTGTAAGTTTTTTTTTCAGCAAAAATGGGACAACCATGGTATTTTTCAGGTCCATGTCGCGGCTCTTGACCCGCGTCCGGCCAATGGTCAAAAAGATTTATTTCTTGTTGATAATGAACCTAGGCAAAAACTGCATCAGGCTGTTGATCATATTAATCACCGTTACGGCGAATTTACCCTCTGTAATGCGCCGCTGATCAATCGCTCAAGCATGCCTAATGTCATTGCTCCGGCTTGGAAACCCGACGGCCATCGCGATACCTTGGATCACTGATTATGTGTCGCGCGGTGCGTTATCAGTTCGAAGGTCAGCGCTTTGAATATTACTTCACAAAGTATAATGCTCGGCTACCCCTGTTATTACAAAGTGGCCATTGTTCCCTTGTCACCTGGGGCCGCAGACGCAATGAAACCAGTGCATTTCCCTTTGGTGCTAGTGTGCGCCTAGCCTCTATTCAGGCCGGACGATGGGACGCCTTTCAGCCAAGGCCGGTTAAAATTGCTATCCCTGAATTTATGGAAACAGATGTAATGGGACAAGAGCATTGGTTTCAAGTAATGCCCGGTCAATATGTACAGGGTATGTTGGCTAAGGAGGGTAATCAGTTGCGTGTTTATACGGTGCAGCTTGACTGTAACGCTGAAGATACTTTTTTTGAGAATTGGCCCAGAATTGTTAATTCGCCATTTTAAAAATCAATCAAAGGCAGGCAGAACATACTGTTGCATTAAAGTGTCAGCCTGATACATCAAAAGACTATCATAATTGCCACCAGTGAATGCAATAACAGCATCGAGGGTCGGAATGACATAAATAAATTGTCCACCATTACCCGCTGTAAAATAAGCTTGAATAATGCCTTTGCCTGAAATGCTAAAGTCTTTTCGCCACCATTGATATCCATAACCATCAGAATGACCATAATTAAAATTAACCCGTCGCTGAAAAGATTGTTCAACCCAATTTTCACTGATAATTCTCTGTCCATTCCAGAGTCCGTTGTTAAGGTAGAGCTGTCCAAATTTCAACATGTCACGACCACCCAACCATAATCCTCCGCCAGTATGAAGACGACCAACCGGTGTAAAATCCCAACGATGAGTAGTAATGCCAAGCGGTTCAAATAAGTATTGGTCAGCGTAATCTTTTAATTGAATTCCCGTTGAGTTTTCCACTGCCGCGCCTAATGCAACAGAAGCAATGGTAGAATACGCATAGGTAGAACCCGGCTCAGTGACCATGGGCAGATCTAACAAAAACTTCACATGGTCACTGGAGTTTCGATAGGTAAAGCCAAGGCTATTGTTATCATTGGAATAGGGAAAGCTCCATTCATCCCACTCCCAACCATGTTGCATGGTGAGTACGTTTTTAAGTGATACCTGTGTTTTTCTGATATCCCAATTATCAAAGTCATTGTACTCAGTAAAAAAATCATAGAACTTATCATCGACTGAATTAATATCACCCCTGTCGATAGCAATTCCTACTAAGGCCGAAACGAAACTTTTTGTAGTAGATTGCATGGAATGTACACGCAAATCTGTATTGCCGATGTAGCGATCATGGCCACCCAAGCTGGTTCGAATAAGTTCATCAAATATCAGTTTATTGTTCCTCACAATTTGAACAGAATCTATCCTCACATAGGTTTCATTTTGAATGGCTGTCATCATGGAAGAAAGAAAGGTTTTTTTGATATTAGCGTCATCAAGATGAGCGACTTGCCAACCATCATTTTTATTGATGGGCATTTGATAACTATACGGGGTTGGTTCTACAGGGTTCGGTAGTGTAGGAACAGGAGAACTGGATGAGCTACCTCCGCAAGATATCAAGGGAGATAGTAATAATGAATAAAATAATATACGCCAATAATTTTTCATATCGAAAACCAAATAATCCATAACAACAATTAAAATCTTATCATAATTATCGCAATAATATTAATTATGATTCCCTCTATAAACTCTTCTTGAATCTATGTAGGAATAACAAACAAATAATTTGAATTGACAAAACGTTTTTTGAGAGTATTATTGCCGCCAGATTTGCACTGCCTATTCAACAAGATTTTTAAGGAGTTTTTGGAATGCCAAGTTTGTTTATTTTAAACACGTTCAGTAAAGAACTATTTAACTAGCCTTTCAAATGCTTAAAGCTTGGAAGGTAAACCGATACCTTTCGAGTCAGAAAATATTTTTCAAAAGTCCTGACCGGAAAACCCGACAGGGCTTTTTTTATGCCCGTCCATAATTTTCATTAGGTATCCTTTTTATTGCTCAATAACATTGTCGATCAATTTTCGGCGATGAGGATATTGTTATGTCTATTATTTTTAGGAGTTACACACATATGTTTATTTATCTTAAAGGAGAAATCTAATATGAAAAACATTTTCAGAATGCGCGTTGGTTATAAAACTGACCGCTTATATTTATTATTCAGAATTAGGAAGCGATATTATGGAAACCAACGTATTAAAGGAGGCTCTAGAATGTCTCGATGACGAACGGCGAGTCCTTCATTATTTTAAAGATAAATATGCTCTTTATCTTTTAGAAAGTTTATTTATAAATAATGATCGATTGCCCATAACAAAGATTCAGCAAAGTAAATTTAATAAGCTTTTACACAAAGCAGTCGTTAAAGAAGTTACATCAAAATGTGGCGATGGTTTTATCAGTAAAGATAGGTTCGAGAATACCTTCCTAGCTGATTATGAAAGTTTTGTATTAACGCTTTCTAAGTGGGGCTCTAAAGAAGGATATCCTTGGGATCAAACTTCAAGACCTGGTTCCAATCTAGTCTTGCAGCTTAATTTTACCAATGAACATGATCAGTACATGTCGCAGCATAGTGTTGATGATGATAGTTTTAAATATACGGGTCATCCGATTCATAAAACTAGAAATTCCATTGCATGGGCAAGAATTGATTTTGATTATTTAACCGGTGAAGTGCTTATTGAAGAAATACAAAACGACTGGTTGCGACAAGCTAAAAGGCATTCAATTATTTCAAAACGATTGGCTGCTGTTGGTAGAGATAATTATACAATGTATGGCGTCGTTTATTCAGTTAGAGAAATGTTAGTTTACACTGCTAATATTTTAAGACGCTTCACCAAGTTGTGGGGTGAAACTATGTTGCATTCAACCATTCAATTTATAAAAAATGAATTGGGATTTAGTAAAATATTTTATCACAGCACTGAATCAGGAAAGGTATTTAAAAATATCAACTTTAGGAACCCACCAGTGAGTATATACAGTGAGTTACCAAAAAAGTTTTGTTTCGATCAGGTTGACTGTGGACCTGAATTTTTAATGTCACATCGTTCATTGCGACGACGACAAAAAAAATTAAAACAACAGTCTTGGTTTTATTTAGAAATTTAGTCAAAAGGAGAATATATGACAAAGAAAAAAAAGCGTCGTGCAAATTCATTAATAACGATTGCAACGACACACACCGTTGCCCCACGAAATCCTTTTTCAAATCATCCACTGATGCGAAAAGGTGGCGCACATGAGAAAACCAAATCGGCTCAAAGAGCCCAGACACGTCGCGAGACTAAGAAATTAGCTCGCGACTGGTCACTTATCTCGCCTGCAATCCTGATAACATGGTTGCGGTTACTGCTTCTGTTAAATGGCGGGCGCTACTGTCAATTTTGAGAATATCCGGAAGGCGTTCACTGATCAACAACATGCTCAGACCATGAATTCCAGCCCACGCCGCTAGAGACAGCGTTTCAACGTCTCCATCTATAAACTGACCCTGCTTCTGACCCGATTCGATAATAAATTTCAAGCCGCTAAATGCTGATTCAGATGAAGTCTTTAATTCAGGGTAGGTGTCATCGCATGGTAGATGGCCACCAAACATTAACTGAGTACATTGTGGATGCTTGATACTTAAGTTTACGTACCTAAATCCAGCTTCTCGCAATTGTTCAATTGGATTATCCGGATGCTGTTGTATAGCGCCCATCAAATCCTTTGAAAGTTCATCGAAACCCTGCTTTGCAATATCAACAAGTAAACTTTCTTTATCCTTATAATGCCGATAAGGCGCGGTATGACTTACACCCACCTCTTTGGCAACCGCCCTTAAACTTAAGCTCGCAATATTATTCTCTTCTAACAAAGAACAGGCCGCACAGAGGATCTCCTGTCGAAGATCACCGTGGTGATAAGGTTTAGTTTGAGTTGTTACCATTTGTGTATCTTACTACAGTTATGTTGACGCTGGCAACATTTATGTGTACAGTGCCTACATTAATTTATAAAACATTTTATAAAACAATGATGCCTAGACAGTGAAGACTATGAAAGAGACTAATTTAAAAAATGTAATGCTTGTTATTGGAATGTCCATTTATATGGGTCTCCCCTCGTTAAACTTTGCAACCAGTGTTGCCAGTGAAGATGCTCCCGTTGCTGTAACGGCCAGCAAAATTAAACACGAGCAACGTAATCTTGTTATTAAAAATAGCGGCCGGATTAGTAGTAAAAATGAGATCCGCCTATCTTTTAAAACCGGTGGCTTAATAAAAAACATTCAGGTAGAAGAAGGTAATTTTGTCAAAAAGGGTCAGGTACTGGCAACCTTAGATTTAGAAGAAATAAATGCACAGCATCAGAGAGCGGCTTCATATTACCAACAGGCGAGCGATGAATTAGCTCGTTATACAAAGTTATATGATGAAAAACTAGTTTCTATGCAGCTTAAACAAAACGCTCAGTCATCCTACGACAATGCTGCGGCAGAATTGAAAATTGCAAATTTTAATCGCAAACTTTCAGTGATTCGCTCGCCTGCACAGGGTCGAATCCTTAAACGTTTTGTTGAATCAAGTGAACTGGTTTCTGTGGGTCAGCCTATATTATTGCTCGCATCGCAGAAGCAAGGTGCTGTGGTACGTGTTGGCCTAATTGACCAAGATATTGTAAAGGTGAGTATCGGTGATCAATCCAAAATATCCATCGACGCCTATCCTGGCCGACTATTTGAAGGCACCGTTACTGAAATTGCAATGAGTACAAGCAATATGGCCGGAACTTTTGAAGTGGAAATTAGCATTGATGATCAAGGCTATTCTCTACGCTCTGGCCTAATCGCAAGAGTAGAAATCATGCCTTCCTTGGGTGAGCCACAGTTTTACATCCCAATAGAAGCTATTTCTCGAGCTAAAGAGGGCCACGCTAATATATTTATACTGGTGGACAATGATCGAAGAGTCCATCAGGTATCCGTTGAGATCATCGAATTATTGCAGGATGAGGCCATTGTTCGAGGTAGTCTTAAAGCCTCTGATAAAGTGATTAAACTGGGGACGCCCTATTTAACCGACGGTAGTTACGTTTCTATTGAAGGTTTTCATTAAGTCATGCAACTCCCTCTTCTCGCGATAAAAAATCATCAGTTTACCCTAACCATAATTGCTCTCTTTACGCTGCTGGGAATACTATCATTCCAAACGATGCCCCGCTCTGAAGATCCACAATTTAATTTCCCAATGGTCATTGTGACAGTGATATATCCCGGAACCAGTCCAGAGGATATGGAAAAATTAGTTACCGATCCCATCGAAGAAGTCATCAACGAACTTGAAGATATAAAGTTTATTAAGACAACAATTACCGATGGTGTGAGCAACCTAAGGGTGGAGTTTAACTTTGGAGTAGATTCTGAGGAAAAGTATGATGATGTGATCCAAGCCGTCTCTAAAGTTCGAGACAGTTTGCCTGAACGCATTCATAGCATTGAAATTAAAAAAACCACGCCCTCTGATGTCAATATATTGCAGGTTGCACTTATCTCTGAAACTGCATCCTTTCGAGAAATGCGCTATCAGGCTGAACGCTTAGAGAAAGTTTTTACCCGTTCACCCGGCGTGAAACGTGCCGATGCCATGGCCTTTCCCGATCAGCAAGTACAGGTTGTCGCAGATCTGACTGCAATGCGTGAACTGGGCGTCAGTCTATCTACATTACGCGCAACATTAATGGGCAGCGCTGCAAATATACCCGGTGGGTTTGTTGATGCAGGAAGTCGTCGATTTTCAGTCAAGACCAGTGGTGATTACAAGACCATCGATGCAATAAACGATACTGTGCTAACCCTATCTGATGGAACCATCATCCATATTAAAGACATTGCAAAGGTAGGGCTCGTTGACGCAGAACCTAAATATTTGGGGCTCTATAATGGGCAGAGAGCTGTCTTTATCGCTGTGGAACAACGAGAGGGTACCAATATTTTCAATGTGATGGATGAGCTAAAGCTTAGACTTAATGAATATTCACAACAATTACCAGAAACCATTACTACCGAGATAATCTTTGACCAATCCATAAGTGTTCATAAACAGGTCAACGGCTTTTTTCAAAATCTATTACAGGGTTTGATACTTGTTGGTATCATCATTTTGTTTTCTTTAGGCATACGTTCATCGGTCATTATTCTGCTATCCATCCCTATTTCTATATCCATTAGTCTTGCAGGACTCGATTACTTTGGCTTTGGATTACAACAAATGTCCATTGTTGGACTAGTGATCGCACTGGGTCTTTTGGTTGACAATGCGATTGTTGTTACTGAATCCATTGGTCAAAAATTAAAGCTCGGGCTAACACCTCTCAAGGCTGCCGCCGAAGGCACCAGTCAGGTTGGTTGGGCCGTTGCAAGTGGTACAGCAACGACGATACTGGCCTTTGTACCCATGCTGATGATGGAAAGTAACACCGGAAGTTTTATGCGCTCGATGCCGGTGACCGTTGTCTTGGTTTTGCTTGCTTCTTTACTTATCGCAGTGACACTTGCACCCCTTATGGCGAGCAGTATGTTTAAGCAAAGGGCTGTTGGAGAATCGAGTAAACGAAATCTAGTTCAACGTCAATTAGAGCGCCTATCTGCAGATTACTATTACCCCGTGTTAAAATCTGCATTAACGCATCCCCTATGGGTCATTGGCATCTCTGTCACATTATTTATTGGCAGCCTCTCTTTATTTCAAAAAGTAGGTGTGAGTGTTTTTCCAAATGCAGAGAAAGCACAATTATTATTAAACATCGAATTGCCAGAAAGCAGCAGTTTTTTTGCAACCAAAGAACTCGCCATTACCATCGACAAACAGGTCCGTAGCTATTCTGAAGTTAAGGCTGTAGCTACCAATATCGGTAAAAATAATCCGAGCGTTTATTACAATGAATTTCCCGCAGGCGAAGCCGCCAATGAGGCACAACTATTAATTGTACTCAATGAGCTAAATAAACATGAATTAGCGAATTTGGTCGCTAATTTACGCGCTGATTTTGCTCAAATTGCTGGTGCAAAAGTTAATGTGAAAGAGTTTAGGCAAGGACCCCCTGTTGACGCTCCAATTGCAATTAGAGTTCTTGGCGATGATTTATCTTTATTACAGGAAGCATCAAACAAAGTAGAAAAAATAATCTTAGATACGGCTGGTACTGTTAATGTAAACAATCCAATGGGTCGACCAAAGCTCGATTTAGTGATTAACATCAACACAGAAAAGGCTGCGCTTTTAAACGTCTCCGTCGCTAATATTGATCATATCATTCGCACCAGTTTGATGGGTGATGTTGTGGGGAATTATCGCGATAATAACGGCGATGATTACGACATTATGATCCGAATTAATAACGCATCAACACCCAGCATTGAAAATATAAATAGCCTGTTAGTTATGGCCAATAATGGCGTTTTTGTACCATTGAAACAATTGATTAAAGCGCAATTGCAATCTGTACCTTCACAATTGCAACATTATTATTTAGAGCGAAGCGCCATGGTCACCTCTGATACCCTGCCTGGATATCTAATCTCTGAGGTAACCAATGACATCGTTGAACGGTTGAAATTAGTTAAACTACCCAAGGGTGTGCGATATCAGATCGGCGGCGAACAACAGTCTCGGAGCGAATCATTTTCTGGATTACTGCAGGCGTTAGTCATTTCATTGTTTGGAATTTTTGCAGTACTCGTTCTACAATTCCGTTCCTTTGCACAGCCTGCCATTGTATTTGTATCAATACCCTTTGCTTTTTCAGGTGCAATTATCGCATTACTTATTTTTGGTTATTCCTTCTCAGTAATGGCCTTCGTTGGGCTCACCAGTCTAATGGGTATTGTTGTTAATAACTCCATTATATTGGTTGATACGGCCAATCAGTTAATCCAAAAAGGAGAGAACACTCGACAGGCAATCTTGAATGCCGCTCAAACGCGCCTAACACCGATTGTGCTGACAACATTGACGACCATTGGAGGTTTATTACCGTTAACGCTACAGAACAGCAGCATGTGGACACCTCTTGGGCTTGTGATCATTGGAGGGATGATCATTTCAACAGTAGTAACCTTATTTATTGTACCAGCACTATACTTATTGTTGACACAGGATTACTGACGATGCCTTTTACGTCGCTGGCCTTGAAAATATTGATACCTAAACCAAATAGCAATACTTAGAGTCGATTGGTGCCTGCCAACTTGATGCGTTCATCAATTGATTGCATTAAATCTGACATTATTTATATCTCACTAATTAACCTTGAATCGTTCGACCAGTCCTTGAAGTTCAGTTGCGTATTTTGCAAGTTCTTCTCCAGCTACACTTGTTTGCTCAATACTTGAAGCATTTTGCATAGCCTTATCATTGATGTCATTAATGTTACTATTCATTGTTTGAGCCACACTATCTTGCTCTTCTGAAGCAGTTGCAATTTGAGAGCTCATATCATCTATTTGTTTAATTGATGAGGTTATATTCTTTAATGAGTCTCCTGCCAGAGCGGCCTTTTCTACAACTACTTTACTCTGCTCACGACTTTCTGCCATTGCTTTTGTTGCCTTATGTGCGGCAGCCTGCAGTTTTTCAATGATCTGGTTAATATTGGTAGTGGACTCCTGTGTTCGGCCTGCTAAAGTTCGCACTTCATCTGCCACAACTGCAAAACCACGACCTTGCTCTCCAGCACGCGCAGCTTCAATTGCTGCATTTAAAGCCAATAAGTTAGTCTGATCAGCAATTCCTTTTATGACATCCAATACGGTGTTGATTTCTTCACTGTTATGTTCAACTTCTGAGATAACTTCTGATGTATTATCAATCTTGTTTGCCAGTTGTTGGATTCCAGTAATTGCAACCTGCACCACTTTTTGGCCATTAGTCGCTTCGTCATGAGCTGCATTTGAAGCCGCCGATGTTTCCAATACATTTGCAGAAACACTTCCAATTGTTATACTCATTTCATGCATTGCACCGGCAATCTGCTCCGTTTCAGACTGTTGTTGCTGAATATTTATTGCTGTCTGAGTCATTGTAGTTGATACTTCTTCTGCAGCTGATGATAACTGTAATGATAGAGAGCCTATGCTTGCGAGCATAGATAATAATTGTTCACGCATCCTAAGCAAAGCAGCTCGCAGCAAGGATATTTCATCCTTTCCCACTATTTCAATCTTTCCAGTCAAATCAGCAGCGGCAATTAACTCTAGACTTTGGACCGTCTCATTCAGCCTGATGGCTACATTTCGGCTTACCATAATACTTGTAAAAAGGCCTACCGCAATTGCAATAATAAATAATATCATTAGAAATAATAGTCCATCTTCTCCATGTTTTTCTGCTTTTAATGCCGCTTTTTCTGTAAATAATACGATTTCATTTAACAGAGCTTCAAGCTTATGATCCAATTGTTCCTCTTCATGTTCAACAGATTCTATTAATTCTTTAGTATTATGCAAATTTCCCTCAGCCAGTTCAGTAAACAATAGGCGGGCATGATCCTCAAAATCCGCATGTTCCTTTTCAATTATTTTCAACTCCGCACCAATGTGTCTAAATTCAGAAGCCTCTTCATCGCTATGAGCTTCAACAATAAATTCTTCAACCATCTGTTCCGTTCTTCGAACCTCTTCATCAACATTTTGACTCATTGCATCGAACGCTGATATTTCAGATTGAAAGTGCTCCGCTGCATCGCTATCCACCAATAATAAACTACCATACCGCACAACACGTTCAAAATGAATTGCCTGCTCCAATTGGTGCTCAGTAATTTCTGTGATATTTTTAGTCAGTGGCATATCTTGCTCAGCAATAGCTACAAGTTCATTATTGATACCATTGATAATATTTAATGTAACAACACCACTCATGAGCATTAAAATAATCAATATGCCTGAGTTACCCATAATTTTAGCTTTTATTGATACATTGCTG
>JAUUZN010000158.1 GCA_030589945.1 Gammaproteobacteria bacterium | reverse complement strand
CAACATGGGTTAACCAATGACTATCGTTAGCATTGAAAATATAGTCCGTTCGATCATGCTGGGGCTTTTCACTATAGGGTACAACGCCTGGTACTCGAGCCTCTTTGTGGTTAGTCCATTCATAACGGCTATCACTGCCATCCAACACTATGAGCTTCATTCGGTTGTAAATTGTTTTAGTGAGCTTGTCACTTTTAACGCGTTCACGCCACAGAGCAATTGCTTCTTCACTTAGGCGGCCAACATTGGAATTATCCAGATATACCGCTCGTCCTTCTGCCCCTGTTGCCATGGTATTGACCCAAGGCATCGCATCCCACTTTTTGTGCGCTGACTTAAAGTCATCCATGTCTTTGGCCATACCCATATCTTTCCATTGGGAAAATAAATCTTTGTTTTGTGAATTGGCGTCACGCATGGTTAGGGCCGATTTTTCAGACCATTTAACCCCGGGCAAGTTCACCATTGGGCCATAGTGGCTAAACCAAACAACGTGTTCTTCTTCACCGCCGCCCAGAACTGGAACCTTAACGGTTTTGCTCATCATCTTTCTTGGTTTGCCATCATAAAGATAAGATGTTGGGTCGCCATCAACAAGCTTTAGTGAATAAAAAACCACTCGCTCGCTATCAGAAACCGTATGGGTCCAACCTACATTTTTATTAAATCCAATTTGTACACCCGGTGAACCAATGAGACCGGTTCCATAAACATCGATGACGCCCGGGATGGTTAAGTGCTTCTCCCAAAATCGTCCTGAACCTACCCACGGGTAGTGAGGGTTGCCCAACAAAAGACCTCGTCCAGTTTCAGTTTTATCTTTTCCGAATGCCCAAGCATTTGAACCCATGGTCTTTGAATTAAGTGCTGTAAATTCTGCGTCCAGGGTTTCATCATCGACGGTTAGCTGCGCGACCGTTTGTGCTCGTCCTTTGAGACTTATTTCACTAATAGGTTTTTTATGTACAACTTTAGGTGGTTTGGCTGAAACAATCAGCCCCGCCATTCTAGGTGCGGTTTGAGCGATTAAATTAAATCTTGCAAATAAATCTTCAGCGATAATTTCTTTAACCCACTGGGCACCCTTACACCAGGACGTTATTTTATTTCGACCTGTGTCGCGAATGTATTGGTTATAACCATCGGCATAACCTTTTACCCATTGTCTATTTTCTTTCGATTGATGCTCGAGATATTCTGGACCGCTTGCATTAATTCCAAGAGAGCGTACTACCACATCACTCATTAAATGCTGATTCTTATTACCCTTACCGTGATACAGGGTGCGCTCACCTTTGGCAACAATAATGCCGTGGGCAATATTACAGACGTGATCCTCAGCTGCTGCATAACCTTCACCAAAGCCTAAACTGGCGAAATTATCGGCAGTAATATGCGGGATACCATAGCTGGTTCGAACAATCTCAGCCCGATATTGAGTCTTCTTGTTGTTATCATTTGCCGCCGATGGATTAGCAATCAAGGTAGTTGATGCGAACGTCGTTGCAAGAACTGTCAACAGCCCAAAAATAGTCTTTGTTTTATTCAAGAAGTAACTCCATTACATAAGAATTTTAGAGACAAGAAATCAGCGGTACTCATCGATGATTTAGGTCATTAGCTGCTTATAATTATTTACAGCTACTTTATCAAAATTAGCCTTAATTTCATACGAAAAACTACTGATCACCGACAGGCAGAGTGCAATATACGACAGATTAATATTTGGTGCCGGGCACCAGTGCCTGACACCAGTGCCCGGCACCAGTACTGATTGTCACTTGTAGCAGTCTTATAACATTTATTATATGATGAATATCCAATCTAAATCATGAAAATAAAGGCTTAATGTGACTAAATTAATGCGATTCTTAAAGATATTATCATTCTCCTTCGGTAGCTATTTTCTAATGTCATGTCAGCAGGAGCATGCTGTATTCCTTGAAAACTATCCAAAAATCGATTTATTGATCACCAATGGTCAGGTGATCGATGGTCTTGGAAATGAAGCCATTTTAGCCGACATTGCCATTGTTGGTGATGAAATCGTTTTTCTAGGGAAGTCTGAGTTTAGTCCTGATGAACTAACTAATCGCGTAAAATTGGTGATCGATGCAAAAAATCAAACCATAACTCCAGGCTTTATTGATCTCCACAGCCATGGCGATCCCTTAGCAACGCCCGATTTTGAAAACTTTCTGGCAATGGGAGTCACAACCATATCTCTCGGACAGGATGGTAGTAGTCCGAATGTCCCTAAATTGAGTGATTGGCTGGCCAAGGTAGAGGATCAGGGGATCGGTGTTAATTTGGCAATGTTTGTCGGTCACGGTACTTTAAGAACGGTTTCCGGTATTGGTCGTAACTCAGCGCCCAGTGCGGATGCGTTAACACAACTATCTGAACTACTAAACAATACCCTTAAATATACCTTCGGCATGTCAACGGGTCTTGAATACAATCCTGGACTTAACGCCGATGAGGATGAATTACTCATTCTTGCCGATGTGGTCGGCATCAATAACCGCATACTCATGAGTCATATGCGTAATGAAGATAATACTGCACTTGCAGAATCTATTCGAGAACTTGTCAATCAAGGTCGATTTACTAAAGTCCATGTTTCTCATATCAAATCAGTCTATGGTCATGGTGTTGCCGACGCTGAAGAAATATTAGACATCTTGGCTGAAGCGAGAAAGAATGGGATTCAAATTTCTGCCGACATCTACCCCTATAACGCAAGTTATGCCGGACTCGCCTTGTTATTTCCTGTCTGGGCAAAAACGCCTGAGCAATTTGAAGATGCCATGATAAACAGAAAGGATGAGCTTGAGCTTTATCTCAAAAATAAAATTGAAAAAAGAAATGGACCATCGGCGACGCTCATTGGTACCGCACCCTATACTGGCAAAACTCTTGCTGAATTATCAGAGCAATTTAAACTAACCCCAGAACAGGTGTTACTGAAGTTAGGACCCAGTGGCTATTCAGGTGCTTATTTCATAATGGATGACGAGTTACAATCACGGTTGCTGATTGACCCCAACATTTCAATTTCCTCCGATGGCAGTTACACCGGTTTCCATCCAAGAGGACATGGAACATTTGCAAAAATTATCGAACGATTTGTACAACAACGAAAGGTTTTAACCCTCACCGAAGCCGTTAGAAAGATGACTTCACAATCTGCAAAAATTCTTGGCATCAACGATCGGGGCGAAATAAAAGTAGGCAATAAAGCCGACATTCTCATCTTTGATCCAGAAAAAGTGAAGGCAAAAGCAACCTATCCAGAACCTCATCAATTAGCAGAAGGTTTTGATGTTGTGATTATCAACGGTAAAATAGCCAGACGTGATGGTAAGATATCACCAAAGTTTTCGGGTCTAGTTTTGAAACCAAATTCAATAAAATAACAAAGCCGTTAATTCCTAAAAAGGCTGTGTAATAAACATTTGAATCAAAGAAAGGGTTAACCAATGAAAAGTACTAAGTTATTATTGCTGTGTGTAATATTCGCATCCGTTGCAACTTATGCAGCATCAAAAAAACCGTCCATTGCTCATGAGGCAAAGGGCGAACAAGCCATCTCTGAAAGTTCTCTTGTGGGACACGTTAAGATTCTCGCATCAGATGAATTCGGCGGACGCGCTCCAGGCACAAAGGGTGAAGAACTCACCGTTGAATATCTTAGAAACGAGTTTATAAAATTAGGCTTAGAACCAGCCAATGGCGAAAGCTACACACAGGCGGTTCCACTGACTTCAGTAGAAGCCCTTGATCAACCAAGTTTAACCATTAAAGGCGGTCATTCTGATGATCTCGTCTTGAACTATTCATCCGATCAGATGGTATCGACTCGTAAACAGGTTAAGTCTGTTTCCATCAGCGACAGCCCTTTAGTGTTCGTCGGGTATGGAATTAATGCACCCGAACGCAATTGGAATGATTATGCAGGCATTGATGTAAAAGGTAAAACGGTAGTGATGCTGGTTAATGATCCCGGCTTCGCAACTCAAGATGAAAACTTATTTAATGGTAATGCCATGACCTATTATGGTCGCTGGGATTACAAATATGATGAAGCCGCACGTCAAGGCGCCGCTGCAGCAATCATCATCCACAAGACTCTTCCCGCCGCTTATCCTTGGGCAACCGTTAGCACAAGTTGGGCAGGCCCTGCCTTTAATATGGTGCTTCCCGATAAGGGCGCTGAACTGTCTGAGATAGAATCTTGGATTACAACAGAAAGCGCAGAAAAGCTATTTACTATGGCTGGTTTTGATTTAGAAAAAATGTATCAAGCCGCTCAAACCAGTGGGTTTAAAGCTATAGAGATGAATTTAACAGCATCGGCAACCATCAACAATAAAATTGATACCGTTGATTCACAAAATGTAGCCGCCTACATCAAAGGCAGTGAATCTCCAGATGAAGTATTTATCTATATGGCTCATTGGGATCATCTTGGCACTGATGACTCCATTGAAGGTGACGGAATTTATAATGGCGCACTCGATAATGCCACGGGCACCGCTGGCTTGCTTGAAATTGCAAAAGCATTCGCAACACTCCCCGCTAAACCAAAACGTTCAGTACTATTTTTAGCGGTGACCGCTGAAGAACAAGGGCTTCTTGGCTCAGCCTATTATGGCGCAAATCCACTGTTCCCACTTGCAAACACCATTGGCGGTCTTAATATGGACGGGTTAAATTACTATGGTCCAACCCATGATATGGTGGTGATTGGTCATGGTATGAGCCAGCTTCAAGATTATTTATTGAAAAATGCAAAATTAAAAAACAGAGTACTAAAGGCAGATTCTGAATCTGAGAAAGGTTATTTTTATCGCTCTGATCATTTTGAACTATCAAAATTAGGCGTGCCAATGCTTTATGCTGATATGGGCTATGACCATATAGAAAAAGGTGAAGAATACGGCCATAAGATGGCTGAACTTTTCGTAGCAAATAATTATCACCAACCTTCTGATGAGTACCTACCATCATGGGATATGAGTGGTGCTGTTGAAGACTTGCGATTATTCTTTCTAACAGGAAAAGATATTGTCAATAGTTCAGACTGGCCCGAGTGGAACGAAGGCACTGAATTTAAAGCGATCCGTGATAAGCAACGACAGCATAAATAACTATTAGTTGATTGCTATCAATCCTCATAAGCAGTACATTATTCGAGCAGAAGGAATTACCGAATAATAATAGGAGACTCATATGAAAACTCTCATCTTTGCTGCGATAGCAGTATTGCTACTGGCACCTATTTCTCTACAGGCAAAACAAGAAAAGCAGAAAGCGGTTCTTGTTACCGGTGCTAGCAGTGGAATAGGCCTTAAAGTAACAGAGTATCTTATTAAAAATGGCTTCTATGTCTATGCCGGTGCTAGAAAAGATGCCGATCTAAAACGTCTCGATGCGATGAAAAATACCAGTTCCGTACGTCTTGATGTCACTAAGCAATCCGAGATCGATGCAGCAGTCAAATTTGTTGCAAAACAGGGACGTGGTCTATTCGGCATTGTGAATAATGCTGGCGTTGGGGTGTTCAGCAGAATGTCCGAAATGGCAGATAAAGATATCCTCTGGATACATGATGTCAATGTTATGGGACCTCATCGCGTGAATAAAGCTTTCATCCCTATGCTGATAGAAAGTAAGGGAAGAACCTCTATTATTGGTTCAATTTCAGGTTACGTCACTGGTGCATTCAGTGGTGCATACAGTATGAGTAAATTTGCGGTTGAAGCCTATACAGAATCATTAGCAGCCGATTTAGCAGAATCGGGCGTTCATGTAGGCATTGTTGATCCCGGTGGTTTCAAATCAAAAATCCGCGAAAAACTTACCCTGTTTAGACTCACAGGAAGCTATGAACTCAACCAACAGCTTACTGACGAACAAAACGTAGAGCTGCAAAAAGCAAAAGAAGGCAACGATAAACTCAAGGAACCCGATGAGGTTGCCGAGGCTGTCATGCATTTAATGATGAGTGATAAGCCAAAAATGCGCTACATGGTTTCTCCAAATAAAGGAGGAGCAGACATCACTATGAAAATGCTTCTAACTCGATTAATTCAACTGAATTCTGATCAGCCCTATGAATACACGCGGGATGAAATTGTTGCCCTGTTGGACGAGCTATTAAAAGCGGATGAGTTGTTAAAAACGGAGTGAACAGAACTTGAGTGAATCTTTTTTTAGCGAGCTTAAACGACGGAATGTTTTCAAGGTAGGTTTAGCTTATCTGGTACTCGCTTGGGTGGTGGTTCAGATTACGGACACTGCCGTCCCTGCTCTTCATCTTCCCGAGTGGATCATTACTGCCGTGTTCTTTTTTGGATTTCTAGGTTTTCCCTTTGCGTTATTGTTTGCTTGGGCATTTGAAATAACTCCCGATGGGGTCAAAAAAGAATCTGAAATTACAACTGAAGAATCGATTACCGCCCATACCGGCAGAAAACTCGACTTTGTTATT
>JAUUZN010000073.1 GCA_030589945.1 Gammaproteobacteria bacterium | reverse complement strand
GAGCAAAATATAAAACTAAAGGAATTTTATCTTAAAAACATTAATAGCAATTTGATAACGCAAGAGAGTCCTTTTAAATTAAGCGGAACGAGTAATCAATTTACCAACTTTGATTTTTCAGGTTACATTAAGCCATTTAGCGAAAAGACAAACCTGGAACTTAAAACAACCCTCAACGAATTTTCATTACCACCCATTAATAGTTACATTGGTGATCTATTAGGGCTTCAATTTGATAGTGGCGAGCTTGATACAACACTTAAAGTTAAGATCGTTGATTCACAAATCGATGGGACAACACAAATTAAAATTCGTGGATTACAACTCACCTCAGCAGAAGATTATGACAATAATAGCCTGAGTGAGTCGACGGCCATGCCACTCAACATGGCGCTCGGCGTCCTTAAAGACGATGATGACAATCTTGAGTTAGACATTCCCATGCAGGGCGATATTGATAGCCCCACCTTTGGATTTGGAAGTTTCATCAATCTGATCACACAAAAGGCGATTCAGTCTGCAGCAACGACCTACCTCATTAATACCTTTGTACCTTATGCTGAAATTGTTCAAATTACATTATCTGCAGGTGAGTTTATTCTCAAAACAAGATTTGAAGATCTCATCTATCAGTCTGGACAGTCGCAAGTTTCTGAAGAGCAGACCATCTTCATTTCTCAATTTGTAAAATTACTTAAGGATAAAAAGAAAACAACGGTTAAAGCCTGTGCTATCTCGACTCAAAATGATCTATTAAGTTCGAAGAAAAAATTTGATGATGATGTAGAAAAACTAGCCTATCTAAAGAATCTTTCTAAGAAAAGAATGAATGAATTCAAGAACACCATTGTAAGCCATGATATTGAATCATCTAGAATTCTACTTTGTGCCCCAAAAGCCACGCTTGATAAAAAATCTGAGCCACGAATTGAGTTTTCTTTGTAGTGGCAAAGATTTGAGATTCTAGTAAACAGGATTTTTTAAATAGGCCTTGGCAAGATTGACCCAATAGGAAGCTCCAAGTTCTAAAATTTCGTCATTGAAATCATAATTAGGGTTGTGGATCATACAACCTCCCTCAGAATCAACTCCATTTCCAATTAAGATATAGGCACCTGGTTTTTCATGCAGCATGCAGGCAAAATCTTCAGAGCTAAATAAAGGTTTTAGATTTCTATCAACAGATCCTGCCCCAACCAATTCCGTTGCAACATCTGCAGCGAACTCGGTACAGGCTGACTCATTAACCAACGTTGGATAGGCTTGACGAAATTTAAATTCACAGCTCGCCCCCTTACTCATACAATGGGCTATCGCAATTTTTCTCATCTTAGATTTCATGAGTACCGCAACCTCAGCAGAAAAGCACCGCGTAGAACCTTTTAGTGTTGCTGTTTCAGGTGATATATTTTGCGTCGTACCCGAATTAAATTGTGTAATACTGATCACTGCTTTTTCAAAAGGATCCACAGCTTCATACAATATTGCCTTCCAAAGTTTCAATAATTCAGCACCTATTTCAATGGGGTCAGTGGCTAAATGTGGCATTGATGAATGCATGCCGATGCCTTTTATCTCGCATTCAAAAGTACCAAAGGCTGCCATCATAGGTCCCGAACAAATAGCAAAACTACCAACGGCATGTTTTGGCATATTGTGCATCCCAAAGACTGCATCCATTGGAAATCGCCCAAAGAGATCTTCTTCAATCATTCTCTGGGCCCCACCTTCTACTTCTTCTGCAGGCTGAAAAATAAAATAGACTGTGCCATCAAAATTTTTGTCCATTGAGAGTTTACAGGCTGCACCTAATAGCATTGAAGTATGCCCATCGTGACCACAGGCATGCATTTTTCCATCTATCTTTGAGCGATGTGAAAATTGATTTTCTTCATCAAGATCAAGCGCGTCCATATCGGCTCGTAACCCAATGGAATTATTCGAAGTGCCATTTTTTAATACCGCAACAATCCCCGTTTCAGCAATATTTTTATAATGTTCGATGCCGTATTCAGTCAATATATCGCTGACTAACTGAGCAGTAACAACCTCTTCATAAGCGGTTTCAGGATGTTGGTGTATAGCCTTTCTCCACTGGCGCATTCGAAGTGCCAAGTCGCCAAATTCAACCCCATTGCTCTTTATTTTGTGCATCATAAATTCCTTGAAGTAGTTCGCCAGATAACACCTAAGGTAATTATCAGCGTTAGATCTCTAAATTGATACATCAAATATGGGATTTATATCGAGTTAATAGCAAACTAAGGAGAAGAATACTTAACAATTCCGTTGAACCGCCGCCACCTTTTGAGTTTGATGTAGGTGGCGGAGTTACTGGTGGAATAGGTGGAGATGACTTTACTATCGTTGCCCAATCTTCAAGTGTTGATTCTGGTATAAGATGACCACCATAGCTCCATCCCTCTACCGTTTCATAATTGATTTTGTAGTAGATAGCATTGTCAGAATTAACCACTACAGTCTCTTCAATGATAACTTCGGTATCCTTCGGGATCGTTTTTAAAATCTCAGAATCTGACTCAATACTCTGCCGTAGTAATAGGCCATTTGCTGCAATGATTTTTATTTTATCTGACTCTATAGGAATTATTACATCAATTAAATCAGCATGTTCTGCGAGGGTAGCCCACTCAAAATAATTGTCTTTATCGCCTGCATAGATATAGCCTTCTGTGCCATCAGCATTAATCTTGTAGTAACGATACTGACTATCTTGTTGCCCTGATACTACGATATCTAATATTTGATAATATCGATTTAACTGAGTCGCCTTACCCGTAGTGGCACCACCCGGTGTGGTTCGAATTGTGATTGATTGTATTGACCTGAGTGTATCAGTAACTTTAAAACTAGATTCAGTATTCGCTAGGCAAGCATGTCGTTCATAATCTGTCACGGAGTAGAACTCACTGTCCGATTGCAGCACTGTAAGGGATGTTTCTCTGGCGACATAATCGAGCAACACACTCACACAAATAATATCTTGTGCCTGATCAACGCAGTGAAAGCTTCCTCCATAAAACAAGCACTCCCTGGCATCGCCTGTAGCTGAAGGAACCAAAGAAAGGAGTTGATAATCCCATGAAGCTTCAACAGAATTATTTTCCATGGGTAGACAATCAACTTCACCCTCTAAAAAACAAATGACATCTAAAGCTGAATTTAATTCGGGGTTATTAATTTTTGCTATCCAAGGTTTATCATCATATAGGTTTGCAAAGTTTGTATCCTGAACCCATTCACCCGGATTATCCTGCCACCGACATAATTTGGTCGGCCCACCATTATAGGCTGAGTAGGCGGACCGCGAGCGATCACGCCAGTTGGTTGCGTCATTTAGACATGATTGTCCAACGGCGTCTTGCCAAGCCGCAAAGTAGATTTCAAAGCTGTAAAGCATGTTCTCAAAGAGTTGCCACCCTACACCATCTTCAATGGCTGTGAAGTGCCAACGATCATCAATTTGCATCATCCCATGACCATGACCTGAATCACCTCGAATCATCTTTAATCTTGAGTCGGATGCTAAACGATAGTGACTCCAATAAGACTCAACAGTGGCTACTGAAAGTATTGCTTGTTTCCAAGCGGTAATCTCTTCAGCGCTGACTGTTGGTTTTCGTGTTGTCAGATAGTATTCTGCCGACGCTTTGATGATTGCATTCATCTGGTCCATATAACGTGACGTCTCTGCAGTTCTGTCAACGTTATCATCAAAGATGCTCACTAACATTTTAGCAATTACAAATTCAGGAGAGCCAAAAGGATTAATATCACAGGCCTTTGGGATCCGACCAAACTGTCCCCAACTCCCTTCAACCTTATGCGCGCATAGGTAAAAATCATCGGTATCATTGGGACCAGCAAAGACGTTAAATTGCCCCACAATAATGAGGAGCAATAACCATATTAATTGGACTTTTAGAGAGTGAATCGTCACGCATTATCTCTTTTAAGTAACAGTGATTAGTTAATTTTCTAGCTTGAATTATAAGTCTCAATTCAACTAGAATCTAGTGACTCTATTGATATATGGTATAACAATCCATACTATGACTATTCTATACTTGTATAATCCATATGATAACAGCGACTTCCAAAACAGTGATTTCAAAAACAAGGTTCACCAAAACTGTGCTTAATTCCATGAGTGTGAAAATTACGCTATGAAAAATATTTTGGTCTTAGTTATTAGTCTTACCTTCTTTGTTGGACTTGTAACATATTTACTTAAAAATAAAGATGAGGATGTTGGGTTACAACTCAGCCTACCATCTTCGGAAAACATTGGTGTGACAATGGAGATGTCAAACAAAGAGAGTCATAACATCGCTGAAGATCTTTCAACAATAGAAACCAATTCATCAGAGGATCTAGGTGAAGAAGCAACCCAAAAACGTCTTAAACTCAGCGATGAGCTCAACGCTCTATTAAATTGTCAACTGACAGATAGCTGCCCTGAAGATAATTCTGATCCGAGAGCCGCTTCAATTTTATTGGGTAATATGTTGGCGGAAAAACTTCAACAATACCTCGACTTACATTTGGATAATAATTATTATGATGCCCAATCCTTGGCAATGGTTAAACAGTTTCTCAATTACCCAGATGGCCATGTGCAAGAAAAAGCGATAAATCTAATGTCAGCACAACCCGCCGATTTAGAAACCGGTCAAGCACTCATTAATGTGCTAGAGGATAGTTTTGATGCAAAAATAATGAACCAATCATTAATAGAATTACAACGCTACCCACAACTTGGAGATGAAATAAAATCCCTTTTACAAAGCTCCTTAGTCACTGGAAGCTTTTACGTCGCTCGTGAAATTGCTAGTCAGATCATTCCTTTTCTCAATGAAGATAATATTAATAGTTACATCGATATTGCCAATAAGTTACCACCAAGAAGCAAACGAGCACGATTCCTCAAGGCGAACATCAAAGAATATCAACTTCGCCAAACATCAGGTTAATGCACTCGCCAATCTCTGACTTCTAGTGGATGCCAGCTCTTCTTCAAACGAGAAATAAACATCATTAGTCCTAAAATTAGCACTCCCATGGAACCTCCACCACCCCCTTTTGAAGTTGTAGGTGGGGGCAATGCAGGACTGGTTACACCCACTGAAGAACTAGTCGTATGAGAATTGCTTAAACTGTCCGTCACTGTTAATGACACCGAATAGGTTCCGGCATTTGAATAAAGATGTGTAGGCGAAGTCTCTGAACTGGACGTTCCGTCACCAAAACTCCAGCTATACGTTAACGCCCCCTCTCCACCTGAAGATGTATTGGTAAAGTTTGCTGTTAAATTATTGGTCGATGTTGTAAATGCAGCTGATGGTGGGACATAATTTCCTGCTACGGATAATAGAATATCTGCAGAGGAACTATCGGTTGCTTGAGTCTGTATACTAAAACTTAGACCAAGGTTAGACAAAATCATACCCGAAGAAGGCTGCTCTGAAGTACTGTAATCATCGGCATCGGAGAATATACTGGATGTCGCACTATCATAAAAACTAAAGGTAGCATCTCTTACCTGAGTGGTTGATGAGGCATTGAGTCCGCCTGATGATAGTATTACCTGACGGGCGTCTACCACGCCAATAAAACCATGACCAGGATGAACATTCACATGATTATCTGAGTAATTAGGATCATCAAACCAAACTAGCATGCCTTTTTGATAATTTTCAGCAGACAATCCTTCATCTGCCCCCTGATGTCCTCGCATCTGAATCCAGTAAGCCTGATCATCGCCTAACCGTGTTCCCCCTACTCTAGAAAATCCAGATAAGGTCACACTACCATCGATCTCAGCACCATCAAAATATGAAGTCACTCCGTCAGCAACTAATTCGATGTCATCCACCACAAAACCGTACCCACCGACAAAAGGGTCTGTCACGTACTCCATACTGAGACTGACTGTTTGTCCTTGAAAAGTGGTTACATCAAAGCTCAAATCAACCCAGCCTTCATCGCCCGTCGCATCAGGAAGGTCTTTCGAGATATCCGTTATATAATTGCTAATGCCAGACTGCCTTGGGTTATTAACTGAAGTATGACTGCCTGCAAGCGCGGTCCCATTCACTAATATTCGTGCATAGTCATAATCTAACTCAATATTCCAATGTGCTTTCATTCTGAGTACCATTGAAGAACCAGAAGGAATTGTCAGTTGAAATGACAGACTATTATTCTTCAAATTTCCATCGTTCGAGTAATACTGATATTCATCGGTAAAGGGCGGAAAAAAATCAATCGTTGGATTAGGGATCTCTATTTTAATTAAATTCTGGGCTGCATCTTTATTGCTAGATTCAGACAATGTAACTGTCTGAGAATTGGCTGTTAACTCTGGCAATGTCACAATTCTTGTATCGGTCCAATTGCCATCAAACTGCTGTTGAAAGTAATCACTTGCCAGAGGGCTAAATCCTGTAGGTTCAGAACCTGGCAATGCTCCTGCCCAAGTACCAACAGCCATAACCGACCAAAAGCCCACCGGTGAGCCATCAGCTGATTCTGAACTATCGGTATTGTATTCGTCGGCAACTCCCAAATCATGGCCAAACTCGTGAACCACCACACCAATTGCAGCATCAATAGGTTCAATGGTATATCCCATAACAGCATAATTAGTTCCTGGTATGGTATATCCCCAGGTAGTTGAATCGACAAACCCTCGATGTGACCAAATCGCGTCATCACCTAGAACACCGCCTCCCGTTTCTTCACCCTGACTTGAGTGAAATATCATTACATGGTCGATTATGCCATCTGGCTCATTAGTGATGCCATTGCCATTCCTGTCAAATTGATCTTCAACATCATAGTCCGCTAAATTAAATCCACCAGCGTTAACTGCTTGAGTGATAGCTTCTCTAACGAGTGATTTCACATCAATATCGTTGTCATCATCGTCGGGGTCATTGGCACCATAGACTGCTGCATTACTAGCTGCTGTAACCCAGTTAATCACGGTACCTTGCATAAACAATGTATTACCAGAGACCTCTTGGTAATATTGATAAGCAGATTTCAAACTCTGCCCTGATGGCCCAAGGTAGCCATTATTTGAAAAAATTAATTGTTGATAATGAGCCCGATTATAATCGCTGTAATACATGTTGCTATCGGATGAAGTGAGCCGGTTATCATCATAGGGTAAATCTGGAAAATCGATGAGGACCGCTAAAATATTAACAGTTTTATTCTGTACATTTTTTACTTTTAAAGTTGATGTAGAAACTGTAAGTTCTTTCTGCTCACTCTTATTTAATGCTTTTTTACGATTAATTTCAGCCTGGTGCATGGCCAAATTTGGTGGCAGTCTATATCCGCCATTCTCAGCTCGCTTCAGGTAAGTTTTTAATGCCTGTTGTTTTTCATACGGGCTAGCACTTTCTTCTAATTGTTCATTTTTGATCATCCAATAAATTATTTCTTCTTTGTTAGCTATTGCACGATCTTTCGTAGAAGTTGTTGTCGTTGCAAATATTGGCACAATAGAATACAAATTTAATAAAATCAGAATGATGATTAATTTAGTTTCTTTAAATAGCATGTATCTTTCCTAATTCTTTAATTTCTAAATGTATCATTTCTAGAAATAGACTCATTCAGTGCTCTAGTAACCGACACCGTCGACTATATTTTAGTCTATTTTAAACAAAACCCTTAAAATCTTCTATATACAGGTCGACATCTTTAGCGATTTTTTGCCTTTGAGTCAGTATCTACTCTATTGCAACATAATTATTGGGCATCATACAAACTTCGACTATAGTTAAACTGAAAATGATAACAATTTAAAATTAGGGTTTACTAAAATATGACCGAACAAAACACGAAAAACTTCATTGAAGCGACAACCATGTTAAGTTCAGAAATTGGCACAGAAATGCAAATTGAAATTCCTGGTCTAGAGAAACGAATTAAACTAAACCTTATTGGACAACGACCTAATCAATATATTATTTTTCATCTACCAGAAAAACTTTATAACAGTATAGATACTGATGCCCTATCTTCAGGCAATAAAGCAAATATACGCTGTATTTCTAGGGGCGCAGTTTTTGGATTTCAAACAAACGTTATTAAACTCATCGTCGATCCTGACAACCTTTTGTTTATACAATATCCTGAAAAAATACAGAAGCAAGAAATCAGAAAGAGTCAAAGAGTGAAATGCTTGCTACCAGCAAGGCTTTATCAGGAAGGTAATGAATTAAAAGGTACCGTTGCAGACATTAGTCGCACGGGTTGCCACTTCCAAATTAAAAAAGAATCTCTATCCATCGAACAAATTAAACTAACGCGAGAAGAATCTGAACTTAAGTTTGCTATTTCACTACCAGGTCTTGAAGGCGATCAAATAATATCTACAGTGATTAAGAGTAATTTTGTTGACGATGAAAAGGTACAGATAGGATTGCAATTTATTAATGTTGATCAATCAATTCTATCCGTTGTTGATCACTTCATTACCATGAGTTTTGATCTTTCACCCTATTAAATTTGCAGCTAATTAACATTTTTAGTCCTCTTATACTAATAAATGTACTATGATTAATGTATAGCTTCATAAATTGTTATGACCTTATATTTAGATTTATTCATTTGAATCAAAGAGCCTAATTTAAGCAAAAATGATTTCTTCCGTACTCATCTGTGACGACTCTAACCTAGCTAGGAAGCAACTCGCCAAAAGTCTGCCTGCTAATTTCGATATGGACATCCATTTTGCTGCCAATGGAGTCGAAGGTGTTGAAGCACTAAGAAAGGGTCTCGGTGAGTTGATGTTTCTTGATTTGAACATGCCAGAAATGGATGGCTACGAAGTCTTACAGGCTATTCGTGATGAAGATTTAAATACAATGGTCATCGTTGTTTCAGGAGATATTCAACCTGAAGCTCGTAAACGAGTTAAAGCACTTGGTGCAGTAGAATTTATTAAAAAACCTATTGATATTGAGCATCTCCTTAAGGTTCTTGTTGATTACGGAATTATCAGTGGCATACCTGATCCGGCATTAAAGAAATCAACAAAGACTAAAAAAACATTAAACGCAACCATCGAAAATACTAATTTTCGTGTAGATTTTATCGATTGCTACCAAGAAATCACCAATGTTGGAATGGGCCAGGCTGCGGATCTATTGGCAAAAATGCTAGATGTCTTTATCACGCTGCCAGTTCCTAATGTTAATATCATTGAAGTCAGTGAAATTAATATGGCATTGTCTTTGGCCGAAGAAGAAGCTGCTTCTGCCGTTTGCCAAGGCTTTATTGGCCAAGGCATTGCAGGTGAAGCGATCATCCTCTTTAATGATGCTGGAATTGAAAACATTGCATCCTTGATGAAGCATGAGGGTGAAATTGATGATCGTGTCGAACGAGAATTAGTCATGGACGTAGCAAATATCTTGACGGGGGCCTGTTTAAAAGGGATCGGGGAACAACTCAACATTAATTTTAGCCAAGGCCATCCTATGATCTTGGGACAACATCGAAAAGTCTCGAACATGATCAGTACTAATGCAAAACATTGGACGAAAACATTAGCTATTGAAGTGAATTACAAAATTTCGGATTACAACATTAGTTGTGACCTACTCCTTCTGTTTACAGAAGATTCTCTTACTACACTTGATGAACTTGTCCAATATTTGGTGGATGAATAGATGAGCAATAATGCCTTTGATATGACCGACTTCCATTGGTTGATTGATATGATTCAATCAGTGGATGCCGGTTTAATTGTTCTGAATTCAAAGTACGAAATTAATGTATGGAATACTTTTATGGAGAACCACAGTGCTCGTTCTTCAGAGTCAATTAGAGACTCATCCATTTTTGATCTCTATCCTGAACTAAAATTAAACTGGTTAAAGAAGAAAATTGATTCTGTTTTTCAATTAAACAATCGCGCATTTAGTTCTTGGGAACAACGCCCCTACCTATTTAAATTTAATAATTACCGACCTATTACTGGTTCAGAACCCTACATGTATCAAAACATTTCCATAGTCCCTCTTAACTCAATTGATGGCAATGTCGACAGGGTTTGTATCATTATTTATGATGTCACAGACATTGCAAGCCAGAGGAAAGAGTTACAGAATGTAAATATTGAGCTCAAAAAGTTATCTCGCACCGATGCTCTTACTGGCCTAACAAATCGCGGTCATTGGGAAGAATGTTTAAACCTTGAGTACAAACGATTTCATCGTGACAAGATTCCTAGAGTGCTGATCATGTTTGATATCGATCATTTTAAAAATGTTAATGATACACATGGTCATCCTGCGGGTGATGAGGTCATTAAAGATGTCGCTAATATATTGACTGATAACCAACGTGGGACCGATTTTTCAGGACGTTATGGGGGTGAGGAATTTGTCATCATTTTAACCAATGTCACTGAACAGAGTGCCTTAATATTTTCAGAGAGACTCAGAAAATCAATTGAAAAATCCGTAGTAAAATATGATGATCTTGAACTTAAGGTTACAGTTAGCCTAGGTATTTCAGAACTCGATGATAGTTGTAATGATACTGATGAATGGCTAAAACGTGCAGATGATGCCCTGTATACTGCAAAAGGTTTAGGTCGAAACAATAGCGTTTTATATTCTCAAACCAAGCACTAAAACTCAGCATTTAGGTCAATTCATTCAGGCAACGTTAAACTGTTCTAGATAGTCACTATGAATCAATTCATTATTAAACCTTAGCTCGCCCACCTCACATGAAATGAAAGGGCTTGGATGGCAGAAAAATACTTTTATCTCTTGAATATGGTTAACCTCAGCATCTACTGCACCTGACAGTAATACCGTACCCTTGACTGAACGAATGGTTGCGGTGTCTAATATTTTCCAATGGGTGCTTTTAGTATCTCGATACTCTACGACGAGAAGTGCTGGCAGTTGTTCTGTATTTTTGAGTGTTAGCCAAGCGGCTATTTCAAAATGTGGGTTCGCATGACGATCGGTGATATGAATATCACGTCGATTGATTTGCATCAGTAGTTCACTGTGCATGCTCGCTGTTGGACTATCTATTTGCGATTGATCAATGTTCATTTGTTAACCTGTTAAACAATAAAATACTTTATAAAATCAGTCATTTAGACTTTCTTTTATACGGCTAAAGCACAAATAAAAAACGTCTTCACCCAATCAGTATAGACTACATGTCTAATTTAAGTGTGCTTTATATCACATTTTACGATTTTGGCAACAAATTCAAATTCTAAAACTTTCGATTAAACGACTAGCGTTTTAAACCAAAATGTAAATCAAAAAAGTTACGTATCAAATAGAGCCGATGCATCCCTGTTTTTTTACCTCGAATACTGTGTTTTTTACCCGGATAATCCATCGCCATAAATTGGATGTTATTGTCCTGTAACACCTTGTAGAGCTTAGTACTATTTTTGAATAGGACGTTGTCATCAGCCATTCCATGATAAATAAGTAATGGCCCAACATCCTGTGAGACATGGGGAAACACTGAAGAGTCATTATAAGCCTCTGTATCGTCCTGAGGTGTACCCATGTAACGCTCAGTATAATAAGTATCATACAATGACCAATCGGTGACTGGTGCACCGGCAACACCCACTTTGAAATATTCGGGAGCCTTAAACATGGTCATTAATGTCATGTAACCACCATAGCTGTGACCATGGACGCCAATTTTATCCTTATCCACATATGGCAAAGTATGTAGGAACTTCACACCACTGACCTGATCATCAACTTCTATAGAACCCATCGCCCTGTAGATTGGATCTTCAAATTTTTTGCCTCGGTAATTAGAACCACGATTATCGACTGTAAATACGATATAACCCTGTTGTGCCATGTATTGTAGAAAATATCTGCGGTCCCAGCTGTTGGTGACCATCTGAGCATGGGGTCCACCATAAAGATAGACTAGAACAGGATATTTTTTCTTTGCATCAAAATTGGCTGGTTTGTAGATTCGATAATAGAGTTTTATGTTGTCATCACTTATAAATGAACTTAACTCAGGAACAATTAAATCATCTTTGTAATCATATAGTGGATGATTTTTATTGACCTTATTTTCTGATAGCCAAACTAAATGCTTACCTGAGTTGTCATGCAAACTAATTTGCTCGAGCTGAGTGATCGAACTAAACTTATCGATATAACTTTTACTGTCATTGGAAAAAACAATTGAATGAAAACCGCTACGTTTAGTAATTTTTGTGACTTCACCCGTTTTCATAGAAACTGAATAAAGATGTCTTTCTAATGGCGTATCTTTACGGCCGGTAAAGTATATTCGAGCATTCTTCTCATCAATATTTTCAATCTTATCAACCACCCAATCACCCTTGGTCAGTTGACTAATTTGTTTACCTTTTGAATCATGAAGATAGATATGTTTAAACCCGTCTTTTTCAGACGACCAGATCATATTGCCATTGTTAAGGTATTTTAGGTCTTTGTGGAGGTTTAACCAGGTGTCACTTTTTTCTTCAAGTAGGGTTGTGTTTTTTTGTTTAGCCCAATCAAAAACGTTTAAAACTAGATGCTTTTGATCACGACTCTGCCATTGAAAAGATACCTTGGAATTATCTTTAGTCCACTGAACTCGTGGAAGATAAATATCCTTATCATCACCTAAATCGACCCAACGAACAATTTTACTGTCTATACCGATAACACCCAAACCTATCTCAACATTTGCCTTACCAGCAAAAGGATAACGCTGGGTCACCGTTTTAATTTCTTCTGCATATATCTCCGTTCGACTGACCTGCTCAACAGGTGTTTCATCAACGCGCGTGAAGGCGATTTTTGATTCATCCGCAGCCCACCAATAGCCTGTCATGCGACTCATTTCTTCCTGTGCAACGAATTCCGCCATACCGTACTTGATATCTCCGCCACCCTCAGTAGTTAATGCGGTTTCCTTCCCAGAATTAATATCATAGACATAAATGTTTTGATCTCTAATAAAAGAAATGAAATTACCTTTCGGCGAAAACTTGATATCCGTTTCAAACTCAGGTGTATCGACAATTTTATGCGCCTTTTTATCGCCCATTTTGTAGTAGTAGATATCACCACCTAAAGGAAAAAATAATGCTTTTGAATCTTCTGACCATTCATAACTGACAATGCCTGTACCGCTCAATCGCAGGCGTTCACGACGTGCCTTTTCTTCATCTGAAAGTTCTTCAACACCAGCATGCAAATCGTCTGAATTAAACAACATGCGTGTTTCACCACTGGCTATATGATATTCCCACAAATCAAGCCGTTCATAATCAGAATCTTTACCCCTGAGAAAAGTAACTCGCGAACCATCGGGTGAAATTTTTAATTCACGCATGCTCGGTCCCGATAATGATGGCGACGAATACAATCGCTCAACGGTTAACTTTTTAGCAATAACAGTGGGTACAAATATAATGAGTATTGCGATGAATACAGACAAACGTATGTTCATAAATATTGGTCCTGTTCTTAGAATAAAAAGCTATAAAAAAAGAGCTCAAATAAGAGCTCTAAATAGTCGTTACGGAAAAAGGCGCTCCACTTAATTTATGAAAAATTAGTGGATGCCATGCATTCCTTTTTTCAGCAACGGTGAAATAACCAGCATGAATATGCCAAAACCCACACCAAAGTATAATAAGAACTCATAAAGTTCTGTATATTTAGCAAGTGTTTCGGCAACACTCGCATTCTCTATACCACTGGTATCAATCGCAGCAATTTTACCCAAGCGAGTCGCAACAGTTTCAGCCAATGCAGTCGCCAAGAACCAGGTTCCCATACTGACGCCAACCACTCTTGGTACAGATAGCTTTGTCACTGCAGACAGTCCAACAGGTGATAAACAAAGTTCACCCATGGTGTGAAGTAAGTAAGCCAAAACTATCCAAATCATTGCGACCTTACCAGATTCATCAGGGAACTGAGCGCCTATAACTAGCATGCCAAAGCCAAGTCCCGCCTGGATAATGCCCAGAGCAAATTTGACAGGAGTTCCAGGTTCTAGGTTCTTCTTAGCTAACCAAATCCATAAAGCAGAAAACGGAATTGCCAGCAACATGATAAATCCAGAATTTAAGGAGCCAAACATGGATGCTTTTAATTCGGTACCCATCAGATTCCTATCCATCACGCGATCGGCATAGAGTGTCATTGAGCCCGCAGACTGTTCAAACAATGCCCAGAAAACAACAGTCGACATAATCAAGATCATCAAGACTACTGTTCGCCCATAAT
>JAUUZN010000009.1 GCA_030589945.1 Gammaproteobacteria bacterium | reverse complement strand
CTTTTTGATGTCATCAAGGCTGTAAAGGCAGGAGATTTGAGTGCTGCAAACCATCAGCAGTTTTTGAGAGTAGTCGATAGCATGGCGCAACGAAATCTTTCAACTGCAATTGTTGCCTGTACGGAATTAAGTACGCTTTTGCAGGTGCATGAAAATTCAAATACGACAAAAATAGATATTGATTTAATTGATGGTGCCGAATTACTCGCAATGGAAATAATTAATAGAGCAAAGAACTAATGATACGGGATGCTGAGGTTGACGCATGGAGCTAGGATGACTACCTGTTCATCATGTCCACGATATTTGATATGTCTTCCTATTACCAGTATATTCAACTCCAATGGATAAACAATTATTTGAATAATGGGATTATAGTGTGGCAGATCCATTTTTCACGAAACTCAAAGAACGTAATGTATTTAAGGTAGGAGTTGCCTATCTGGTGCTTACTTGGGTGGTTGTTCAGGTTACTTCTGAGGCGGTTCCAGCATTACACTTGCCCGACTGGGTCAATACCTTCGTATTCTTCATTGGTGCCATTGGCTTTCCTTTCGCGATATTTTTCGCGTGGGCATTTGAGATTACTCCAGATGGCATCAAGAAAGAAACCGACCTATCTTCTGAAGAAGCCGTCTTTGCTCATTCTGGTCGTAAGTTAGATTTCATTATCATTGGTTTAATGGCTGTAGCACTCGGTTATTTTATTTATGAAAGCCGCTTTCAAACGCAGCCCATTGAAGCAGTTATTGAAGAAAGTTCAGGTGAGACTGCTCAGCAAGAAATTTCCACTAAAGAACCTGTAAAACCATCTATTGCCGTACTACCGTTTGTGAATATGTCTTCAGACTCAGAACAAGAATATTTCTCTGATGGTATCTCGGAAGAGATACTCAATGTTCTGTCAAAAATACCCAATCTTCATGTGACCTCACGCTCATCATCTTTTTCCTTCAAAGGTAAAGATATTGATTTAAAAAAAGTTGCAAAGCAACTCGGTGTTAACCATATATTAGAAGGGAGTGTTCGTAAGTCGGGGACAAAGGTACGAATAACCGCACAGCTAATTGAAACAAGTTCTGATCGTCACCTCTGGTCTGAGACCTATGATCGAGAACTCACTGACGTTTTTGCAATTCAAGATGAACTTTCAGCCGCAATAGTTGCTGTGTTGAAAATTAAGTTAATGGGAGACTCTACAGCTCTCAAAGCAGTGATGCACAAAGTTACTCCTGAGGCCCATACAGCCTTCTTGAAAGGCTTACATTACTTAAATAATTCAAAGAGTAATGATGAGATTCAGACAACACTGAAATATTTTAATGATGCCATCCTATTGGATAACAATTATGCCTTAGCTCACGCCTATAGAGGTATAGTTCTTAATATCTTAACAAAGGTGGATAGGATTTCACGCACTGAAGGACCTCAGATTGCCAGAATGGCTATTGAGCGTGCTATAGAAATCGATCCTGAACTGGCAATAGCTTATCAATACTTGGCACTTAACAAGCTATGGTTCGATTTTGACTCCAAAGGTTCTCGCCTTGATCTTGAATTCGCTCTTACACTAAATCCTAACATTGCAGAGCTCTATGGAGTGCTGAGTAATTTGCAATCCATGCAGGGTAAGCATCGACAAGCACTGCTTTATGCTCAGAAGGCTGAATCTCTTGATCCAGTGCATCGCTTCCTCCTAGGTGTGGTTTCACGAGCTTATTTCTACCAGGGCGATTATCAACAGGCATTGGCAGAAGTTGAAAAAGCATTGACAATTTTACCTGATTTAAGTCACTTGTTGTTATTGAATGCCCGTGTGGAACTGGCCATCGGTAATTATGAACAGGCGCTGTTGATTAGTAATAAAATGTTAGATAGAGAAACAGTACCTATGATACGTTCAATGGCTTATTCAAAGATGGGTGACAAAACAAAATCAGATGAAGAATTGGACACAGCCATCAAGCTTGCGGCTCATCATAGTGCTTTTGGGATTGCATTGGTTTATTGTTTTCGAGATGAAGTTGAACAGTGTTTGGATTGGCTAGATATAGCCTATAAACAAAAAGATGCCGCCATTTTGAGGATAACGATGAGTCCCTTTCTAAAACCGGTATACCAGGAAAAGCGATATAAAGAGCTTGTCTTGAAAATGAACATCTATTAATCAGTACTTGATTACCCATTTTATTGTCAACTTGACAGCTCAATATTTTTTTCATTAAGTTCTATAGACTCGACGGCAGTAAAAAGATTTAAACTTCGATACTTTTTACAAACCATTTTTGCAAATTCAAATGAATAAAAACTGCCTACAACATATCCTTTACCACCACTGTTAGAGCTGAGTATTAAATTGGGAAGTATACTTTTTATAAGATCTTCTTGATCACCGCTTTGAGGTGCAATAACTACTTCAAATTGAACCTGATCGGTTTGGTTATTAGCATAACTATCTAAAGTGGCATTAATTTCGTTTAATACAAATTTTTCTTCTTCCGATATTTTTTTATCAGCCTTGGCTAGTGCGTTCAATACATCTCTAAGATGTGCGCTTTGTTCAACCGGTGGCTCAATATTTAAATAGTCAGTAACACTAAACCTTAGTTCTATATAACCGGCTTCCGTTGAATGATCTTTGCGTACAGTATTTAAATCACTTCGTTCAAAAGGGATATTCCATGACTTAGCAAACATATCAATAAAGGCAAACTCTTTTTCGTCGATTCGATTGTCTATTAAAGCCAGTTGACGAAGTATGTTGAGCATTTTATTGGCACCAGAAGGCATTAAAAGCGCCTTGACAAGATCGCCAGCTTCTTGTTTTTCTAATTTCATTGCTTTCTTAAATTTGGACCATAAACTTTCTGGCTTTTTACGATTACGGACCCAGTATCCACTACCAATTAATAGGAATACGACACCGACTATAATACTAACTAGCGCTTTGACCGCACCTTTATATTCTGCATCGATTAGACCGTACTTAATAAGAAAAGGGATGGTGGAAAAAATGCCAAGAATCGCTGCAAAAATGGAGACGCTTTTGGCAACATTTTTATCGCTCTTTCGTGTCCATATTTTATTTAGAGTTAAATAGGAACCTAGAACGCCGATGGCTACAGAGGCAACAACGAACATTTCGATCATGATGTTAAAATTTATCATATTTGCTGAGTATCTGACTTGTTTATTAACTTAGTTTTTGAAAGACTACCAATGAGGCTGTGTCTTAATAGTTGTATGTCAGCTCAGCATAGTAGTAAGCACCATTAAATCCCATAGGTGAAGTTGTAGAGTATTTAGCGCCAACAAATCTACCAAAGTCTTCATTTACCTCAGGATGCTCATCAAATAAATTTTGAGAGCCAACAGTTATGGTGAATGCTTGATTTATGTCGTAAGTCACTGATAGATCAACTGTAACTTCTGCTTCAGATTCAATTAATAACGCTAGAACACCCAAGTGAGTCTCAGTATAAGAACCATAGTAGTTTAGGCGTGCAGTCAAACGCCAGTCATCCTGTTGATGATTAACAGTGAAACTGCTTCTAGTCTTTGGTAGAGCGTTTTCAAGTTGAAATATTCTTAGATCATTAACAGTAATTGGATCCGATCTAATAACCTCAGTTGTAACGTAACTCGAAACAAGAGCAAGACTAGTAGTGCCACCCCAAAGATCCAAACTGTAGTTTACTACCAAATCGATGCCTTCAGTTGTGGTATCGAAAGCATTCGTATAAAATCTTATAGTATCAAGAGTCAGTGCGTCTGCTACGCCTTGTTGATCCAGTATTCTCTTATCATCATCATCTAGACGAAATGTCTGACTTGTGGTGATGCGATCAACCACATTAATTTGAAAAAAGTCTAGTGTTGCAAATAGATTATCCATTTTAGCAACAAAACCAAATGAAAATGCTCTTGATTCCTCAGGTTCTAAGGCTGTGGCTCCAACGTAGATTGCTGCTAGATGTGTGGGTGGAAGAGTTGCCCGATCAGATCGAATATTCTCAAAAAATCCAGAAGTTACATTATGAATATTTGCCTGTCCTGCTGTTGGCGCTCGAAACCCAGTATTTACTGAAGCACGAAATGATACTTCATCTGTTAAGTTAATTAGAGTGGTTAATTTGCCGTCGAATGTGCTACCAAAATCTGAATAATCTTCGGTACGAACAGCACCACCGATCAGCACAGTGTCAGAAACTTGTGCTTCTATGTCAAGGTACAGAGCATGATTATGACGACTGTTAACACCAGCAGAAGCCTCTTGAAAGCCTCCAAAACCATTAGAGCCAACACTAAAACCTTGCCTATATAAAGGTCCTACTTCAAAAGAGGCCGGTTCCCCAGCAACAATTTCAAAGGAATCATTCTTATATTCGTACCCGTAGGCTAATTGCAGAGGGAAATCCCAACCTTCTACCTGTATTTCTTGGGTGAAGTCGGCATTGGCTGATTTATCCAGTTCTATATAAGAACCAAGGTTAAAAACAGTGGGTGAATTTGAACCCATAGATGCATTAACAGTATTAAACAGCCTAAAGACAACTTCACTACGGCCTATAGTCCCACTGAAGTCGTAACTTATATCGTTTTTGAAGTAGCCTTTCGTTCCAGCAGTGATTGCACTGTCGATGACATCACCACCAAATCGAGGTGTGAATCCTCCAGGAAAGAGCATATTGAAGGCCCAACAATTATTGGCTTGCAAAATGTCTAAAGCTGCTTGATCGGGTATATTATTGACGATGTTAACTCTACCGTTTCCAGGCAGGAGATCATAACAGCGTTGTGCAGAATCACCCCCTTCCATATCGCCGACAAGAATTGTACCGGGTAATTGATCCCAAGCACCACGGTCAGGACCTGGTCGTGGACGACTTACCCATTCTCCATTCAAAAATCTCTCACCAAGGTAAACACCTGAACGTGTTAGAGGGTTACGGAAGAAGAAGCCGCCTTCAACATGACGTTCTGAATAGTTGGCAAATAGGTAAGCTTCAGCATCGTTAGACAGGTCAAGGCCAAAATTTCCAAAAATACTAATATCGTCACTAATTTCTGGTGAACCCCAAATTTGTGCAGGGTTTGCAACAGGTAAACCCGCAGCTTCTATTGCTGCCGCATCACCTCTTTGAATACTGCGACTTGTAGCGTCAGATTCTTTGAATTGATAGGTAATATTAGCGAAACCCTTCTCGCCCAGGGGCACACCGAAGTTACCAGTCACTAGAATTGAATCGCCATCACCTTCTTTATACTGGCCAATTCTTACTTTGACTACACCACCGGCATTGTCATCTTTCAGCACAAAGTTCATGACTCCGGCAATTGCATCAGAGCCATACTGGGCAGCAGCTCCATCACGTAATATCTCTACCTGTTGCAGAGCCAAGCTTGGAATAACTGAAATATCAGGGCCCTGTGCACCATTGGATAGGCCACCTCCAAGAAAGGCTATAACAGCTGAGCGGTGGCGACGTTTACCATTAACCAAAACTAGGGTGTTATCGGGTGGCAAGCCGCGCATATTGGCAGGACGAACCAATGTGGCAGCGTCACTGATTGGTTGTACGTTAACGTTAAAAGAAGGTACAAGATTACTCATTGTATCGAGTAGATTCCCGGAAGGAGATTGTACAAATTGCTCTCCAGAAATCAAGTCGATTGGCACCGGTGAGTCTGTAACAGAGCGAGGTGCAACTCTTGCGCCGAGAATAACAAGTCGTTCGTCATCAGCGTTGTCTTCTTTAACTTCAGCTGCATATGCCGTTGTGGTGGTGAATATTAGGCTCACCGATAAGGCCAGAGTCCTTAGATTGAAATTTTGAGGCATATCGTTATTCCCTGAAAATTAATGTTTTCATCCTTATACTTAAGAATAATAGCTCTGCTTAGCCTTGTCCAGAGTAATTAACGAGCGTTACAACCCGAAATCGTTGGCGAATAAAGAGGCTTGAGTAACAAAATGAAACGCCCTGAAGTTGGGTTAACAGTCTCATTCATTATATCTCTGATAATTGATATATCTGACTATTAACAGTATATTCGTTTCCAACAGATAAATAATAATTCGAATTATGGAAGATAGTGTGGCAGATTCATTCTTCACGAAACTCAAGAAACGGAATGTATTTAAGGTAGGTGTTGCCTATCTTGTGCTTGCTTGGGTTGTAATTCAGGTAGCTGATGTCATTGTTCCAGCCTTAGCATTACCTGATTGGACCATCACTTTTTTAGTAATCGTCGGCATGTTTGGTTTTCCTTTCGCGATATTTTTCGCCTGGGCATTTGAGATTACTCCCGATGGCATCAAGAAAGAATCCGAACTATCTTCTGAGGAAGCCGTCTTTGCTCATTCTGGTCGTAAGTTAGATTTCGTTATCATTGGTTTATTGGCAGTAGCACTCGGTTATTTTATTTATGAAAGCCGCTTTCAAACGCAACCTAATGAAGCAGTTATTGAAGAAATTTTAGTTGAAGCAGCTCAGCAAAACAAAGTCGATAAAGAACCTGTAGGCGCATCGATTGCCGTACTACCGTTCGTGAATATGTCTTCAGACAAAGAGCAGGAATACTTCTCTGATGGAATTTCGGAAGAGATACTCAATGTTCTGTCGCAAATACCCAATCTTCATGTGACGTCTCGGTCATCATCTTTTGCCTTCAAAGGTAAAGAACTTGATTTAAAAAAGGTAGCTAAGCAACTCGGAGTTGACCATATATTAGAAGGTAGTGTTCGTAAGTCGGGAACAACAATTCGAATAACAGCACAGCTCATTGAAGCTAGTTCTGATCGTCATCTGTGGTCTGAATCCTATGATCGAGAACTTACGGATGTTTTTGCTATTCAGGATGAACTTTCAGCTGCAATAGTTACCGTGTTGAAAATTAAGTTAATGGGCGATTCTGCTGATATTAAAGTTGGTGTCCACAAAGTTGTTCCTGAGGCATATACATCCTACTTGAAAGGTTTACATTTCTTAAATAAATCTGAATTAAAAACAGCTCTGAAATATTTTGATGATGCCATTAATTTCGATAACACCTACGCCACTGCTCACGCTTTTAGAGGTCTTATTCTAAATGTATTAACGAAGTCTGGAGCCATTTCACTTACTGAAGGACCCCAGATGGCCAGAATGGCAATTAACAATGCTTTAGAGATCGATCCTGATTTAGCTATAGCCTTTGTGTTCAGGGCACTTAACAAGTTATGGTTCGATTTTGATGTTAAAGGTGCTCTACTTGATTTTGAACTTGCTATAGAGATCAATCCTAACACTGCACGTGCATACGAAAGCCTGAGTTATTTATATTCCATAATGGGTAAGCATCAACAAGCAGTGCTTTATGCTCAGATGGCCTTAACTCTTGACCCAATGACTACTCTCATGTCACGCAGGCTTATTCAAGCTTATCTCTACATGGGTGATTATCAACAGGCATTGGCAGAAATTGAAGTCGCATATACAAATTCAACTGAAACTCAATCTGTTGTAAGACTTCATGCCCGTGTGGATCTGGCCGTTGGGAATAGCGAACATGCTCTCTTGCTTACCAACAAAATTACAAGAGACGCTCCAATGAATATGACACAAGCGATAGCTTATTCAAATCTGGGTAACAAAGCAAAATCAGATGAGGCATTGGCAAGATTCATCAAGCGAGGAGCTCATGATAGTGCTTATCAAATTGCAGAAATTTATTGCGCTCGAGGTGAAATTCAGCAGTGTCTGGACTGGCTTGAGAGAGCCTATAAACAAAAAGATCCCGGACTCCTGAGACTAATGATAAGTCCCTTTCTAAAGCCTGCATTCCAGGAAAAGCGTTATAAAGAACTTGTCTTGAAAATGAATATCCACTAACTCAAAGATTAAAGCATAGAGTTTCTTGAGTGCTTAGCCTACCCTGAATATTTATTTTTACAGTTAGATGATCGAGCTATTCTTTTAGATAATTCGGCTTATTATTTTTTTCCCAAATTTTCAGAATTAAATTCCTTCTATCAATAATAGCTTTTATTTGTTTTATTGAAATATAGTTACTGAGCAGTTCTTCAAGTTCATCAATTTTAAGTTGCCTAAGTACATCAGCAAGCTCATTCGACATCCGAATCTTCTTAGTTTTTAAATATTTAGGCACCTTCTTTTTTAATCTAAATGAACGTGAATGATCAATCATCCAAAGCTTACAATCTTTTAGTGTATAAAGTTCATTACCTAAGTTTCTGTCATCATTATAAATAAGTATGTCGAATACATGCATGATTGACTTTTGTTTTTTAAAGGGGCAAACATCTAACTCGTTACTCTTGCTTTGATAGATGTCTTTCTTGACAATTGAATCTTCAACCCACAATTGTACAACACCTTTTTGTTTATTAATTTTACGAATAACGGTGGCTGGAATCATTGTAATATTCATCAATTGTGCCAGTTCGTATGCAGCCTTATCATTCTCATATCGATCGGCCTGATTAACCACTCTTTTAAAGTTATTGCCTCTTGTAAATCGAATTTTCTCAGTATGTGATTTAAAAACGGCTCTCAATGTAAGTCCGTCTTTCATTAAAGTAATCTTTTTGGGTTTGGTAATCCCAAGTTTAGTATTCTCTATCTTAATTACTTCAGCAGTTCCTAAAAATTCCATTAACTCATCTTGAGTCAACAAAGTAAGTGCAAAAGTTGCACTACAATTAAATATCAGCCAAATTAATACAATAGGTTTAAAGGAGTTCATACTCTGACAATAATCTATTTTGCACAAAATCTCTACTGTGTTTGCTTTGAGTATCACTAAAAATGCAAACTTTGGAATTATAACCTTAGCAAAACTCACAACAAATTTACCCCACAGACTAGTAGAGATTAGTGTCTACTGGGAACTCAAACTCAACAACAATAGTGATTGATTTAATTGATGGAGCTGAACAACTCGCTAAGGAAATAATAAAGATAACTAAGGACTAGATTGCTCTACATCACTATTCCCTTTTATCTAATCGCCTTAACGTGCTATGTTGGCTAATGCTGATGGACGTTTACATGCTGCTATTTATGAGTTGAGTGACGTCAATTATCTGCATGACAAAAATATGGAGACTGAGTGTTATTCCCAAATAATGTGATTGTTTATGTCCTTAATAATTAACAAATATTTTAATCTCTTGTCGAGCCTTGCTAACCCATCGAGGCTAATTACATTTTTGTTGCTCATGTTAAGCAATCTTGCCTTTGCTGCAGAGACTCAAAATTCAAATAATGACATCATTATAGGAAGTGAATTAAACCCTCCTTTTGTCTACATGAATGAACAGGGAAATATGGTTGGTACACTTGTAGATAAATTAGATTCGATTCTTAGGCCTACTAATTTACACTATAAATTTAACTACATTCCTTGGAAAAGAGGTTTAGAGGAGATAAACAAAAAAAGGAATCTGTTTATCTTTCCCATGACACGTACCACTGAGAGAGAACATCTCTATAAGTGGCTCGTGCCCCTGCATACTATAAACTATGGACTTTATGGCCTTAATAGTAAGCTATCATCTTTAACAATTGATGTATCATCGGGGAATTTTACTGTGAGTTGCGTCGCAAAAACCGTTATGTGCAACATTGCAAAGGAATTTGGATTCCCAGATAGTTCAATAATTGTGATGTCTTCTGCATCAATCAATCATGGTATTAAATTAGTTTTAAGAGAGCGTGTTGATTTTATCATCTTATCTAAAGAAGGAATAAATTATTTTAGATCAACTTTAGATAATCCGAAATCGAAACTGATCAAAATTAACAATTATAAATACAAGGCTGTTGAGTATCTGGTTGGTAGTCACAAAACTGATGATACATTAATCAAGAAAATACGCGATTCAGTAAAACATCAGGAACAATCTAATTAATTGCTTTGGATAGTCAGAACTACTAGTAACAATGACATCACGCTCAGTCAGTGAATCTTAAATATGAATAAATTGATGGCGCCGAGTTACTCGCTATGGAAATTATCAAACACGCTAAAAGCTAGACTTTTCTATCTCACTATTCCTTAAGTTCAGCTTCCAACATCACAATTGAATCGTTCAGTTCTTTATCGATATCACGATGAGCATTGTTTAAAATATCAAGCATTCTATCTAATTTAGCGACCATCATATTTTGAAAGTCTTTGCGTTTAATAAGCTGGCGATGGTCTTGCTGTAATGAAAGTTCAAAATGTGGCTGAGGATACTTTAGCTCTGGTTTTCCAGGATAGTGCTCAACCTGTTGAATGATTTGTGGTAGGTAAGTATTATTGATGAGATAGGGGGTATAAGTCATGTGATGAAATGTTGCATCGATCTCATATAACACTCGAATCCGTGAAATTTCCTGATCCAATTGTTCAAGCGTTTTTAGTAAGTCAGAATTAGAAACAATTGTACCATTGCCTGCAAGTATTGCTCTGAGTGAAACACTATCCCATTCATTACCGATGTTATACCACCAGGTATCACCTATAAGCTTATCAATTTCATTTGCAGTTAATTTTGACTCAGTATCATTTCCAGCATTTATGAGACTAACCACAGCATCGCGAATAGCACCATTGAACCTTCGATCATTTTTAAGTCGAATTTTACCATTTTTGAGATCTGCTAATAAAGACTCTAACAAGACACGTTCGTCGGCGGTGTTTTGTTTTTCATCCCACCAGGCATCAATAGAGAAAGCCAACAAAATACTGATAACAATGGCTATAGCTTCGACGCTAATTCGTTTCCAATTTATGTTTTTCAGATCATTCATGCTCGTTCAAATATCTTCATTTATAGGCTTCATTTATAAGCAATAGTCACACTTAAGATACCTGTTTCATTAGCGTATTACAAAAATAGTAACAACAGCCCATAGTAGTACTCAAATGGTCATATGTTTATACAGAGACTGCAAAAGACCAGAATTTCTGGCTTAAACATCCATGAAGTATTAAAATATTGGAAATAGAACCTTTTTAAAGGTCGACTCATTAGCATCAACTCCTAGGAATAAAAAGTGTCCAATTCCACTACTAATCGCTCCATCTCTTCTGAATACATTACTAAAGACCCCTCTCGCTTTTTGAGCACAACCGAGTCTGAGTCTGTCATTGTCATTCATATTGTATCTAAGGAGAATCTCCAACAATGGCTTTCAACATTAAACAAACAACAGGCACTGTGGGTAGAGAGTAATCACTTCCAAGCAAACAAAGATGAGGTGATTAAGGTTGCAGATGCTGATGGTAAACTTTGCATGGTTGCACTGGGTGTCAATAAAAATGCAGTTTCTGGAATTAAGACCCTAGCAAAGCTCACCAAAAGTTTACCCGCTGGCCAGTATAAATTAGTTACCGATGAAAATTCTGAACTTCTCAGTATTGGCTGGGCATTGGCGCAATATCAATTTGATGAGTACCTGGATAATGGCAAGGGCAGTCAATCTAAGGCTGCAGTCCTAGAAATTTCAGAGACAACCCAACAAGAAATATCAGCAATCATCAATGGTGTCATACTGATCCGAAAATTGGTGAGTACACCAACCTGTGATATGGGGCCCAGTCATTTGTCTGATGTGATGTCTAATTTGGCAAACGCATTCAATGCTGATTTCAAAGAAATCCTTGACGAAGAATTACTAGAGCAAGGCTTTAACACCATTCATGCGGTAGGTCGTGCCGCCGAAAACCGTCCACGACTACTAGAGCTCAACTGGGGTCCCAAAGAAGCTCCAAAACTGACCCTAGTGGGTAAAGGAGTTTGCTTTGATACCGGTGGCCTCGATATCAAACCAACTTCAGGTATGCGTATTATGAAAAAAGATATGGGTGGAGCAGCTCATACCTTAGGAATAGCGCAAATGATCATGGCTGCAAAACTTAATGTCCGCTTACGATTGCTAATCCCGGCAGTTGAAAACAATATCTCCGCCAATGCCTTCCGACCCGGTGACATCATCACCTCCTACAAGGGTACAACCGTTGAAGTTGATAACACCGATGCAGAAGGTCGTCTGGTACTTTCTGATGCTCTAGCACTCGCCTCAGAAGAACATCCTGATCTACTCATTGACTTTGCGACCTTAACAGGTGCCGCGAGAGTCGCGATGGGACTCGAAATGGTGCCCTTCTTCACCGATAACGATGACATTGCCAATGGCCTGATGAGTTCCGCTGCTGATGTGGACGATCCTCTGTGGCGCATGCCTCTGTTTGAACCCTATGCATCACAGTTAAAGTCTAATTTTGCTGATATGCGAAATATGGGTTCCGGTCCATATGGAGGAGCGATTGTTGCCGCCCTATTCCTTAAACATTTTGTCACTGAGCCTAAAAACTGGGTTCACTTCGATCTGTTTGCATGGAACTCGTCCAATACAGACATCTGCCCAGAAGGTGGTGAAGCCATGGCAATACGAGCCGTATTTTCTTACTTAAACCAACGTTACGGAAAACAATTATGAGCCATCCCAATTCTCATTCCCATGCCCCTACACATTCAAAGTACCCACGCCTCTTAGAGCCACTCGACCTTGGATTTACTCAGCTTAAAAATCGTGTATTGATGGGTTCCATGCATACCGGCCTCGAAGAAATTCCTGGTGGCGATGAACGCATGGCGGCTTACTTTGCTGAACGAGCTAAGGGTGGTGTTGGCCTCATTGTAACCGGTGGTTTTGCACCGAATAATCGCAGCGCAACTGCAGATGGTTCCCGTCAGATCTCAACGGATGAGGATATCAGGGCACATCAGAAAATAACGGCAGCCGTGCATGAACATGATTGTAAAATTTGCATGCAAATATTGCACACAGGACGCTATGCCTTTAATAAAAATCCTATCGCGCCCTCAGCCATACAGGCTCCCATCAATCCAAACAAACCTCAGGCAGCAACACTGGAAGAGATTGAAGAACAGATTAACGACTTTGTGAAGCTCGCAGCGTCTGCTCAAAAAGCCAATTATGATGGCGTTGAAATTATGGGTTCAGAAGGCTACTTCATCAACCAGTTCATTGCTTCAAGAACTAATCAGAGAGATGATGATTGGGGTGGCAGTTATCAAAATAGAATTCGCCTACCCATTGAGGTTGTACGTCGCGTTCGAGGAGCCGTAGGTGAAAAATTTATCATCATCTTCAGACTTTCCATGCTCGACTTGGTCGAAGGTGGCAGCAGCTATGAAGAAGTAATTGAGCTCGGCCAAGCTCTTGAAAAGGTCGGTGTAACCATTATGAATACCGGCATTGGATGGCATGAAGCGCGCATTCCTACCATCGCTACAAAAGTACCTCGAGCTGCATTTACTTGGGTTACAGCAAAATTTAAGCAACATTTTTCGATTCCAGTGATTACCTCAAACAGAATTAATACTCCAAAAGTAGCTGAGCAGGTCTTAAGCCGTGGTGATGCCGACATGGTGTCTCTTGCCAGACCTTTTCTTGCTGACCCTGAATTTGTCAATAAGGCCATAGCCAACAAGGCCGATGAGATTAATACCTGTATCGGCTGTAATCAGGCCTGTCTTGATCATGTATTTTCTGGAAAACTCAGCTCCTGTCTGGTGAATCCAAGAGCATGTCATGAGACCATGATTAACATTACTCAGACTTCTAATCCTAAAAACATTGCTGTTGTCGGTGCCGGTCCAGCAGGACTTGCTGCTGCCACTACCGCTGCTGAATGTGGTCATAGTGTTACACTCTTTGATGCGGCTAACGAAATTGGTGGGCAATTTAATATCGCTAAACAGGTTCCTGGTAAAGAAGAGTTTTATGAGACTATTCGTTACTATAAAAGGCAACTCGAACTTACTGGCGTTATTGTTAAGTTGAATCATTCGGTCACCACTGACGAATTAAATCAAAGTGATTTTGATACGGTCCTCATTGCAACGGGGATTACTCCAAGACTTCCTCCCATTGAAGGTATTGAACATTCAAAAGTTCTTAATTATCTTGATGTAATCCGTGATAAAAAAAGGGTTGGTAATAAAGTCGCCATCATTGGTGCCGGTGGCATTGGATTTGATGTGGCAGAATACCTCGTACATCAACATCACAAAACTGACGATGGAAAAGACATCGCTCAATCCATCCCTGAATTTATGGAGCAGTGGGGGGTTGATATGACCTTTGAGCATCGTTCAGGTGTTGAAGGTGTAGTACCTGATGAATTAATAGAACAGGACTCAGCTCAAAGAGAGGTCTATCTATTGCAACTCAAAGCCAGCAAAATGGGTGCCGGTCTAGGCAAGACCACCGGTTGGATCCATAGACTGGGTCTAAAACAAAAGGACGTAAAAATGTTGTCTTCCTGCGATTACCAAAAGATAGATGATCAGGGTTTGCACTTATCAATTGCTGGTAAACAAACTATTCTTGATGTTGATCATGTGATTATCTGTGCAGGGCAAGAATCTTTAAACAGCTTAGCCGATGGCCTAACAAAAACCTTTCAGTTAATAGGCGGTGCCGATGTTGCTGCAGAATTGGATGCTAAACGAGCCATTCATCAGGGAACACTCACTGCAATCAGTCTTTAGGACTACAGCCAATAAGCGACAACAGATTGATACAACTTAAAATAACAATTGGACGCTAATTTTTATATACTTAATCAATCATACTTGATCATTAATAACTGGTTTAAACAATAAGGAAATATCAGCATGACAGCACCCTATAAAGCCCCTCTTCGAGATATGGAATTTCTCTTCTTCGAACTATTCGATGGTGCTGCAATTAGTGAATTAGAAGGGTATGAAGATGCCGAGCCGGAAACCGTCAAGGCCATCCTTGAAGAGGCTGCAAAATTTGCAGAAAATGTATATCTGCCGCTCAACCAATCTGGCGATGCCCAAGGTTGTCGATTAGAAAATGGTGTAGTTACAGTACCCGACGGTTTTAAAGAAGCCTATGCACAGTTTCGTGAAGCAGGTTGGAATAGTGTCACTGAAGATCCCGAATACGGCGGCATGGGATTACCCTACTCCGTAAGTATTATGATTTCAGAAATGTGGGCCTCAAGTAATCAATCCCTGGCCATGTATGCAGGATTAACCCATGGTGCAGCAAAAGCAGTAAGTGCTCGTGGTACCGATGAACAAAAAGCGCTCTATTTACCAAAGTTCGCTGATGGTTCATGGAGTGGCACCATGTGTTTAACTGAAGCGCAATGTGGAACTGATTTAGGCTTGATCCAAACAAAGGCTGCCAAAAATGATAATGGCAGTTATAGCATTACAGGCACTAAGATATTCATCTCTGCCGGTGATCACGAAATGACAGACAATGTTATCCATCTGGTTCTTGCAAGACTTGATGATGCTCCAGCAGGTATTAAGGGGATCACCATGTTTGTGGTGCCCAAATATCGAATCAATGATGATGGCAGTATTGGTGAACGCAATGGCGTATCAACCGGAGCGATTGAACACAAGATGGGCATTAACGGTAATGCGACCTGTGTGATCAATCTCGATGAAGCTGAAGGTTATATGGTGGGTACTGAGAATAAAGGCATGCAAGCGATGTTCGTGATGATGAACTCTGCTCGATTAGGGACTGGCTTACAAGGTATCGCTGCAGGAGAACAATCTTATCAGGGCGCTGTGGCCTATGCCAAAGATAGAATTCAAATGCGCTCATTAACGGGTCCGAAAAGTCCTGTTCAAAAAGCAGATCCCATCATAGTACATGCCGATGTTCGTCGTATGTTATTGACAATGCGCGCCTACACAGAAGGGACTCGTGCGTTAACTTACTGGATTGCTCAAGAATTAGACCATCATTCTAAAAATCCAGATGCTGAGCGCCGAGAAGAGGCTGATGATCTCGCATCTCTTCTCACTCCTGTTATTAAAGCCTTTAATACTGACGTTGGATTTGAATCGACCAATCATGGTGTACAGATCTTTGGTGGTCACGGATATATCTCTGAGCATGGAATGGAACAATTTGTACGTGATGCTCGTATTGCTCAGTTATATGAAGGAACCAATGGCATTCAGGCACTTGATCTTGTTGGCAGAAAAATGCATATGCATGGCGGTCGTCTGATGAAGAGATTCTTTGATCCTTTACGCAGTTACCTTGAAACTGAGTCTCAAAATGTGGAGATGTCAGAATTTATCACTCCCTTATCAACCGCATTTAAGCACCTTGAACAGGCAACAGGTTGGATCGCTTCAAACGCACCCAAAAATCCTGATCATTTAGGTGGCGCTTCTGTAGATTATTTAAGAATATTTGGTCTAGTCAGTGTCGGTTATATGTGGGCCAGAATGGCTAAACTTTCTATGGCGAATCAAGATAGTGAAGATTTTTATCGTGCGAAAATTAAAACTGCACGATTTTATATGCAAAAACTTCTGCCTCAAACAGAATCATTATTAACATCGCTGCAAGCAGGTAGTGATAGTTTGATGGATTATGATGAAGCTTATTTCTAGTGGGCTTTCATATTAAACCATACTCATGAAACTAACTTATGTTTTTAAATTTCATTCGAATGTATCCTAAAATAATCAGCTATGCTTTTAACCTCTTCGTCACTAAAGATTGGTTCAAAATATGTTATATATCCATTTAATTCCATAAGAGATTTAACTTTTACATATTTGAAATTTTCTTTTGGTTTTTCATTAATCATGACGATTATATTTCTAATTGGTATTTGTTTATTTCCCCAATGATGACTGTTTAGATTGATTTCATTATATTCGGACTCACTATTTAATAACACAAATAATGCATAGCTAGTTCTCTTGATTTGTTCGACAGGTGATCTTAGACCAATATTCTTTATTGATTGTTTACTCCAATTTTTGGTTTCAAGAATAAATATGCCAGAATTAGAAATTAATAAATGATCTATTTGAATACTGCATATTGTGTCATTTTCATTTCTATTAAAGATGGGAGGGTTAAATTGTTTTGAATAATCATTGAATAAAACATATTGATTAGATAATTTTTGAAGTTCTTTTACAACTAAACTTTCTCCGATAGCTCCCGCAATTAAAGTATACAGTCCATCAACAACTTTCTTTGTAAATGCTAACTCTTCATGGCTTGGTTTGCTACGTTCTAAGGTAATACTTTCTTTATTTTCTAAAAAATAAATTAATCTTTTTTTTGCTTTGACAATATTATTCAATGAATCATATGTCTGCCAAGTTATATTTTGTTCAAAATTCTTTTCTAGGTTTGATTTTTTAATTTTTAATATTGTAAGTTGAGGATAGTAGAAAACTTTCTTAATTAAACTATGTTTGTTTTTATCTTTTCTTAGGTTAAATTTATCTGTTAGGTTTTTTATTTTAATGTTGAGTGTATTCGTAACTTCGGCTTTTGAATTGTCATGAACTAGTTGGAGTTTAATAAGGTCAGATTGCAGATTATTTATTTCTAAATCTAAAGTATGTTCTATACGTAATGAGATATCATTCTTTTCTAATTCATAGTTCTTTATGAATTTATTGATTTCAGCAATAGACACAAACCTTGTAATGCCGTTTTTATTTAATACATCTTTTAATTTCTTAAGAGATTCTATTTGTCCTTCAACTATAGTCATGATTAAGTTCTTAATGTAAAGGTTTCTTCATGATCATTATTCAAAAAGGAGAATGCAACATCAAAGTCGTTTATCCCTATAGATAATCATACAATACAACAATTTAAAATCTGCAATTGATAAAATAAATAATTCAACAAAGTTCGCTTCATATCAAAAAGTATTGTGACCATCACCTGAAAATAACCTGTTTTTCACAAATACTCTACAATATTCGTCCATAAAACACTATTTTCAAAATAAAGACATGCACTTCACTACCAGAAAATAGTATTTTAGACTGCAGCCTTAAACTACCATTTCTAAAATCAAACAAACGATAGTCTGATGGATTATGAAGAGGCCTATTTGTAATAGCATTTGGATCTTTTAGTTTCATCTTTAGAGTAACACTTCATGTAGTTCTACTCATTTCTAACTTCAATATTTTATCCATCAATCTGCACCAACTAAGTACCAATCAACCTTAACGCGCACCATTTTAGTGCGCGACATTGCCTTTTCATGGTGAATCCCTCACTTTATCAGCCTAATATTAGCATTTTCTAATGATTTCAGTGTTGGCACGATCATTGGAAGTACTCCCTATAAAAGTTGATATTTTCAATAAATAAAAAAGACGGGAGCAACATTATGTTATGGTTAACAGCAATTGTAAGACCATTCAAACTTGACGACGTATACGAACAACTTCTCGAAGAAGGCGTTTCTGGTATGACCATTTCTGAAGTTAAGGGTGTGGGCAATCAGGAAGGCAATTCAGAGACTTATCGCGGTAACACATACAGCACTGCGTTTTTACCAAAAATAAAAATTGAACTCGCTGTAAATGAAGATGATGCACCACGGATCATCCAAAAAATTACTGATATTTGTAAAACAGGTCAAACTGGTGATGGCAAGATATTTGTCACCAAGCTTGAACAAACATTGCGTATTCGAACAGGTGAAATGGATCGCCAAGCCATCTAATACACTTACCTATTCATCACAAATTTTTCACTCATAAATAAAGAGAATTATCATGGAATCAGAAGCGTTAATTCATCAAACTAACTATCTTTTTAATACATTATTCTTGCTATTTTCAGGAGCTCTTGTCATGTGGATGGCTGCTGGATTTGCCATGCTCGAAGCAGGTCTCGTGCGCACCAAGAATACTACTGAAATATTGACCAAAAACTTATTACTTTATGCATTAGCGGTCATCGCCTATCAAATCGTAGGGTTTGACATCATGTATCAGGGTAATGATACGGCAGGCTGGATTCCAAGTTTCGGTTTCGGAATTAATGCTACTGCAGAAGGTGCGAGTCAATCGAGCAATGTTGATTTCTTCTTTCAGGTAGTCTTTGTAGCAACGGCCATGTCAATTATTTCTGGTGCTGTCGCAGAGCGAATGAAGTTATCTTCATTTTTAATATTCGCTATCTTTATGACAACCATTATTTATCCCATTGAAGGTTACTGGACCTGGGGTGCAGGAGCCTTAGGTGCATCGATCGAAGATGGTGGCCTTGGATTCAGTGATTTTGCAGGCTCAGCCATCGTCCATATGGCCGGTGCAGTAGCAGCGCTTGCAGGCGTTATTTTTCTTGGTCCACGAAGAGGTCGCTATACCGATAAGGGTGCGAAACCTATGCCTGGAGCAAACATGCCACTGGTAACACTCGGTGCATTCATCCTCTGGTTGGGTTGGTTAGGTTTTAACGGCGGCTCTCAATTGAGCTTTACAGGTATCGAAGATGCCGATGCTGTCGCGGCCGTATTTGTTAACACTAATGCTGCAGCCGCTGCAGGTGCACTCACCGCCTATCTACTCAGTGTGGTTATTTACGGCAAAGCCGATTTAACGCTCATTGTGAATGGCGCACTTTCAGGATTGGTTACCATAACTGCTGCACCCGATTCACCCACAGCGATACAGGCTGTCCTGTTTGGCGGAATTGGCGCAACAGCAGCATTTTTTGCAATCGGCTTTTTCGATAAAATTAAAATTGATGATCCTGTTGGAGCTATTTCAGTTCATGGTGTTGCAGGTTTTGTCGGTATTTTATTAGTTCCAGTCACCAAGGATGTAACCGTAATAACTCAGCTCATCGGTGTAGGCATCATCGTTGCATGGGTATTTGCAGCGAGCACAGTATTTTGGTTAGCCATTAAATACACCGTTGGTTTACGCATTAGTGAGCAGGACGAATATCTGGGCGCTGACATTAGTGAGTGTGGCTTAGAGGCCTACCCTGAATTTAGTAGTGGCAACAGCAAGAACATTCGATAGGTCGAATGTTCTCACCTAACGAAAAAATATTTCAATTAACTATTTAAAAAACGACGAGGGTTAGAAAATGTTTAAATCTAAAATTACATCAAAAGCTCTACTTACTGTGGCAACACTCAGTCTTGGCTCCAGTGCCTTTGCAGCCGAGTTTGGCAGTGATTCTTCTATTACGTTTGCCAGCCAATACATATTCCGTGGCTTTGATATGACACAAGAGAATCCTGCCATACAGGGAGATTATGTCATTAATCATGAAAGCGGTTTTTGGTTTGGAGCCTGGGGTTCAACCTATGAGTTTACCGATGAAGATGGCGTTGAAATTGACCTGATTGCAGGTTATGACATTGCCTTGACTGAAGCTCTTACGCTTAACCTTGGATTTACGGAATATACCTATACCGGTGGGACAGATAGTAGCTCAGAATTTTTTGTAGGCCTGTCCTATTCAAATTTCAGTATTACTTATTACGATGATGTCGATCTAGAAACCATCTATATTTCAGCTGATGCTTCCTTTCCAATATCTGAACAGGTTTCAATTGATATTCATGCTGCACAGTATGAATATGAAGATGATAGCAACAGTAGTGACTTTTCTGTCATCGGTAACTATGCCGTCAATGAGCAGTTTACAATCTTTGCAGGGTTCAGTAGTAATGATTTGGATGTGACCGGTGCTGAAGATTATGTTGTGGCAGGAATTAGTTATTCATTTTAAATGATTGATTAATTTTCTGATATCCATTTTCAGATATCGATATTCAATAATTTAACAGAGAAGCGTTTGCTCCGGTTTATATCGTAGATATGCCGGAGCAAAACTCATCATCAAGAGTCCTTGCCAATGTTGAAATGTACAGGATATTAGAATTACGTTATTTATTGAGTTCTAACTCTGATGCAATTATAGCCATTAGTTTTTCTGTCATTAAGATCATATTCTTATATTCAAGGATGAGCTTCTTATTATTAAAAACTGAAAGCACAAAGCCATTTTTAAGCTTTTGATTACTTAATAACAATTCAATCTTTGCTCTAGAAAGTTTAGTTCTAACTCCTTCTGCTCCTTTTGATACCTGAAAGATATAATTTGGGATATCCGATTCAAGGTCCGTGATTTTGAAATAAATGGGGTATATATAATTTTCGAAATCATATTGCATATGACTCTCTAAGACGCTTATTTGCTCAAATACTAATTGCATTTTAATGAGTATATTCTTAATTGTAACGTTCGTTATAATTCCAAGGTTTCCAGAGTTAATTAATTCTTGATAGCTAATGTCATTCTTTTTAAAAGGGTACCAAATCTGTACATTTAAATTGTGTAAATTAAATTCATCTAGAACAATTTCTTTTTTATTTTTATTAAAAAAGCCAAGTACAGTTTCTGCTGAATCTACGGACTTTTCTCTTATTGTTATATAGGTTTTAAGTTCAGATACATTAAGCTGCAAGTCAGATTGTATAGCTGATAGGTAGTAAAGTTCTTTTATTTTAGTTTTACTAGCTTCATTATTATTATTGATAGCCAGTGCAATTAAAATTCCAATAACAACAAGAATAATTTCGCCAATTGCATAAAAAAAATATCGACTGGTTTTGTTTTCAGTGAGCATGTTTTGTCTCATTTTTCTAATTATATTTATCATGATTATCTATTTCATTTGTTTATAAAGAGATAGGCGATGAATTAATAACGCGGCCTTTTTGATATTTTTTGACAGACTTGTCATATCGGCAATCTCGTCCTTAGTATGACCACCCGATCCCATAAGACCGAGACCATCCATGGCCATATCAACGTAACCCTCGGTGAAGGAAATGTCAGCAGCACCCGCTTTTCTCGGATCAACAGGAGCAACAAGACCAAACCCTAAGTCTTCACTAACCTGACTGTATAGGGACAGTAATTTGTTATTCCCTGGGGAGGGAGAAAGTGGTGGATAGCCTTCCTCAAATGTTATTGTGGCCGATGTTTTTGTGAGGTTGTTAGCGACAATTTTATTCATCGCCTCTTTTGTCATTTGTAGTTGCTCTAGGGAAAGAGCGCGAATGTCACCCGTTACTTTAACCACTTGCGAAATAACATTGGATTTACCAAAGGCATTCCCTGCGGACTTGGTGCGGTCATAATCAATACGCGTTCCACCAATAATCATTCCAGGATTAAAGGTAAGGTTCTCTTCTGTAGATAACTGAAGGCGGAATTCGTTTAATATTCTAGCCACTTCATAGATGGCTCCAAACCCATATTCATCACGGAAAACTTGCGATGAATGGGCGGCGCGACCCGTAACATCTAGGGACCAGCCAATGGAACCCCGACGGGAAACAACCGCCGTTTTGATATCTCCATCACCGTCTTCAAACCCAAGGGCTATGTCCGCCCACATGGCTGCATCAACAATTGCTTTTTTGGAGGCTTTCAACGGGGATCCACTGCGTTCTTCATCCCCTGTCATCACAACCTTTATGGAAACATTATCTAATAGGTTTTGCTCATAAAGAGCACGTAATGCAGCAATTATAATAACATTACCACCCTTCATGTCAGTAATTCCAGGACCATGCACTCTGTTGTCACCCAAGTCATTATAAGCTTGAAAGGCATCATCCTTAGCAAACACCGTGTCCAGGTGTCCAATCATCAAGATCTTGGATCCGCTGGTATTCCCTGTGGGGCCATTCGTAGGTTCACGTGTAGCAACGACATGGCCTGCACGGCCGAAAGCTGATCCATCAACAAAAGCGGCATCAAAGCCTAATTCGGTTAATTGCTTTACAAAAATAAGGCCCACTTTTTTTACACCATCAAAATTCATGGTGCCACTGTTTATGTTCACAACCTGTTTTAGTTCTTTAATGGATGTTGATAATCCATCTTCAACAGAATTGATAATCGCCTTTTCAACGTCGGATACATCGTCTGCGTAACTTGCTACGCTGACAAGGCACAAGCCAATAATAACGCCAGCAATAAGATTGTTTTTTAGCCCTTTAAACATGAAAACCTCTTTGTTTTATTATTTAATTGAAAAGATTATACAATATTCGCTCTTATTGCACTATTTCCAGTAAAAAGACATGCACTGCCCAAGCAGAATCCATTATTCATTTTAAAGGGTTCATCTCCTTGGAATTTATGGTTTAATATCACTAAAATTAAACAGCACCTCTTCTTTGTAAATTCATCTTAAGTGATTCTAGACTTCATTGGTAAACAATTTGATTCACTAGTATGAGTTTTATTCTGAAGATATCAATTTTAGGTAGAACGTCATGAAGAAAATCATTGCCCTGCTTGTTGTCACTCTTATTAGTTATTTTTTGATAACGCCTCTCTACAATTCTGGTGTATTCAAAACAATTACTGCTCAATCAAAGTTATCTGACATTACAATTATTAACAGTATGGCGGGTACCGAAGATCTGGACATCGATACTGGTGATGATTTGCTTTTCATTTCTTCTGCAGATCGTTGGAAGACTATTGAAGATTCAGCGCGACCTTTACCGAAAGATGGAATCTATTTAGTTGAGCTTAACTCAAACACGCAACCACAATTATTAGCGACTGATTATGAATTGGGTTTTCATCCGCATGGCATTTCCTATTTAAAACAGGATGGTAAAAAATATTTGTTTGTTGTAAATCATAATCAGCAAGGTGATTCAGTAGAACTCTTTGAATATATCGAACGTAAGCTGATGCATATGCAAACCTTTAAAACAGAAACATTATGTTGCCCCAATGATCTTGTTGCTGTCTCACTCAATCAATTTTATGTAACCAATGATCACGGTGTTAAAACTGGAATGATGCGAATGGCTGAAGACTATCTCGGTATCGCTCGATCATCCGTAATCTACTTTGATGGAACAGACTACCAAACTGTGATTGAAAATTTAAATTATGCAAACGGTGTAAATATTTCTAATGATGGTCGAACACTTTTTGTCACTGAAACAACCGGGGGTAATATCTCCGTTTACGACAGAGATATAAAAACAGGCGACCTACAATTTCGATTTGTAAAGTCATTGCAGTCAGGACTCGACAATATCACCATAGATGCTAATGATAATCTTTGGATAGGCTCACACCCTAAAGTTTTAGCCTTTGTTAATCATGCTAAAAACACAGGTAAACTATCTCCCTCGCAAGTTCTAAAACTGACACTCACTGGCGACAATGATTTTAATGTTGAAGAAATATATCTCGATATGGGTGAGCAATTATCTGGGTCGAGTACAGCGCTCTATTATAAGGGCGTGGTTTATGTTGGTGTTGTCTTTGAGAGTAAACTGTTAGTGGGTCGTTATAACCCATAACTTTAAGGCATGAATTTAGATGAGAGTTTTTAAGGTTCTGATACAACCCAGCCGTCAACAGGTTCCTTCTTTTCACTCAATGCCTTTTTAGCTAAATCGAACCCTTTCCTAACCCCAAGTATCTGAGCGGCTGTCATAAAACCAGCGATCATCGCACCAGAGACACCACAGGAGAGTATATCTTGGCCCGTTAACCAAAGACCTGAAATTTTGGTTTTAGGTTGTAACCAACCCTGTTTGAATCGCTCTGGATCGTGCTCTAGTCCATAGATTTCACCCTGATCATAATGGCAAAAGTGTTCAGTTGAAAGTGGTGTAGAAACTTCGTAATAATCAATTTTTCCTTTCAGATGCGGCATTTTTTTATATAGAGCCTCAAGCATTTGCTCTGCAAAGAAGTCACTTAAAGAGTCATATTCCTCTCCACGTTTACCCCAAGTTGTACCTTTCCACTGAGTAAAGGTGTCATAGAAGGCTGGTGCGACAATCTCAATGGTCGCTCTTCCAGGATGGCGCTGTTCAAAACTTGGATCTTTTGCAGATGGAAATGAAATGTAAATTACCGGTAAAGGTTTTGTAGGATCAGCATGAAAGGTATCAATATTTTTATCATGGTTATGATCCAGATAAATCCAAAAATTTGTTTTTGGTAACTGTAACGATTCTGACGTTTCTTTAAGGCCGATAAACAAACCAACATTGGTGCAGGATGGTTTTACAAATTTCAGTTTCTGCTCATAGCCAAACTTTTTAGAAATTGCACTTGGAACAAGTTTATTAAAGGTATTGAATACACCCGCATTGCTGACGATTATTGGAGAGCGTATTTCCGTTCCATCCGCCATCTTTACACCCACAGCAACGCCCTTTTCCACAAGAATTTCAGTGACCGTAGCATAGGTGAATACTTCACCACCTGAGGATTGAATTTTCGGAATAATATTTTCAGGGATTTTTGATGCGCCACCCACAGGAAAATATCCACCATTGAGATAATGTTTTGCGATTAAACTATGAATTAAGAAACTGCTCTTTTTAGGAGGAACACCACAGTCTCCCCACTGGCCGGTGAGAACTGCAATCAATTTTTGGTCCGAGGTTAATGAACTTAATACTTCATAGGTTGTTTTATTCAAACACTTTGGTTGAAAAAAATTAATAAAGGGTACAAGTAATTTTTGAAAGAATGGCGAAAATAGTTTTGTAAGAGTAAACACACGCATTCCCGCACCGGCTTGACTCAACAATTTCATATATTGATCTATGGCAGAATGTTCTTTTGGAAAACATTGCTTTAACTCATCAATAAATTGTTTTTTTCCAGTTACAAAATCAAAGGATTCATCACCAAGGAAAATGCGATCGTAAACCTTATCCATGGCTGCCCATTTTAATTTTCCATCGGTGACAAAATCAAAGAGCTTACGTGTCATCGTTGGATAACCAACATCGCCAATATAATGAACACCTACATCCCACTCATATCCTTCTCTTGAATAGGAATGGGTAAAGCCACCCGCTGTATAATGTTGCTCTAATACGAGAACTTTTTTTCCGGCTGAAGATAGGCTGGCTGCAGTGGTTAGACCGCCTATCCCTGAACCAATAATAATAGCATCATAATTCCCATCTAGACGATTGGCACGATAGCGCTTACCGATACGGATGGTGCTTGCTTTTTTAGCTCTTTTACTACCATTTGCTTTTGTATTGTTGGGTGTGTCAGACATTTGATTTTTTGCCTTACTTTATTACCAATAAGAATACCTTAAATCATTGACCGTTGTGGTATTATTTATTCGACTAATTTATCACTCATAAACACGCCATATTTGAGAAGAAGGACTTCACATGACTGACCAGTTTATAAAATCAAAGGCTGCAATTGCTTGGGGCCCCAATCAACCACTGAGCATTGAAGAGGTCGATGTCATGTTACCTCGCGAAGGTGAAGTTCTTATTAAAATTATTGCCAGTGGAGTCTGCCATACCGATGCTTTTACGCTATCGGGTGAAGATCCTGAAGGTATATTTCCAGCCATTTTAGGTCATGAAGGAGGCGGAATTGTCGAACAGATTGGAGATGGTGTCAGCTCTGTTAAAGTTGGTGATCACGTCATTCCTCTCTATACACCTGAGTGCGGCGAATGTAAGTTCTGTTTATCGGGTAAAACAAATCTTTGCCAAAAAATACGCAGCACCCAAGGCCAAGGAGTAATGCCCGATGGCACGACTCGTTTTTATAAAGATGGTCAACCCATCTTCCATTATATGGGTTGTTCAACATTTTCTGAATACACAGTCATGCCAGAAATTTCACTCGCAAAAGTTAATCCCGAAGCACCATTAGAAGAAGTCTGTCTTCTCGGTTGTGGTGTAACCACTGGCATGGGTGCTGTGATGAATACTGCTAAAGTTGAAGAAGGTGCAACGGTCGCAATCTTTGGCATTGGCGGCATTGGGCTTGCAGCAGTCATTGGTGCAACCATGGCCAAAGCGAGTCGTATCATCGTTATTGATATTAATGAAAGCAAATTTGTCCTTGCTAAGAAATTAGGCGCTACTGACTGCATTAATCCTAAAGATCACGATGCTCCCATTCAAGATGTCATTGTTGAATTAACAGACGGCGGCGTTGATTATTCCTTTGAATGTATCGGCAATGTGGACGTGATGCGTTCAGCACTTGAGTGTTGTCATAAAGGATGGGGTGAATCGGTGATCATTGGTGTTGCAGGTGCAGGTCAAGAAATATCAACTCGACCCTTTCAATTAGTCACAGGTCGAGTCTGGCGCGGAACGGCCTTTGGTGGTGTTAAAGGTCGTAGCGAATTACCAGAAATTGTAGAGCGTTATATGCGAGGTGAATTCAAGTTATCAGACTTCATTACGCACACCATGCCGCTTGAAAATATTAACGAAGCTTTTGATCTTATGCATGAAGGCAAGAGTATCCGCTCGGTTGTACACTTTACATAGCACTCGTTACATAGCCAGTGAAGGTTTAATTTACAGTCAAATTGTCGGGTAACAACAGAGTAATACAAACGCCGTCTTGCAAATTTCTAGCACTGACCTCACCACTATGAAACTCAGCGATGAGACGCACAATATGCAAACCTAGTCCGAGATGCGGCTCATCCTGTTTGCCCATTTTGTCACGTACCGAAACCATCGATTGAAATAACTGTTGCTCCATTTTCTCAGGCAGTGATGGTCCCTGATTACTCACAGACAGTTGCCAGAATTTTGTAATTCTTTTTGGGTAGCGGCTTTTTGATTGATTATCTCCCTGCTCTACAAATTGCGCATGGATTTTTTCAGCATCAATATATTGAGCATCAACATTAATATCCGTATTTTCATTGGCAAAACTTGTTGCATTGCTAATGAGTTTATCAAGACATTGAGCAATTAAATCTTTAGAAGCAAAAATGTGACCATCATCCACCAATAGATTAAATTTTTGCGAATGATGAACGGCTTCATAACCTTTAACCATATTTTTTAAAAGCGATTTCAATTCAAAATCTTCAAGCGTAGCGTCGGTAATTGAATGTTCGAGTCGACTGGCTTCGGCCATACGATTCAGTATTTTTTGCAAGCGTCGAATTCCTTGATCGGCACGATTTAATATTTCAAGATTATCTTCAGAGAGTTCGTTCATCTGCATGTTTTCAAGCGAAGATTGCACCACGGCTACTGGCGTTCTTAATTCATGGGAAAGACGCGATGCGAGATTTTCTAAATACTCATGATATTGCTGTAAGCGTTGTAACATCTCGCTGATATGAGTCGATAAGTCATCAAGCTCATCACCGTTTTTCGAGTCGGGGAGTTCCCCAGTAACACGTCCATGATGGTCAATAGATTGGTCGGTTACATCTCTTAGTCGTTTTATCCGACTTGTTAAACGGCCAGCAAAACCAATGAGACTAACACTTAGCAAAATAAAGACTAGCAGGCTTAGGTTAAGTAATTCAGATAAGGCTGAGCGTTGCATCAGTTGAATCGTCGCGGTTGATTCTTCAATCAATAAAACAGCAATAATTTGCCCATTATGTCTAACCGGCCAGGCAGAAGATAAAATACTATTTTCGCCACTGCTGCCTGAATAAAAACGACTCGCACTGACCCCTGTAAGTGCCGACTGAATGTCTTCGCGTTCAAGACGTGTCTTTCCCTGGAGAGGATCAATAATTTGATCAGGCGCCAGCAACCACGCAAAGAGAGGATTGACGGGAGAGAGCGTGGTATTGATAATAAGATTACCACTTTTAACCAGCACCCTACCCTCAACATCCAATAACCAAATTCGTCTCCCTGGCACTAGACCAAACTCATCAAATCGGTCGGTTAATTGTTGTGGGGAATTCAATACCGGAATGCTTAATTGGCGACTCAGAACATAGTATTCTTGGTGATCTGAATCTACATTGGTGACGGTTAAATTCAATCCTTGTGAACCATAGGATTTTGGTATCTTTAATTCCAATTGATAACCATCGCCCTCATCAGTTTCTCGCCAGACACCCTTTATTCTAGATTCCCATTTGCCCGTTACAAGTTCACGAGCGTTAATAGTTCCGGGTGCTTCTGTTTGAATAATCAGCTTACGTTGTTGTCCATCGGTATTGAGCACAAGATGAATGGCTTCAGCACGCAATGTTTTCTTAGAATTAGTACTGGCGATATTAGCCTGTCTGCTGAGATAAATGATCTCACTGTCAGGGATCTTGATATGCAGATAAAGACTATTTTCAAAAAGACCTATCAACATTGTTGGTGTTTTTGTTGTTGCGACTACACCTCTTGAATTAGCTAACTGCAACCCTCTTCGATAACTGGAGTAATCAACCCAGTCCGTATCATAGCCATCTAACTGGGGTTCTTTTTGTAAAGGCAGTGCAAAGACAGAATCACCTGACACAAATGTAGGGATAAGATGAGATTCAATGGCCAAACCTGAAGCAACGGATTGAGTATAATGCGACAGATTATCTAACAGTGATTGCTGTAAATATTCTTCGATGACCTGTATGTATCGAACACCAACCCATGGGACCAGAAAGATCAATAATGAAACCAGCAGCAATTTTTTTCTAAGGCTAAAATTAAACATTACTTTGACTGAACGTCCTGCTCTTTATCCTGCACTCTATCCTTGTCTAAATCCCATCGATAACCCATTCCATAGACGGTATCAATTGCGTCAAAACTGTCATCTAAATATTGAAATTTTTTGCGAATACGCTTGATGTGTGAGGTGACCGTACTCTCATCGACAATAGCCTTGGCATCGGTCATTAATTGGTCTCGGTCTTTCACATGCCCTGCTCTATCTGCCAGAGCATGCACAATCCAAAACTCGGTTAATGTAAGAGGGATCAATTGCTCCTTCCATTGACAATTTAGCCTGTTTAAGTCGATGGTGAGCGAACCTCTATTGATAATGTTCTCCTTTGCAGGAGGAACTGACAGAGCTTCATTACGTCGAAACAACGCAGCTATTCGAGCCATCAAATATTGTAAACTAACATCCTTGGTAAGATAGTCGTCTGCATCTAGGCGAATTCCAGATATTTTATCAAGCTCGCTATCAAGAGCCGTTAAAAAGATGATCGGCAAGGTGCTCGAGAGAGATCTCAAACTACGACATAGCTCAAAGCCACCCTCTGGATCATCCTTCAAGCTAACATCCAGTAGCGCAAGATCCGGTAACCGAGTATTGTAAATCATTTCGGCGGCTTGCCGATCGGCTACCGCCTGTACCTCATAACCATATTTTCTTAAAGCTTGAGCATAGTTCTCACGAATGAGTGGTTCATCTTCGACAATCAATATTCGTTTAGCCATTGTTCGTTATCCGCTGCTTATTATCCGTTTCTTATTATCCGTTACCAAAAGTAAGCTGTTGTAGCCTGCCATTTCAATAGAACTTACTTTATCTGTTTTTATCACTGAACAAAAGCAATATACCCTGTTGCCATAATTTAGACATAATCTGTCATTAAAGCGTCTGATTTACTCCCTTTGTTCGCCAAAAAATAACGTTTTAATAGCTCCACTTACTTAAAACCGAAGTTCACACATGCAACAACAATTAAACGGAGCAACAATCATGAAAAAACTTACAGCAATTACAGCCATTGGTATCAGTTCAGTTCTTTGGATTTCACCGGTATCAGCACAGGACGTTAGAGATAATCGAACAGAGCAGAATATAGGGTTTAGCAGCGGGCTCATTATTGGCGCTGTTGCAGGCGGGCCAATTGGTGCAATCCTTGGAGCAGTCACCGGCGTGTGGCTTGGTGACAAGGTCAACGAAGCCGATAAGGTTGATGGTCTTGTGCAAGAAATAGCTCTGAATAAAGAATATCTAGCAACGTTGAATGAAAATATCGCTTTGCAAAATACCCAGCTTGATAACGCAAACATCCAACTCGCTCATCAGGAGGCTCAACAAATGAAAGTCGCACGCAATAAAGATTTAATTACAGGACTACAGGTTGATCTGATGTTTCGAACCAACTCAGTGGTATTAGAACCGACTGCCATTCAAAAAATTGCGCCTCTAGTATTAATGCTAGAGCAGTTCCCACAACTTGAACTTGAGCTCACGGGTCACAGTGACATCTTAGGTTCAAAATCTGGAAATAAACAGGTAGCACAGGATCGCACTTTAACGGTTCAGCAATCTTTTGTGGATGCAGGAATTGATTCAGCCAGAATTCATCTGGTTAACTCAAGCAATGCCCAAGCGGTATCAAATTTAGAAGATGTCGATGGACGGGCTTTAGAGCGACGCGTAAGAATTCGCTTCATGCACTCCGAAGCACAGGCGAGCTTTGCATTTAAATAAGACTCGATTATTAAGAAGGTGGCAAAATAGGGGTCAGAGTGGATTTAAAAATAGGGGTCAGAGTGAATTAAAAAATTCACTCTGACCCCTATTTTTAAATCCACTCTGACCCCTATTTTTTTTATTGACCCGCTAGCTCTTTCAATATAATTGTCCAATGATCAAGCCCGTCATAAAATGCCTTGATAGGAAGTCTTTCATTTAAGCCATGGGCAAACATTTCATCGGGATTCATGAATACACTAGAAACCGCCCAAGTTGGTATACCTGCTGATCTAAAATGCATCCCATCGGTGCCGCCTGAAGCCATGTAGCCAATAATATCTACATCAGGATAGCGAGTATTTACTGCTTTATAGATAGCCTTCACAACATCATCTCTTAACTCTGAAATGGGACTTTCAATGGGATCACCTAAGGTCACAAATTTAATGGCACTGTTTTCAACAATCTTTACTAATGATGCTTTCACAGAACCAACCGTTACACCTGGAAAGAGTCGACAATTTAGTGTCGCAGTTGCCGATTGAGGTAAGGCATTTTCTGCATGGCCTGCATGCATCATTGTGGTCACACAGGTTGTTCTGGTTGTTCCAACATAGGATGATTCGGTTGCTAGTCTCGCTGCCGCTTTTTTATCTTTTGGATTATTGGCAAATCGTATCATCGCTTCACCTAATTCGCCGCCAAGCTTTTGACCTGAGACTCGAAAGAAATTACGAGTCATCACCGTCGATCGAATAGGAAACTGATAGCCTTGAATCTTCTTCAGCCCATCCATTAATTCATAAATGGCATTGTCTACACGAGGTCGAGAGCTGTGACCGCCTTTATTAGTGACCGTTAATTCAAAGGTAACATAGGTTTTCTCAGCTGCCTGTACTAGGTAAGCTATAGCTTTACCGTCAATACTCAGATCACCGCCACCTGCATCTGAATTAAGTGCATATTCAGCCTTTGTTAAACCTGAACTTAGATGAGCGAGCATTTTAGTGGTGAACATATCCGTTTCTTCATCGCCCGAAAAGGCGATTACAAGATCACGATTAGGTACAAAACCTTCCTTCTTTAATCGAATAAAGGTGGAAGAAAGCATGGTCACACCCAGCTTATTGTCGATGGTGCCACGACCATAAAAATAATGCTCGTCTTGGGTCAGTTTAAAGGGTGGTCTTTCCCAATCTTTTGCAAGTGCCTCTACAACATCCATATGGCCGAGAAGCAAAATAGGCTCATTACCTGAAGAACCGTCCCCTTTGTAGCGAACCACTAGAGCGGCCGTTTTATCTTGTTCGAGAATATGTATATCTTCTTTAGGAAAACCTGCTTTCTCAAATTCACTGGCAAGATATTGTGCCATTTCCGGTACTTTTCCACGACCCTTTACAGTTGTAATTGAGATGACTTTTTCGTAAATTTCCAAGGTCTTTTTGGCGTGCTCAGAATCTTTATCAACTTCAGCAGAGGTTGTAGAACAGATTAGAAGTGATAGTAGTAATGCCCGATATAATTTCATCATTAATTCTCTTTTGTTCCTGAATGTAACATTAGAATATCAGAGTTAAGCTAACTCTTTTAAACTCAATAAGGCCCGTTCACCATCCTTTGCAGCTATAAAGATGTGATCATGATAAAAGCCTGCCATTATATTTGCGCTGATATTATCCGTTGCTAACTTTGAAGAAACTGCCGCGGTGAGGCCAATCGCATCAAGACTTGAATGAACATTTAAGGTAATACATTTAAATAATCCTTCATACTCAATACCATGTTCGTCTGCTTTAGTCTTAAGTAAGATAACTGTTAATCCTTCATTTTCCTTAAATGTTCCAATAGGCTCTAAAGAACTCAGTAACTCTTGAGAGGGACGCTCAAGTGAAGCAAATATATAAATTCCATCTGATAACACTGGAGTCATTTCATTCAACAGTTTTTCTAGGTTTATTTCTCCGTTCATCATCATATCCAAATTTTATCTCGGAGCTGAGACTTCATCCAAGTCTCTAAGAACTCCATTTTTAATACTATAAATCCATCCGTGAACGGTTAGATCATTGCCTTGCTTCCAAGCTTTTTTCACAATGGTGGTATTACAGATATTTGTGACCTGCTCTTTAACATTAAGCTCACAAAGTAAATCGACTTTTTGTTCTTCATCTAATCCTTCAAATTTTTCAGCATTGAAACGCACCACATCTTTAATATGGCGCAACCAATTATCAATAAGTCCTCGTTCCTGATCATCCAGTGCAGCCTGAATGCCGCCGCAACCATAATGACCACAAATAATAATATGCTTGACCTTCAGTACTTCAACGGCAAACTGTAATACAGAAAGACAGTTCAAATCAGTGTGCACCACAACATTGGCGATATTACGATGGACAAAAATTTCACCAGGTTGTAAACCTGTGATCTGATTTGCAGGTACGCGACTGTCTGAACAACCTATCCAAAGGTATTCAGGTGATTGCAGCTTTGACAGTCGAGTAAAGAAGTCTGGATCCTTTTTCTTAATTGAGGAGGCCCATTCTGAGTTTCTATCAAATAAATGTTTTAATGTTTTCAAACTTTTTCTATTCCTCGGTTTATATTTTATGCCATTAATTAACTTCGATTAGTCTTCTTCAAAATAGCTTCATTGATTGGTGACTCAAAGTATTAATTCGACCAGACGCCATTTGTTAACTGGCAGTCTATTGAATCTAACGCCATATGAATTGTTAAACCTAATCCGATCAATCTTGTTTTGGGTGCAATACATAATAACCCATAAAATATAATGAAGCCTAATTGATGTAAAGGATGGAATCCGATACTACATCGATTTGGATCATAAATTGGATTGGCAAAAAGATGATCAATATCAACAAGCATTGTCGCCATTAAAATAAAGTAACTTAGCTTCCAACTGCGTCGATAAAATAATGCAATCACGATTGCTGGTACTAAAAAATGTAGAAAGATGTGAAACACGATTCTATTTACAACCTTTGGCAATCATATAAATTCATCACATCAATTATCGGGAACTATAGACTGTATGTTAGCTCATATAAATGTGTGCCATCATCTTCAATGGTAATGGTCATTGAACCGCTTATGTTTTCAAGTTCCTTTGTACCCGTATTTTCCATAATGATTACTTCTAAAGATTGAGACTCTTTGTCCATACGTCCATTGTGTAAGAGGGTAAAAGAGCCATCCTTTCCATCGACTGAGCCACTAAACTCTTCTATAGCATAGTAAACAGCAACTCCACTTTCGGTTCTTTTACTGATCATCTGACCAACAGCAGTTCCAATAAGCCCGCCACTGTAGGTCTTATTAATAATCATCCTTCCAGCTGGTGAACCTTCATCTTTCTGAGGTTCTAATTTTAATTCAAATTGTCCAGTAGCTACCATGTTGCTTTTCTCCACTGTTGCTTCGCTGCCATGCGAAACATGGTTATTAGTCATTATAATGAATATTAAAATTGCAAAACTTGATTTTTTCATTAACATTAATATCCTTGTGTATTCATATTTTTTGAGCCGAGAACCTTAACCTAACGTAATCTGCGACCCAGGTTCCGTTGATTAATAAATTCGGCTTTACCAAATGTTCAACCTCATTTAAGAAGTCATCTTTTTGTTGAGCATCTAAATTTTTAGTGATTCCACCTGAGAATATGTTCAACCACTTTCTTACACCTGAATTTAAAGGAGTGGGTCTTGGAATTAACTCAATAAAATGAATCTTAAAACCAGCCTCTTGTAATTTTTTCTTGTATATCTCTGCTTTTGGAAAATACCAGGGGTTTATAAACTCACCAAATTCAGGATGAGACTCAAAAACAGTCTGCATAGCATTAACCAAGACACTAACATTACCATAGCCACCAAATTCACCGACAAAACGTCCATCATTCTTTAGGGAATTATATACGGAGGATAAAACCGCATCTACGTTGGTCATCCAATGTATTGCTGCATTAGAAAAAACGGCGTCAAATTCATTGTTAAAGGTTAATTCATCGCCACTCATAACCTCTGCGGACAGCCCTCGTTCTTGCGCCGCTAAAATCATGCTTGGGCTTGAGTCCACTCCATGCACACTGACTCCATACTTTTCTATTTCTTTTGTTAACGCTCCATCACCACATCCCAAATCAAGAATTCTTTCTCCTGACTTCGGAGCTAACAATTCAAGTACAGGTATCCCATGTTCAGCAACAAAGGAAGCATGATTTACATATTGATCAGCGTTCCATGTTTGTTTCATATGGAGAGCCCTTTTTTGTTGTTTAAATCAGCCTTGTGATAAGTCAACTCTTCATCTGTCATGGCGACTCACTTTACTCCATGCTATCAAAGATCCGAAACATTCGCATTATTGTTATTCACTGAACACTACGGGGTTATTCACCAAAGTGATGTCTTAATCTTATTTCTGCCAATAGCTGTTTATTTCTTGCTAATGATTCCAATTTTAGGGATTATCAACATCAAATGAAATGAGGTATCTATGAACACAACAAGCTTCAACCCTGAGACATACCAAGCAGCACCCAATCTTCTCAAAGACAAGGTCATTTTAATCACTGGTGCCGGTGCGGGTATTGGTCGTACCGCTGCAATTACATACGCCCAACATGGGGCAACTGTTATTCTACTGGGTAAGACAACAAAAAAATTAGAAGCTGTTTATGATGAAATAGTAAAGGCTAAAGGTCCAACACCTGCCATCTATCCTCTTGATCTCATGGGCGCTTCACCTCAAGACTATCAAGATATGGTGGCACTGTTAAGTAAAGAGTTTGGTCGGCTCGATGGTCTACTCAACAATGTTGGAATACTGGGAGTCCTCAGTCCAATTGAAAACCAAGATGTACAAATTTGGCATAAGGTTCTACAAATTAATGTAAACGCTACCTTCATGCTGACTCAAGCCTGCTTACCATTATTAAAAAGTGCTGAGCACGCCAGTATCATCTTTACCTCTTCAGGCGTTGGTAAAACAGGACGTGCCTATTGGGGCGCCTATGCAGTTTCAAAGTTTGCAACCGAAGGACTGATGCAGGTTCTTGCTGATGAGCTGGAAACTAATACTAAGGTTCGTTCAAATTGCATCAACCCTGGAGCTACACGCACTTCGATGCGCGCAGCGGCTTACCCAGCAGAGGATCCGATGACTCTCAAAACAGCTGAAGAAATCATGCCCGTATACCTATATCTCATGGGTGCTGATAGTCTGCTAGTCAATGGCGACAGTTTGAACGCTCAATAGAATTGCTTACCTTAAGTCACTGTATAATAAAGATTTTTAACTCACGCGGCAACAGTTTGCCGCTTTTCTGACACTTTTCAATTAAATACTAATAATCGCTGTTAATCTGAGTCATATTTTTGACTAAAGTTAATCTTTCCAGTTAACAACAACTCATATCTCATTGTTTTTATTCACTATTATCAGCATTTAACATAGTTGGCATAGTTTTGGCATCAGCTAGACTAATATCTAAATTAGGAATCTTTCAGAGATACTGGTACATGCATGCAATATTTTAACGGTGAACGTTCTACAAACACAGATGCTCAACTAGCAACCATGCGCAGTAATGTTGCTGGTATTGCTAGGGTTAATCGGCGCAGCAAGACTCGACAACAAGAAATCGAGCAGGCTGCACTTAGATTAACTGAACGTCTGCAACGGACCCTTGATGTTCAAGCTTTACTTCAGTTTTTCTGTCAGGAAATAACGGCGCTAGTTCCCTGTGATTCCACTTCTTATCAAAACCTAGACCAAAACTTAGGCTATAGCTATGGCTCTAAGGGTACACACATTTGCCAATACAACCTCGAACTTGAAGGTGTATACCTTGGTGATTTAGTCTGTACAAGAAATATTCCCTTTGGTGATCAGGACTTGTTAGTTATAGAAACACTTACGGCTGCACTGGTCTATCCTCTACGTAATGCACTCATGTATCAACAGGCCATGAATATGGCTCTACAAGATCCGTTAACGGGTGTTGGTAATCGTAAAGCAATGGAAAATGCCATTGCACGTGAGCAAAATATCGTTGAGCGTTACGACACTCCATTTGCCATGTTGATGATTGATATCGATTTTTTCAAAAAAATTAATGATAATTTTGGACATCGTGCTGGAGATGCAACACTTAAAAATGTCAGTCATGAAATTTTGAGTATTATCCGTCAATCTGATGAGTTGTTTCGATACGGTGGAGAAGAATTTGTAGTGCTACTTAATAATAGCGATACAGACAGCGCCCTGTTGATGGCAGAACGAATTAGGCTCGCTATCGAAAAGGTTGAAACATTATGCGAAATCGATAACCTGCATGAAACCATTAAAGTGACGGTTAGTATTGGTGTTGCTAATTTTAATAAAAAAGAGTGCATGGATCATCTCTTTAACAGAGCGGACCAAGCCTTGTACGTTGCCAAAGATAGTGGCCGCAATCAAGTTTGTGTGGCCGCCTAAGATGAATCCATTATACCCAGATAAAGCTTTTTATATGTTTGACCGTCTCATCGAAGATGAAGGCTGTCTTTTTCATATGAGTACTAATGAGCCTGAGAAGTTATTTCAACGCTTAACGACGTATCAAAACTATACGGGGCGAGCATTTTATTATTGGAATAAAGGACGAGGACTCTACAGGACGGATATTCCTAATATCTATGCACCCCATACCGGAAATATCCTCAATGCATTACAGCATATTTCAATAAGTCTTCATTTTGGAATTTATCTCTTTACCAACACCGAAGATGATCTTGAAAATCCAATAGCACAAAAAATAATGCGTGGAATTATTAATAAGAGTGAACAGCAAAAGAAAATTTTGATTTTTGCAGGACAGAATTTAACAATTCCAATAAACCTAGAAAGTGATTTCACAATCATTCGCCATAACGTTGCAGGTCCTACGGATAGAATTGCACAAAATGTTCCGGTGTCATCAATGAGCAGTCAATATCAGAATTAGTTCTATTTAGTGTTTGGTTTTCTCTGGGCTCTCTTTCGTCGAGTTGACATGCGAACTTGACGTGGATTTCTCTGTTGAACTTTCTTTCTAGCCGGTGTTTTTTCTTTTAGATCAACTGTAGCAGCCAAGGCATTAACTTCCTTATCTTCCATCTCAGACCAGGTACCACGATGGAGTGCACGTGGCAGCTCCACATTACCGTAACGAACACGGATGAGGCGTGAAACTTCTAAATCTTGTGATTCCCATAGACGTCTTACTTCTCGGTTCTTACCTTCGCTTAGAGTAACATTGTACCAGTGATTAGTTCCTTCTCCACCACCAGGTTTGATTTTATCAAAGGAAGCCTTACCATCCTCGAGCAACACACCCGTTCTGAGTGTTCTCAGTACGGCTTCTGAAACTTGACCATGTATTCTCACCGAATACTCTCGCTCGATTTCAGACGAAGGATGCATCATACGATTAGCCAGTTCCCCGTCGTTGGTAAACAGCAATAATCCGCATGTATTGTAATCTAACCGGCCTATGGCAACCCACCGTCCCTGTCTTAAATTGGGTAAGCGATCGAAGACTGTAGGACGATTTTCAGGATCATTACGTGTACAGAGTTCTCCAACAGGTTTGTTGTAGATAAGGACACGTCTTCGTATTTCAGAGTCTTTTTTGAGTTTTAACAAAACACCATCGACTCGTATCTTTGCCTCTTCAGTAACCCGATCGCCCAGTTTAGCAATCTTGCCATCAACGCTAACACGATTTGCACTAATCCAGCGCTCAAGTTCTCGACGAGACCCAAGACCCGCTCTAGCCAATACTTTCTGTAATTTTTCAGACATCAATTTATACTCTCATCGGAAATTTCTTCAGAAATAGTTTCTTCTGCCAGATCATTAGAAGCTTCATCACTATTTGATTCATCAGTGTTTGACTCATCACTATTAGACTCAACAAGCGGTTGAAGATGTTCGCCTAAGTCTAGTTCAGGATTTAATTTAGAGAGATCTCTAATTTCAGACAAACTGGGTAGCTCATCCAAACTTTTCATATTGAAATAATCAAGGAACTCTCTTGTCGTAGCGTACAGGGCAGGTCGACCGGGAACTTCTCGGTGACCCACAATTCGAACCCATTCTCTTTCGAGCAAGGTCTTAATGATACTGGTTGAAACACTCACGCCACGAACATCTTCAATGTCCGAACGAGTAACCGGCTGACGATAAGCAATTAAGGCGAGAGTCTCTAATAAAGCCCTAGAATATCGTTGTGGTTTAACTTCCCACAATTTACTGACCCAGCGACCAAATTCATCACGTGCCTGATATCGGTAACCCGATGAGACCTCTTTCAGTTCAATGCCTCTATTTTCACAATCGCTTTGTAATGATTTAATTTGTTTCTTTACTGCTGTGATTGATGGACGAACATCAACATCATCAAAAAAATCCAATAACTTTTCCGCAGACACGGGCTTACCCGCCGACATAAAAATTGCTTCAATAATATTTTTTAATTGTTCATCTTGCATGGTATTTTTATTCAGACTCTTCAGTAGGATCAGTTGTATTCGTTACATGTTGATCATTATTTTCGTTACTTGCACTGGCAATTCGTATGTGAATAGGTCCATAAGGTTCTTGTTGGACTATCTCAATCAACGATTCTTTGATCAATTCCATCATACCCATAAAGGTTACCACTACACCCATTTTACCTTCTTCTACGTCAAAAAGAGAGATAAAATCGGTAAAAGTATCGCCCTTTAGACGATCAAGTATACGAGTCATACGCTCACGAATCGATAACACGTCCTTTTGGATTAAATGACTGGTGAACATCTCGGCACGATTTAATACATCAGTTAGCGCAATCATCAGCTCTTTTAAATCAACATGTGTCTCTCTAACAACCACATCAAACTGAGGCGCCTCAACCTTACTTTGATAGGTGTCTCGTTCTGATCGTGAGAGATCATCAATATTTTCAGCCGCCACTTTAAATTGTTCATATTCTTGTAATCTTCGAATCAAATCGGCTCTTGGATCCCCCTCATCTTCATCGGCGGAGGGTAATCTAGGTAATAAGACTCTTGATTTAATTTCAGCCAACATTGCTGACATCACCAAATACTCAGCTGCGATATCTAACTGAAACTCTTTCATAATCTCAACATAAGCCATGTATTGAGTGGTTATTTCAGCGAGAGGAATATCTTTGATATCAATATTTTGGCGTCGGATCAGATAAAGCAACAGATCCAAAGGACCTTCAAATATTTCTAGAATGACTTCTAGAGCATCAGGTGGAATGTAGAGATCCTTGGGCACAGCAGAGACTGACTCACCTTTTACTATGGCAAAGGGCATTTCTTCCTGTACGTGATGTGACGCAGATGCAATGATTTCAGTCATATTAACTATTAATCGTGGTCGCTTTTAGTCAAGGTCGCATTATACTGTATGTCTACAAAATGTTATATCAGCAATATCGTTTTATTCAAACGCTGAGACGTCACCCTGACCAACTCTTAACACCTCAGGAGTGCCTGATGTCAAATCTAGCATGGACGTTGCTTCATTTCCGCAATAGCCACCATCGATGATAAGGTCTACCTTCCCCTCTAGTTCAATACGAATATCATAAGGATCGGTCATTATTTCAGTTTCACCAGCCAAAATAAGTGTGGTACTCATTAAAGGCTCACCCAAAGCGTCAAGTATGGCTAAGGCAATTTTATTATCGGGCACCCGAAGACCAATGGTTTTCTTTTTGGGATGCTGCAATCTGCGAGGAACTTCTGAAGTCGCCTTGAGAATAAAAGTGTAGCTTCCTGGAGTATGATTTTTGATCAATCGATAAGCTGAGTTATCAACACGGGCATAGTTCGCCAACTCAGATAAGTCACGACAAATGAGGGTCATGTGGTGCCGATCATCAAGTCGTCTGATATTACGGATTCGGGTCAAGGCGGTTTTATCACCCAACTGACAACCCAATGCATAACCAGAGTCTGTCGGATAGACAATAACGCCACCCTTTCTCAAAATGCTCACGGCCTGATTAGCCAGTCTCGACTGGGGATTTTCGGCATGTATTTGAAAAAATTGTGTCATATTAGGGTAATTCCATTCAACTACGTTTTACATTAATAGACGCGATTATCCATGAACCACCATCAATGGCAAGTGATAATCTTAACCCATTAAATTCAATAATCAGACTGGGCTGTTGCTGAATTGTTGCCAGACGGTTCGATAGGTTTTTGGATTAACACCGAAAGCACCTAATTCTGTCCAACTGGTTCCAGGATGATGGAAGTCAGAACCTTGAGATACCTGCAATTGATGCTTATCCACTTGGCGTATTAACAAGGCTCTTTGAGCTGGGTTTAATCCAGGATAAGCAATTTCGATAGCCTCCCCACCCGCCTTTACAAACTCATCAATGACTAATTCCAAGCGGATATTCGATAATTTATATTTACTCGGATGTGCCAACACTGCTGTGCCACCAGCGTTTTTAATACAGGCTATGACATCTGCCATGGGTTGCCACTTTATAGAAACCCAAGCTTTACCACTGCGACCTAAATATTTTTTAAAGGCTTTTTGAAAATTTTTGACGACGCCCTGCTCACAGAGTAACTGTGCTAGATGACTGCGACAAACAACCTCTGAGGGAACCAACTCATTTAATTGTTCAGTAAGATCATCAAGTCCCGATTTTTTTAATCGCTGTAAAATCTTAGTGGCTCTAATCTGGCGAGCATCTCGATTACTTTTTAGTAACTGTTGCAATCCTTGATGCTTTGGATCGATACCAAGTCCCACAATGTGCAATTCATGATTTTCGGCCGCAGCAGATATCTCAACGGCTGGTATGACTTTAATAGGCTGTCCCTGAATGTATTTATCAACATAGGCATGAGCAGCAACAGTGTCATGGTCGGTAATAGCCAACAATCCAACGTCGTGCTCAATGGCACGATTAATGAGTTCCTCAACGCTCAAACTACCGTCTGATTCTTGAGTATGGCTGTGAAGGTCAACTTTTGTAGACATCTGAATTTAATTACCTTTGAATACGTATGCTGGTGTCAGGCACTGGTGTCAGGCACTAGGGTCAGGCACCAATATTTGAGAAATAGTGAAACAATCGTTAAACTATGGTCTGACTATAATACGACAGTTAATAAGATGAATGCTATGTCTATAGAAGAAACTAATACCCATCGAATTGAACAAATGACTACATTGCTCAACTCAGCCGTGTCACCAACAGAACTCAACATCATTGACGAATCGCATCTACATGCAGGTCATGCAGGAGCCAAGGGTGGAATGGGACATTTTCGACTGAGTATAAGCTCTGATAAATTTCAGGGACTTAGGCCGCTACAGCAGCACCGTCTAATCTATGATGCACTCGGTGATCTGATGAAAACTGATATCCACGCCCTGAGCATTCATATCAATAGCTAATGTTTTGATGACTCAGTGAGTCAATCATCTGCTTAGCTAGCGTATATATTTCAGTGGATTAACTGTTTTCCCTTCGAAGCGAATTTCGAAGTGTAGCTGAACCTTACCCGTACTATTTTTGCCCATGGTTGCAATTTTTTGTCCAGCCCTCACCACCGTATTTTCGCTGACTAGACGCTGAGTATTATTGGCATAAGCACTCAAGAATGATTGACTGTGTTTGATGATAATTAAATTGTCATAACCTACAAGGCCCGTCCCGCTATAAACGACAACACCTGCTGCTGCTGCCACTACTGGATCGCCAATACGACCAATAATATCAATACCCTGCTCACTCTCTTGGCTTTTAACATATCTCTTTTTTGATTTTGATGACACCGGCCACGACCAATCCTTCACTTTCCGACGCGTATCAAATTTTGCAATGTTTGCAGCCGAGCTTTTCTTTGTTGCTCTGGTGTTTTTGTTAGCTGTTGGCTTTGTCTGAGGGCCAGTTGATTTCGGTGTATTTCGCTCTGTTATCGCAACATTATTGTTGTTCGAATTAGCCTTCAATGACAGGTACTGTCCTGGATGGATAACGTAGGGGGAACGAATTTTATTGATCCGAGCGAGAGTTTTAAAGTCCATTTTGAAATGAAATGCAATTGAATATAGGGAGTCACTTTTTTTAACCCGATATCGTTTAGCAGCGGTCGCTTTTTCCTGCTTCTCTTTAGCTAGTCGTTTCTCTTCAGCCAGTTGTTTTTCTTTAGCCAGTCGCATCTCCTTTGCAAGTTGCTCTTCTTTAGCTAATTGCTTCTGCTTTGCTAACCATTGGGCTCTTTCTTCAGCAGCTCTTTGGGCTGCTAATTGTTCCTGTTGTTTAACAATTCGTTGTTGTTCGAGTACTCTTTGTCGCTCTCTTTCTTTGACCTCTTCAGAAACGACAGGTACGCTGCGGGTTGTGGAATCACTTGATAAATTTCGTACAGGAGCAGGACGTTGAACGCCACTGCATGAAGACAACGCAGTGAGCCATAATAGGCCAAAAATCCAAATAAATATTTTATTGCGACGTTGTTTCACACCGATGTATTTTTCCAGAGGTTATTTATTTTTAAAAGCTTATGTATATTTTAAAGATTAGGCTAAAAAAGCAAAATATAAAACAATGACCAATACAATGACAATCCAACCAATAATATCAATGTATTCTCTTAGTTTGTGCTCCATCTTTTCGCCACCCCAATACATCAACCCAGCAACTATGAAAAATCGAGCTGAGCGACCGACTGCTGAAGCTAAAATGAACGGTAATATTGCCATCTGCAACATACCCGCGGAGACGGTAAATATTTTATATGGAATGGGACTAAAACCTGCTAGAAAGACAACCCAAAAACCATATTCCTTAAACCATTCAACAACTTGCAAGTAACGATCGGTGTAGCCAGCGGCACTAATTAAGGGCTGCACAAGACCTTCAAAAGCGAAATATCCGAGCATATAACCGAAGATTCCACCGATGATTGAAGCCAAGGCTGTGATTGAAGCGTAAAACCAAGCTTTCTCTGGTTTGGCTAGAGCCATCGGTGCGAGCATTACATCCACAGGAATTGGGAAAAATACTGACTCACAAAAACTCATTATAACTAAATAGAGACTTGCTTTAGGGTGACGAGCCCAGATGAGAACCCGATCATACAAATTAGTGAATATTTTCACTCGAGAGCGCCACCTAAAAGCGGAACAAATTTAACCGCTTCAAGTTTATGCGTTTCAAAATCATCACCAACACGTTGGATTAAACAGAGTGTCTGCTCACCATCGGCAGCTCCAATGGGTACAATCATTCTTCCACCGTCAACCAATTGTTGCATTAAAACATCGGGTTGAACCGGGGCGGCAGCGGTGACAATAATGGCATCAAATGGACCTTTTTCAGCCCAACCTTTACCACCATCGCCATAGCGATATTCAATATTTAATAACCGCAAAACAGCCATTTGCTTTCTTGCTTTTTCTTGCAGCGCACTAATGCGTTCAATGGTAAAAACTTTGTCAACAATTTGACCGAGAATGGCGGTTTGGTAACCAGAACCCGTACCAATTTCTAGTACTCGATTACAGGGTCCAGAATCTAGTAATATTTCAGTCATTCTGGCCACGATATAGGGTTGAGAAATCGTCTGTCCTTTACCAATTGGAAGTGCCGTATCTTCATACGCACGATGCGATAGCGCTTCATCGATAAAGAGATGTCTGGGAGTACTCGCCATAACGTCTAATACTGTCTGATTACGAATACCTTCTTCCATAAGACGTTTAACCAAACGTTGCCGCGTCCGTTGAGAGGTCATCCCGATGCCATGTATCTTAATTGAATTCATAAGGTGAGCTCCGAGACCCATTTTGAAACCTGATCAAATGCCTTGTAGGCAGTCAGATCAACCTGCAATGGTGTTACCGATACGTAACCATGTTCGATCGCGTGAAAATCGGTACCTTGACCTTCATCTCTTCCTGCCGAGGGTGGTGAAAGCCAATAGATGGGATTTTTTCTGGCATCTGTACCAGTAACAATAACATTGTCTCGATGTCTATGGCCCTGGCGTGTAACTTGAAAACCATTGATATCAGAAAGCGGACAATCTGGTACATTAACGTTCAAAATTCGGTTAGAACCCAAATCTTCATTGAGCAATTGAAGTGTGAGTTGCTTTGCAATAATTGCCGCACTCTCCAAATGATTAAATTCACGACTCGCCATAGACATAGCAAGTGCAGGTACTCCGAGGAACCTCCCTTCAATGGCAGCTGCGACCGTGCCAGAATAAAGCACATCATCACCAAGATTCGCTCCCATATTAATACCTGAGACAACAACATCTGGCAGTTCACCATCCATAACAATATGATGTGCCATTAATATGCAATCTGCAGGTGTTCCTGCAACAGCGTAGTAACCCGATGAAGTTTTATGAATTCGCAGCGGATTATCCAGTGTGAGAGAGCTACTGGCACCACTTCTGTTTCTATCGGGAGCGACAACAATCACCTCACCGATTTCAGACAATACCTCTGCAAGAACATTTAATCCTCTTGCTGAAACACCATCGTCATTACTGATCAAAATTTTCATTTTCGTATTCTATCGGAATGTTTCCTGTCTGACGATCTCTTTCATGAGATTGTATCAATCTTTATCTTTAAATTAACAAAGATGGCTTATTTGATGTAACAATCTCTCACCTTTAAACTCAATACAACATCAAACTAATTCACTGCACTGAAGACGCAATAATAAAACAGCTATTATTTAGGATGATTTCTATGAAACTAAAACAGTTAAGAGCCATTGGTTATGCAGTTCTACTTACATTCATGAGTATTACTACAGTCATTGCCTATGAAAACTCTACCCAAAAGTCAGGTACAAAAGTAGGTCATTTAGCACCTGACTTTACTGCATCCGACCTCGATGGCAACTCATTTACACTGTCTGAGTTCAGAGGAAAAAAGCCCGTTTACATTATCTTTTGGGCGACCTGGTGCAAAGCCTGTAAGCAAGAAATCCCCAATTTTATTAGTCTACATAAAGAATATAATGATGATATTGAGATTATTAGCATCAATGTTGACTCATTATCGTTTTGGAGTTCACTCAAAAAGTCTAACAGCAGGGTTCGCGATTACATTAAAACCAATGCGATCCCATACCGCGTTATTCTCGATGATGATAAAGAACTTATCTCTCAATTTAGGGTACAGGCGACACCCACACAGATTTTGATTGGCAAAAATGGCATCATCGAGCGTAGATATCCTCTTTATAATGCGAAGACAGAGGCCCTCATTAAGAGAGCTATTGCAGCAGACTAGAGGCTATGTAAAACCTTGTTCGCTGCGCCAATCTGCGTTGACAAATTTAGTTAGATAGTTACGAATCCCATCGGGCAAAATGACTACACAGTTTTGTCCTGCTTTTAATGTCTTTGCTTCCTGTAGCGCGGCCATCATCGCTGAACCCGATGAACCGCCAACAAGAAGACCTTCGTCTGACATCAATGCCCGCGCCAGTTTAAATGATTCTGCGTCGTTAGTTTTTACCCAACGGTCAACCAAACTTCTGTCCAGTACATCAGGAATAAAATCATAACCAATACCTTCAACATGATAGGGCTTTATTTCCTCAGGTCCTGCGAGCAATGAACCTTCGGGATCGGCTCCAACAATAATTGCATTGGGATAATGTTCTTTAACTTTTTTAGCAATACCGGTTAATGTACCGCCCGTTCCAACACCAATGACTACCATGTCTACACTGCCATCAACATCATCAACAATTTCCTGTCCAGTGCCATTGTAATGAGCATTTGGATTTGATGGATTTCCATACTGATCAAGAATGTGAGCATTTTCACGTTCCTGCTGTATCTTTTTGGCAACACCAATATGTGAGTCAGGATCATCCCATGCCGCTTCAGTTGGAGTTCGAATGATTTCAGCACCCAGAGCCTCAAGCACAACCTGTTTTTCCTGACTCATTTTTTCAGGCAAGGTGATAACAATCTTATAACCGAGCGCTGCACCTGCCAAAGCCATACCAATGCCGGTATTACCACTGGTTGCTTCAATGAGGGTGTCGCCTTTTTTAATGCGGCCTGACTTCTCAGCATCAAGAATCATTTGTCGCGCGATACGATCTTTGGTTGAACCGCCTGGGTTCATAAATTCACATTTTGCTAAGAGATTACATTCAACCTGACTAGCAAAAGAATTCAATCTCACAAGGGGGGTTTTGCCAATAGTCTCGACAATATTGTTATAAATCATGGTTATTTCCTTCAGAATTTGGGTAACAGCTTCATTGTTATTTTAAATATTATTTATGAGTCTGTTCAGTGTCTCTATTTTACCAGAGAAATTAGGTCGATGTTCATCTCTTTTTTATTACAGTTATTTTGTTGTGGTCACTATTGATGAAAAGTTATTACCCTTTAAGGGTAGAAAATATTTCTCTCAATAAGCTTGTTGCATAAGCGCCCGTAGGTAATGAAAACTCAAATTCAACTCCTAACGAGTTTTGGTCACACCTTAGGTTTAATGGTATGACTCTGAGGGAACGCCGGTGCCAATTGGCTCGACTATTGGCAATGCCTTCCATCAATTGTTGGTGGATTGATAGGGTATCATGCTCGAATATTTCAGCATCTGAATTCACAATATTCTTTCCATCACCCGGTAAGGGTCCAGTCGTTGAAAGATGACCGTTTTTTAGTTGAGAGATGTGCGTTTCATTCACCTCATCAACATCAATATATGATTGAGAACTCTCATCCCAAAGTTGCTCGCCCTTGATGACGGTAAGCCATGATTTATTCTCTAATCGAGCCTTTAAAACCTGGTTAAAAAGAAAAGAGCGCGCTGCCGAAAGATAAATACTACGTTTATTTCTATCCTTCACACGATGCTTTCCAGACAGCATATCACGGGCCTTATCAACGTTCTTTCCCTGATGACCAAATCGTTGGGGACCAAAATAGTTTGGATACCCCTTCACCCTAATGACATCAATACGTGTCTTCAAGTCTTCAAAAGAACCCTCGAAATTAACCAATTGTAATTTGAACTGATTATAAGCAATCTCACCTTTTCGGAGTTTCTTTGGATGTCTGGTGTGTTTTAAGATTTGGTAATCTTCACCTGATAATTGTTCCAAATTAAAGCCTTTGGATTCAGGAAGGTGCAGACTAAACCATTGAGATGTTATAGCAAACCGATCCTTACGACCGGCATAGCCAACATCAACAGGTTTAATGCCCGCCTTATCAGCTAACTCTTTTGCTAACCAATCAGTGTTAGTATTTGTTTTCTTGATATAGAGATAAAGGTGATCGCCGTTATTTTCAGGTTCAAAATTTAGATGTTCGAAGACTTGGAAGTGTTCTGCTAACTGACGATAGCGAGCACTATTGTTGAGTTTATCAAAAGCTCTTGGGTATTCATCCGATAGTTCTATTACTGTGTTTTCCATCGATTGATCAGCTGAGTAAAACTACAGCATGAACTTCAATACCTTCTTTTCTGCCGATGTAGCCCATTTTTTCGGTAGTTGTTGCCTTGATATTTATTTGTCCAATTTCAACACTGCAATCAATTGCAATGTGACGCTTCATCGCTTCAATATGTGGAGCAATTTTAGGAACTTGAGCGATGACAGTAATATCGATATTACCAATACTAAGATTAACCGCCTGAAGGTTTTTCATAACTTCACGCAACAGTTCTCTACTATCGACACCAGAAAATTGTTCGTCGGTATCGGGAAAATGTTTACCAATATCACCCAGAGCAGCAGCACCTAACAGCGCATCACACAGCGCATGAAGTAACACATCACCATCTGAATGCGCTTCAAGTTTATGGGCTTCTGGCAAGGTGACGCCTCCCAGTATTAAATCACCTTCTGAGGAAAATTTATGGGCATCAAAACCATGTCCTATTCGCATATCAATCTCGCATCTTTAATATCATTGAAGCCAGCAGGAGGTCCTGAGGCTGGGTCACTTTTATATTATCACTTCTACCTTGCAACAGGCTGGGAGAAAATCCCAATGCTTCAACAGCTGAGGCTTCGTCAGTAATATGAAGCTGTTCATTGTTCAAACCGTTGTCTAAGGCTTTTTTCAACAGTGCGTTCGGAAATACCTGTGGTGTTAATGCACGCCACAAATTTTCACGTGGCACTGTTTTTAAGATGCTAGGGAGTTGTGAATCAGAATCATCTGGCTCTACACTACGTTTGACAGTATCTGAAATCTCATCTGCCAGTATCACTCCGAATTCAGTTTTGAGCATCGACTGATAAAGCTGTTCAATATCCACAGTGGTCAAGCAAGGTCTTGCTGCATCGTGAACAAAAATATAATCAGTATCCGTGGCTTCTGACTGGATAGAGTTAAGCGCAGCATGCACTGAATCGGCTCGTTCGATACCGCCCACTATGGTTGTTATCTTCGGATGGGCTGCAATTTCAAGTGATTGCCAATGAGGATCCTCTTCAGAAATCGCCACAATTACTCTATGCACCCAGGGGCTATTAACAAAAAGCTTCAGTGAATGTTCAATCATCGGCAAGCCGTTGATTAGGGAGTATTGCTTTGGAACCTCAGAGCCCATACGACGGCCCACGCCAGCGGCAGGGATGATTGCCCAGCATTTAAAATCTGATGGAATTGTAGAATTCATTAATTTAATGGTTCAATTGTTGACGACGCGGTAGAAAACTTCCCCTGGTCGAATCATTCCCAGTTCATGACGTGCGCGTTCTTCAATGGCTTCAGATCCATTTCGAAGATCAGCAATTTCTGCATAGAGGATTTTATTACGTGCGATGTTGCGTTGGTTATCAAGCTTTTGTGCGATGACTTTGGTATTTAATTCAGATTGTCTACCAAAACTTGAGTTACCAGCCCATAGAGCATATTGAAGCAATATTAGCAGGGTGGTGAACAAAAGAGTCATAGGTTTTATCACGTTAAAGCCTTAAAAAATAAATATGCATGCTTATTATGGCAAATATTGAGCAAAATTACAGCACAAGAGGTTAATTTGGTTAGATATCACCTTCAGCTTCAACGAGTTGATAGCATTGATAAACGGTTGTGAACCACGCGAGGCCTACAGCAATTAAAGTATCATTTGCCGCACTTGATGTAGAATGTTGTTCTATGGACTGATTAGCAGCATCAATGTCATCAATATAACGGTAATATAATTCTTCGCATAGGTCTCTACTTTTTAGCTCATCAGGCATCCATTTATTGTGAAATGCATATCGTATAGCGTCCGCTCGACTTGAACCGCCTTTACAGAGTGAATCATTGATTACACCTAACACATAGGTTGCAAATTCACTGGCTGGAGGAAGTGGAACTTCTGAAGTAAGAGATACTTTTGAGGTGTCTGTGGTATCAATTTCGGCAGCACTCACTTCCAAAGCTGATTGATTGAGTTCTTGCTCATCAACTTCCAGCTCAATCGTTTCTGAATGGTGTTTACCCACTAAACTGGCTAATTTTTTTTGTTCCTCAGGTAACAAAGCGGTTAAATCACCCTTGAGATTTTCTACCTTTGCCAGTAGCTCAGCAAAAATTATTCTTTCCTCATCAGAAAGTTCTGCAATTAATGACTGATTGATATTTGTGTCCAT
>JAUUZN010000192.1 GCA_030589945.1 Gammaproteobacteria bacterium | reverse complement strand
CAATGTACTAATAAATAGAGCCCTCGCACTTTTTCTGTTCTATGCAGTAGTTGTAACTATTTTATTTTTACTGAAAAATTCAAAAAAATGTCTAAAACATTAACAAATATTCATGTCTCTATTCACCGAATATTTGCTACACTTAAACAATGAAATGGGCTTTTGTTAGAGTTACACTAATCCTTGCCACTCTGCTGAGTTGCACTATAACTATTTTGGCCCGAGAAATCACAGAGCCATTACAGTTTGTTGGCACTAGAAATAATGCTCCCTTTAGTTTTACCCTTCCTGATGGTACACATACTGGGCTCTACGTTGAATTTTGGAAACTCTGGTCAAAGACCAATGACATTCCTATTGAGATAACACTTGTAGACTTCAATTCAAGTCTAACAACAGCGAGAAATGGTGAAGCGGTTCATATGGGCCTTTTTATCAATGAAAAACGAAATAAGTGGGCAGACTTTTCCTTACCCATCCATAGTGTGGATACCGGTGTTTTATACAACCACGACTATGCAGGGACAACAAAACTAGTAGACTCACCCGGTTTGAGTGTCGCCGTTCAATCGAATACTTTCCAAGCTGACTTTCTCATCAAAAATATGCCCTTTTTGGATCTATCCTTTTATGATGAAATAAATATTGGGTTTGACCAACTACTGAATAACGATGCTGTTGCCATCGTTGCTGAAATTCCTTCACTTCAAGTCCAATTGCACCGGCGCGGTTTAGAGGGCGTTTTCAATCTATCGTCTGAGGTGCTTTTTAATAATACCGTTCATGCCACAATCTTAAAAGGTCGTCCTCAACTTATGGCGCTTATTAATCAAGGGATCACCAATATCCCCATTGATAGCTTAATTAACCTTGAGCACAAATGGCTGCCACAACTTAATACCTTCTTTGGTCTCGACATCCCTATTGATACTTTAACAACGGCAGAAAAAGGTTGGTTAAAATTAAATAATTCTTTCAGTCTTGGTATTGAACATCAGTGGCGCCCTGTTGAGTACCTTGATAAAAATGGCGATCTCAAAGGGATTACTGCCGATTATATGGAACATTTTTCTAAAGAGTTGAAGCTCAACTTTTTAACCGCCAAAGAATACAGTTGGTCAGAGGCCTTCGATGCACTGAAAGAAGGCAAGATTGACGTGATGTCAGGGGTTGTGGCAAATCCCGAACGCGCAAAACAAATGCTCTTCACCGACCCATATTTTGAAATACACACCGTGATCGTTATCCATAAAGACTCTTTGAATGTTGGCTCTTTAGATGATTTGCAAACCAAGAAAATGGCCGTTGTTCGTGGATATATCGTCTATGATTCCATCACAAATGAATATCCAGATGCCAATATAACTCAAATTGACTCTGTTCTAGATGGCTTAAAATTGGTTGACAGTGGTGAGGTGGATGCATTTATAGGTACTTTGCCAGTTATTATGTATGAAAAAAATAAGCATAAGCTCGATCGTCTTTTCGTTGCCGGTTATGTTCCTTATAAATATCATCTGTCCATTGCGGTTCGCAAAGGGCTTGAGCCACTGGTCAGCATTTTAAATAAAACCATGGCAAAGATGGATGAAGGTCAACGTTCTGCCATTGCGAATAAGTGGCTATCGATTCATGTTCAAAGAGGCACTGATTTAAAAGTCTTTCTTTTCTGGGTTTTGCCTATCTTAATCGGATTGTTCTTTATCATTCTATTTGTAGTACGAATCAATGCTCGACTCAAACAGGAAATCGCAATTCGTGAACAGTCCGAGTTGGAGCGTGAATTCCTCAAAGAGCAACTCCACCAGTCTCAAAAAATGGAAGCTCTGGGCAAACTCATCGGCGGCATTGCCCATGACTTTAATAACATGCTTGGCATTATATTAGGTTACTCGGCCTTACTTAAAAGTAAAATGCAAAAAGATGACAAGCTCATTGAATATGTTGATGAGATTCATCGAGCAGGATCAAGGGGTGCAAACCTTACCAGCAAACTTCTATCCTACACGCGTAAACAATCACTTGAATCAACAAAGGTAGACCTGAATAAATTATTAAGCTTACATCGCAACATGCTTGAAAAAATGCTCACGGTTCGCATCAACCTGATCCTAGAAATTGATGAGGACATCTGGCCAGTATGGACCGATAGTAGTGAATTTGATGATTCCATTCTTAATATTAGTATTAACGCCATGCACGCGATGGATGGACGACAAACGGGTGCCAAACTCACCATACAAACTCGCAACCTCTCTTTGAATGAAAATCAGGCTGCACTGATAGGACTAGAATCTGGTGACTATGTCCAGGTGAACATAAATGATAATGGTTGTGGCATGGACAAAGAGCTTCAAGATAGAATCTTTGAACCCTTTTTCTCAACGAAGGCTGACAAAGGAACTGGGCTTGGGTTATCACAGGTTTATGGTTTTATGCAGCGCTCATTTGGCACCATTAAGGTTTATTCTGAAGTAGGTGTTGGAAGTCAGTTTGTACTGTTCTTTCCTCGTTTTGAAGATCAGCTCGAAGAAGAAAGCCTGGCAGAATCCAAAGATGAACTCCTTACAGGAACTGAGACGATCCTCATTGTCGATGATGAATCTGCTTTGCGACATCTGGCCGAAGAATTACTAAGAGAGCAGGGTTATCACACCCTTGTTGCCGAAAGTGGACAACAGGCGCTCGACATTCTTAAGACCCATTCAATTGACTTAATTCTATCCGATATCATAATGCCTAAAATGGACGGTTATCAGCTCGCAGCACTGGTGAAGGAACGATACCCACAAATCAAAGTTCAACTGGTCAGTGGTTATACAGACAAATCATTCCAAAGTGAAGAAAGCCAAGCCTTATCAAAGAATCTTCTGTACAAACCTTATGACCCTCAAAAATTATTCAAAGTTATTCGCCGACTACTGGATAACTAAAAGGTCGCCAATCTGCTAACTATTCTGTGACTCTATCACCTAGTCTAGGTATTCAGATAAAAACATTCCTAACTGCTTAAAGACCTTTGTACGATTTGATTGTATCGACAAATGATGATCGCCGTCCGGGAGCTTAATATATGTATACTTTTTCTTGGCGCTTTTAAGCTCATCTGCCATCCATTGACTGTGTTCAACTTCAACTGTTTTATCATCTTCACCGTGCATTAATAAAACTGGGATCTTTATCTCAGCCGCACGGTACCGAGGGGAATTCAATTCCATCTTCGTCTCATCGTCTCCTAGCTGCTCTTTTACTCTATTGTAAATACTGGTACGGCGATAACTGTTGCGAATGGCGACTAAATCGGTGACTCCAGCAAATGAAATTGCACACCTAAACAGATCAGGGGTTTTCACAGCACCCATCAGTGCAGCATATCCACCATAACTAGCGCCAAAGATACAAACTTTATCGGGATCAGTAATTTTTTGATCAACCATCCACTTCACGCCATCGGAAACATCATCCTGCATGGCCATGCCCCAAGCACCCTTTTGAGCTTCAGCAAATTTAAAGCCATAACCCGACGACCCTCTGAAGTTAGGCCTCAAAACAGCGTAACCACGACTGACTAAAAACTCAGTCCACTCATCAAAGTATCCATAATCTCTTGCTCCGGGTCCACCATGTGGATAAATTACAGTAGCAACAGGCTCAGTCACACCTTTGGGGCGAGAGAGATAGGCTTCAATTTCTACTCCATCTCTTGAGGTGTAGCTCACAAGTTCGGCGCCAACCATTTGCTCAGTTTTAAGGTTTGGGAATGTCGAAAATAGCGCTGAAAGTGCGTTCGTCTTTTTCTTACCTAAATAGTAGGTGCCAGGCACCGTGTCGGCATCGGCATAAATAATATAACTGTCTAAATCTTCACTAATGCTGACTAAATAATTGGTAGTCTTGTTCAGCACGGCATTAATTTTCTTCTGTTCTTTTTGATACTCTGCATCAAGATAGTAGCGTCCACTTGGCAAGGCATTGTGATAAAAGCCAACAACATCGTGTGTTTTTGGAGAATAAATTAGACCACCTTCCACATCATAAACGGGATCGGCATAGACGAGCATTTCTTTGTTCGTTGTTAAGTCTCGTGTAAACAAGGCGAGGCGACCTTCGTGATATTTTGTTAAATATAATATATTACCATCTAGTCCAAAGCCTCTTGGATAAACGGCATCAATTGTTCCCTGGAGATAATTCCAAACAAGTTCCCAATCATTATCATCCTTATTTCTGAGCCAGACTTTTTTTCGTTTCGCTTTTTTGTCAGTCGCTAGTCCCAGTCTAACCTCATGCTGTTGATCGGTCATCCAATGATAAATTTTGTGGGCTGGTTTTTTGATGGTTCGTACTGCACCATCATTCACATTCAAACGAAAAACCGAAGGATACCTGCTTTCGTGAATATTCATTTCAACAAGAACGTGATCAAGATCCTCAGGAAGCCAGTCAATAATTTTATCCTGATATTTTGGGTTCCATTTACGCCTCGATATTTTAAAAACTCGGTTTGAATAAACCGAACCACTTTTTCGTTTTCCATCGGCATAAAACTTATAAAGGCGAGTTTCATGTAAGCGGTGTGTACCGCGGTTGGTTTGTACCCTAACACTGCCCAGCACAATGTCTTCATTTGCCCATTTTAACCATCTAAAATGTTCACCATGATTATCAGTTAATCCCAGAACCCTCTTTTCACCCGCTTTAATATCAATCATGACAATAAAGCTGATCCCTTTTTCAGCGGTATTTCTGATATAAACGATTTTGTTACCACTGGGTGAAAT
>JAUUZN010000201.1 GCA_030589945.1 Gammaproteobacteria bacterium | reverse complement strand
GTGCGGGAATGCGAGCCTCATTACAGTTAGCACAATCAGGTCAAAAGGTTGCACTAATATCAAAGGTTTTTCCAACCCGTTCACACACGGTATCAGCCCAGGGTGGCATTACCGTTGCCCTTGGTAACTCTCACGAAGATGATTGGCGTTGGCACATGTACGACACGGTCAAAGGCTCTGATTACATTGGTGATCAGGATGCCATTGAATTTATGTGTAAATCTGGTCCTGCTGCGGTATACGAACTAGAGCATATGGGGCTACCCTTTTCACGAACAGATGAAGGTCGAATTTATCAGCGTCCCTTTGGTGGCCAGTCAAAAGAGTTTGGTGGCGAGCAGGCTGCACGAACGGCTGCTGCGGCAGATCGTACCGGTCATGCTTTACTGCACACTCTCTATCAACAAAATTTAGCAGCAAAGGCTGAGATCTACAGTGAGTGGTTCGCGACTGATATTGTAAGAAATCAATCTGGACGCGTTTGTGGCGTGGTAGCGTTTTCAATCGAAACCGGAGAAAACGTTTACTTTCAATCTAGGGCTACAGTATTTGCAACGGGCGGTGCTGGTCGAATTTATCAATCCACTACCAATGCATTAATTAATACGGGTGACGGTATTGGCATGGCACTGCGCGCCGGAATAGCGATGCAAGATATGGAAATGTGGCAATTCCACCCAACCGGTATTGCGGGGGCAGGTGTGTTGGTCACAGAAGGTTGTCGTGGAGAAGGTGGTTATCTCATTAATAAGGATGGCGAGCGTTTCATGGAACGCTACGCACCCAATGCTAAAGATTTGGCGAGTCGAGATGTTGTTGCTCGTTCAATGACCAAAGAAATTCTTGATGGTAAAGGATTTAGCGATGACCGTGGTGACTATGTAAAATTGAAGCTCGATCATCTAGGAGCCGATGTTCTTAATAAGCGACTCCCCGGAATATTAGAATTAGCCAGAACATTTGGTCATGTCGACCCTATTAAAGAACCTATTCCAGTGGTACCAACCTGTCATTACATGATGGGAGGCATACCGACAAACTTCCATGGGCAGGTGATTGACGTTGAGGCTTCGGGTGAAGAAAAAATTGTTGAAGGATTTTATGCTGTTGGAGAGTGTGCCTGTGTATCTGTGCATGGCGCTAATCGATTAGGTGGAAATTCATTATTAGACCTTGTCGTTTTTGGACGAGCAGCAGGACAGCATTTAGAACAGGCATTGAAAACAGATTTACCCATGGGTGACTATTCTGACAGTGATTTAGATGAATCATTGTCTCGTGCAGATCGATGGGAACAAAGCAGTTCAGGTGAAGACCCTGTTGAGGTCAGAAAAGATTTACAGAAGACCATGCAGAATCATTTCGGTGTATTTAGGACCGGTGACTTAATGGAAAAGGGTAATGATTTACTCTCTGAGATAGAAGGGCGTTTGAAATCAGCTCATCTTACCGATAAGAGTAATGTCTTCAATACTCAGCGTGTAGAGTGCTTAGAGCTTGATAACCTGATGCAGGTAGCTAGAGCAACGGCAACTGCAGCGAACTATCGTGAAGAAAGTCGTGGTGCACACAGTCGCGAAGATTTCCCAGACAGAGATGATGAAAATTGGTTAACCCATACAGTCTATCAACCCAAAACGGGTACTATGGGTCAACGACCCGTGAATATGCAACCAAAGGAAGTGGATGCATTTCCACCCAAGCCAAGAGTTTATTAATAATTAAATAAGAGTTATCGAACAAAAATAGATACCTTAACTGTTCACATAGAAGTGGAAGGTAAAATGCGTTTTTCAATATATCGCTATAATCCAGAAACGGACAAATCACCAACAATGCAGGATTTTGATCTCGAAATTCCTGAAGGATCCGACATGATGCTACTTGATGCGCTAATTGCATTAAAAGCTCAGGAACCGGGCCTTTCTTTCCGTCGTTCGTGCAGAGAAGGCGTTTGTGGTTCCGATGGAATGAACATCAATGGAAAGAATGGATTGGCCTGCATTACTCCTGTTTCTTCGTTGAAGACACCTATTGTGATCCGACCTCTACCAGCTCTACCGGTTATCAGAGATTTAGTTGTAGATATGGAAATGTTCTTTGCTCAATACGAGAAAATAAAACCTTATCTCATTAATAATGAGGCTCCACCTGAAAAAGAACGCCTACAAAGCCCTGAGGAAAGACTTAAACTCGACGGACTTTATGAGTGCATATTGTGTGCCTGTTGTTCCACAGCCTGTCCATCATTCTGGTGGAATCCAGAAAAGTTTGTGGGACCTTCAGGATTATTACAGGCACAAAGATTTCTAGCTGATTCAAGAGATACTGCCGATGCAGAAAGACTTGCCGATCTTGATGATGCATACAGCGTATTTCGTTGTCGGGGTATTATGAATTGTATTGATGCCTGCCCAAAGGGATTGAATCCGACAAAAGCAATTGGTGAAGTAAGGGCAAAGCTATTAAAAGCTTGAAAGACTTTAACTATTTAATTTCTTAACTATGATTAAATGGATGATTAAACAGATTGCTAAAGAATAGAATAATGAAGCATCATTACAACATCAATAAACCAATAATTATTGCAGACAAACTTCAAGAAGGTATCAATGGATAAAAACATGCAAAGCTGGTGGGATTCATCTCAATTCAGTGGTGGAAATGCTGCCTATCTCGAAGAGCTATACGAGCAATATCTTCATGATGCCCATTCTGTTCCAGAACAGTGGCAACAATATTTTAAAGATTTACCCACTGCCAATACCAGTGGCAATAAAGACGTGGCTCATTCTGTTATTCGGGAATATTTTAAGGATCTCACCAGCAAGCCAAAATTATCTGTGGTCAGTGGCGGAAAAGTTGCTATTGATGATAAACAATTTGGCGTTTGGAACTTAATCAATACCTATCGTGGTCGCGGCCATAAGGTAGCAAATATTGATCCCCTAGGAATTCGTGAAAACGAAGAGGCTCCTGAATTAGAATTAAAGGCCTGTGGGCTATCAGAAGCAGACTTGGATAACGTATATCGAACGGGTGACCTTGAAGGGGACGATGAAAAAACGTTAGCTGAAATCGTCGCACAATTGGATGCAACCTATTGTGGCTCCATTGCCTCAGAATATATTTACATTACCAGTTCTGTCGAAAAACTTTGGATTGAAAACTATCTCGAAGCCGGTCGAAAAAAATATGCTCTTTCGAAGGAAGATAAGCTCGACCTGCTAACCGATTTAAGTGCCGCAGAAGGTTTAGAAAAGTATTTGGCGGCCAAATATCCCGGTGCAAAACGATTTGGATTGGAAGGTGGCGAGAGTCTGATGCCGATGCTCCACAGTCTGGTACAGGGAGCTGGTAGTCAATCGGTGAAAGAAGTGGTTGTCGGCATGGCCCATCGTGGGCGTTTAAATGTGCTGGTAAACTTGCTAGGTAAAGTACCCTCTGAACTTTTTGATGAATTCGAAGGTAAGGCTGAAATTCTTAGTGGTTCAGGAGATGTGAAATACCATCAGGGGTTTTCATCCGACATTAAAACACCGGGTGGTCCAGTACATCTGGCTCTGGCATTTAATCCTTCACACCTTGAAATTGCAGCGCCTGTTGTTCAGGGCTCGGTACGTGCACGTCAAGATAGACGCTCTGATGAATTAGGAACACAGGTCATGTCTGTTGCCATTCATGGTGACTCGGCGATCACTGGCCAAGGCGTGGTCACTGAAACGTTTAACATGTCACAGACTCGTGGGTTTTACACCGGTGGTACCATCCACATTGTAATTAATAATCAGGTTGGATTCACCACCAGCAAACAGGAAGATATTCGCTCCACTAATTACTGTACCGATGTTGCTAAAATGATCAAGGCACCCATTTTTCATGTCAATGGAGACGATCCTGAAGCGGTTTTATTTGTTACAAGACTCGCCTTAGATTACCGAATGACATTTCATAAGGATGTGGTCATCGATTTATTTTGTTATCGACGCCACGGTCATAATGAAGCCGATGAGCCTGGAGCTACTCAGCCTCTAATGTATAACGTGATCAGAAAGCATCCAACAACGCGTAAAATTTATGCAGACGCTCTAATCGAAGAAGGTGTGATAAATAAAGCACAGGTTAAAGACATTATCGATACCAACCGAGCAGCCCTTGAGCTTGGTAAAAATATGGTACCAAACTGGATACCCATGCAAATGAATGAGTTTAATGGCGATTGGCTGATTCATTTGAAAAAAGATTGGGATCTTGCTGCAACAACATCACTTCAAACGGATGTATTCAGTAAGGTTGCTGGCAAGATTACGTCCGTTCCAGACAGTATTAAATTGCACAATCGTGTAGAGAAGTTGATGCAAGGACGTAGCCAGATGGCATCGGGTGATACTCTGATGGACTGGGGTTTCGCAGAAACCATGGC
>JAUUZN010000026.1 GCA_030589945.1 Gammaproteobacteria bacterium | reverse complement strand
GCACTGGGACCCGTGCTTCGAGAATATCTGGTCAGTGAGGCCATGGAAAAACTTGGTATTCCAACCACTCGCGCACTTGCTGCGGTCACCACTGGAGAGTCCGTGATGCGCGAAACACCTGTTCCTGGAGGGATCCTGACACGCGTTGCCACAAGTTTTATACGAATTGGAACCTTTCAATATTTTTACGCCAAGGGACAGTTCGACGATGTTCGAACATTGGCCGATCACGTTATAAAATCACATTATGCCCATTTATCTGAGCACACTAACCCTTACCAATCTTTGCTCAAAGAAATTATTGAACGCCAAGCATCACTAATCGCACAGTGGATGTGTATAGGCTTTATCCATGGCGTTATGAATACCGACAACATGTCCGTTGTTGGTGAAACCATTGATTATGGGCCCTGTGCTTTTATGGATGATTTTGATCATGATCAAGTTTTCAGCTACATCGATCAACAGGGTCGTTACGCATACAAGAACCAGCCCGCAATTGGGTTGTGGAATTTAACGCGTCTGGCAGAATCATTTTTACCGCTGCTTTCTGATGATGAGTTCTCAAGCGTTAAAATTGCCGAGGGCCTTTTAGCTCAATACGGCAAGGTCTTTGACGAGCATTGGCTTGGAGGTATGCGCAATAAAATTGGATTAAGTCCAATTAACACTAAAAATCAATTAGCCATAGAATCTTCTGATAAAGAATTGATCAATGATTTATTGAAGATAATGTCTGACAATAGTGCAGATTTTACGCTGAGCTTTTACTCGTTGTCACAACTCAATTTTAAAGATGATGCTGCGGATCAAAAAGTGCATGCTCTCCTCCAAAACCCTACGGACTTCAATCGTTGGGCAACAAAATGGCGCGCTCGACTAACTAAAGAAACCGTAAGCGATGACGAACGAACATCGAAAATGTTAAAGGTGAATCCTGCGATTATCCCAAGAAATCATCAAATAGAGGCTGCAATTCGAGCGGCGGAAGATCATAATGACTTTTCCGTTTTTCATAAATTACTGGACGCCCTTTCAGATCCATTTACAATACATCCAGGCATGGAAAGCTACATGACTCCTCCTCAACCTGAAGAGATGGTCACTCAAACATTTTGTGGCACTTAATTTAAGATCATTCATTCATTCAACATTAAGAAGACCAATAATATGAGCATTAAAATTACACACATAGCCACCCAAGATCGCCAAGCATGGGAACAGCTTTACCGAGCCTATGCTGAATTCTATAACATGCCCATGAACGATGAAATTTTAGACACCGTATGGTCATGGATCTTTGATGAGAACAATATGTTCTTCGCATTTATTGCTAAAGATACTGAGGACAATGCACTGGCCATCGCCCATTGCCGTGAAATGCCTTCACCGCTACGTGGAACCATGGTTGGCTTTCTCGATGATTTGTTTATAACTCCGAATGCTCGTGGCACTCAATGTTCACACAAAATGATGCGTCATTTAAACAACTTTGGAAGCAGCAGAGGCTGGCCCTCAATAAAATGGATCACAGCCGATAACAATTATCGAGCCCGAACTCTTTACGACAAGGTTGCAACAAAAACCCATTGGGTGACTTATCAACTTGATATAAACACACCGGACTGAGCATGAGTACTGAAACTGAATTTACAAACGAACTCGGACAGAGCGTCAACTATCCTGTTGAACATTGGCAGGCGACAATTGCTCCAGCTAAAACACCAATGGTTGGACGATTTTGTGAACTCATCCCATTTGACCTCGAGGCCCACGCTCAGTCACTGTTTGAATCTTATGATATTGACAATCATAAGGAAGATTGGAGCTATTTATTAGGCGATCCACCCAAGGACTTTTCGGCATTTTATCGCTATGTCGAACACCTTTGTACCAAAGATGATCCTCTTTTTTTCACCGTAATGGATCGCTCTACTAAAGCCTTTGTAGGCATTGCTAGCTATCTGCGCATTAATCCTACCTTTGGAGTTATTGAGGTGGGACACATTAACTTCTCTCATCTCATACAGCGCTCGCCCATGGCCACTGAAGCCATGTATATGATGATGTATCAGGTCTTTGAGGAACTTAACTATCGTCGCTATGAATGGAAAACCGATTCATTTAATAAACGCTCTAGAAGTGCCGCGACAAGACTAGGGTTCACCTTTGAAGGTATCTTTAGGCAGGCAATTGTCTATAAGAATCGAAATCGAGATACCGCCTGGTATTCGATCATTGACTCTGAGTGGCCTGCGCTTAAAAAGGTATACTCAAGTTGGTTTGATTCTTCAAATTTCGACAATGAAGGCAATCAAATAAAAAGTCTACGTACGCTGGTATCTGAAATAAATTAGGACACAATCCCGAGAAAGTGTAATATTGAGTCTAAATGAGTCACACACGAATAGTACAACTAATAACACAACGAATAAGAATAAAATAATCTCTTAAAATAAAAGGATATTAGACAATGAAAAATACCAGTTCGAGTTATGGATTGCTCACAAAAATTTTCCACTGGGTGCTTTTTATCATGCTCACAATTGCTGTTATCGCTGGTAATGTCGTCCATTCAATGCCAAAAGGCGATGAAAAAATGGAAATGCTCGGTCAACACAAGGCTTTTGGCGTTCTCATTTTAACTCTCGTGCTATTAAGGTTTCTCTGGCGATTAATTAATACCAAACCCGACCATATTCCTGGCGTATCAGCTGCACAGGCATTCCTCTCTGACGTCATGCATTGGGGCCTTTATGTATTGATGCTCGCCCAGCCTCTTTCGGGGTTGTTAATGTCACAATCTGCTGGTTACCCCATTAGCTTTTTTGGACTTGGGACCGTACCTACAATCATTGGCGAAAATGAACAATTAGCTGATTTCTTTCATGAAGCCCATGAAATAATATGGGTGTTATTGGTCGTCGCAGTTGTCGGCCATATCGCAGCGGCACTACATCATCATTTCATCATTAAAAACGATACACTCAAACGAATGACTCATGGCTAATTAATGGCATCCGATGTTGAGTTTGTTGAGTTTATTATTGAAGGGTTAACGACCGCCGAGCCGGTTAAATACAAAAAAATGTTCGGCGAGTACGCTCTATTCTACCGAGAGAAGGTTGTTGCACTTATTTGTGACAACCAACTTTTTATCAAACCCACAGAAGCCGGTAAAAATTTCATCGGAAAGGTTAATGAAGCACCTCCCTACCCTGGTGCAAAAAATTCCTATCTAATTGGTGATATGGTTGAGGACAAGGATTGGCTAAGCCAGCTCATCTGTTTATCAGAAAAAGAGCTTCCTCTTCCTAAGAAAAAGACGAAGAAGAGCACTAAAACAAGCCTGCAAAAAGAAAAAAGATACCAAGAAATCTTTAATGAACTTAAATCTCTTTTGCAACCGTATGCTCAGAGCTTAGAAATTACTGATGATAAACCTGACAGTTATTATCTTTTTACTCGCTACATCCTTAAAAATAAAAAGCCTCTGTTTTTTGGGGCCGCCAAAATAAACCAGAGTTCCGTGAGCTATCATCTTATGCCTATTTATGTTTTCCCTGAATTGCTCAAGGGTCTTTCTCCAGAGCTCAAGAAAAAGCAAAAAGGTAAATCCTGCTTTAATTTTAAAACACTAGATTCACTTAAAATCGATGAACTTAAACAATTAACAAAAACAGCTTATCAACAATATCAAAACGCTCAGTACTTATAATCAAAACCTACAACTAAATGACCTAAGGCTTGCTAGATGAAAAAACTGATCGATTTAAGCCATACTGTAGAAGACGGCCTTGTCACCTATAAAGGACTGCCTGCTCCAATTATTTGTGATTACCTAAGTCGGGAAAATTCGAAAGCCCATTATGACGAAGGAACGACCTTTCAAATTGGCACCATTGAAATGTGTTCAAACACCGGCACTTATCTCGACTCTCCCTTTCATCGATATGAGGATGGAAAAGATCTATCAGAACTGCCTTTGGAATGGTTGGCTAATCTTGAGGGGATAAAGTTTATTTTGCCACAGGGCGAAGCTTCTGTAGGTGCCTCACTCTTTGGTAATGTTGATTTGAAGGGAAAGGCGGTACTCATAGAAACCGGCTGGTCTAAGCATTGGAATACTGAACAATACTATGAAGGACATCCCTTTTTAACTGAAGATACCGCCCTTTTTCTAAAAGAACAGGGTGTCATCCTCGTTGGTATAGATAGTTACAATATTGACGATGTTCGTGGAGGGACTCGCCCGGTCCATTCTACACTTTTGGGTGCAGATATCTTAATTGTTGAACATATGTGCAATTTAGAGAGCGTACCCATGGATCAATTTAAATTCTACGCCGTTCCGGTTAAAGTTAAGGGGTTTGGCACCTTTCCTATACGAGCATTTGTCGAAGTATCACAATAGAGAAAAGTAGACGGGTAAATTAGTTGAGTATTTATATATTAACCTTTTAGGATAAAACATGGAAAAACCACCGGCTTTGATCATTGATTATTATTCAGACATCCTTTGTGTTTGGGCCTGGATTGCACAAAGACGAATTGACGAGCTAAACCAAAAACTGGGCGATCAAATAGAATTGCGATATTACTATGTTGATATTTTTGGTGATGTTGCCAATAAAATGAAAGCTAGTAAGCAAAGCAATGACCCTTATGAGAGCTTCGCTAAACACGTGCAATCCTCAGCCTCTAATTATGAACATGCTCCTATAAATCCGGATATCTGGACGGTCACGCGACCTACCACATCGGCCAACGCACACATGGTCTTGAAAGCTGTTGAGCTAATCACTGATAATAAAACAAGTGCTGCACTATCCCTCAAAATTCGCAATGCTTTTTATGTTGATGCAAAGGACATTAGTAACCTTGAGTTATTATACAATTTAGTGGCGAGTAACGGTCTTGATGTTAATGCGACTAAAGACGTCATTGAGAATGGTAAGGCTCTGGCTGCGCTGATGAATGATTATCAAAAGACCAAACAACAAAATATCAAAGGCAGTCCATCCTACGTAATGGATGGCGGAAGACAGGTGTTGTTTGGAAACGTGGGTTATCGGATCTTAAAAGCCAATATTGAAGAATTAATAAAGCGACCTGACAATGAAGCTAGTTGGTGTTAATCACTCTATCTATTAAAACGAGCCCTCAATGAAACAACATCTCGCTCAAATTAATATCGCTCAAGCAAAGGCTGATTTAGAATCTGAAGTCATGTCGGGTTTTGTTAACCGACTCGATGAAATCAATCAATTAGCAGAGCAGTCTCCAGGGTTTGTGTGGCGCCTCACCTCTGAGGAAGATGAGATTTCTATTTCAGACGCAATCGATTCCAACAAAATTATCAATTTATCCCTTTGGGACGATATTAATTCACTTGAAAACTATGTCTATAAGACCGCTCACGTAGAACTCCTTCGTGATCGCAAATCATGGTTTAACAATATCATTAATGTGCAGTTTGCGCTTTGGTGGGTACCTGCAGGACATATTCCGAGTATTGATGAAGGTTACGCCAAACTAGACTTGATAGAAAAACAAGGCTCATCGGCCGATGCATTCTCCTTTGCCAAACCCTTTTAAATGAAGAGGACTTATGGACCATATTCAGTGGAATGACTTTCAAAAAGTACAGATCAAAATAGGCACCATTGTTCAGGTGGATGATTTTCCAGAGGCCAGGAAACCAGCCTTTTTGCTAAAAATTGATTTTGGTGAGGAAATTGGCATTAAAAAATCCAGTGCGCAAATAACCGATCTTTATACGAAAGAGAGCCTGCTTGGAAAACAAATTGTTGCCGTTGTGAACTTCCCACCCAAACAAATTGGACCCATAATGTCAGAATGTTTGGTCACTGGTTTTTACAATGACGAGGGCGCTGTAGTACTCGCTGTACCCGATATGCCCGTGATCAATGGAGCAAAGCTAGTATAGTGAAAATTAACATCACCAAGTGAGTCGTTACTGCTCCTTTAGCCTTCCATGAGTGAGGTTATGGTAATTATCGACAAATACTTTTCTTTCACTGGAAATTCCGTTAAATTAAATCTTAATCAATGGGTACGATTTCAGCACAGGATCAACATCTTATTAAACAAGGAATAAAACAATGATTGGGTATATAACACTTGGAACCAACGATATCGGAAAAGCGTCTTCCTATTATGACGCCCTGTTTAAAACCATTGGTGCTAGCAGGATCATGGAAGCAGACAACTTTGTTGCATGGGGAACATCCGCAGAGGCTCCAGCCATTTCGGTCTTCAAGCCTCACGATGGTAAGCCTGCAACCGTTGGTAATGGTGTGATGATTTCAATTATTCTTGAGGATTCTAAACAGGTTGATGACTTCCATGCCAAAGCCTTGGAGTTGGGCGGATCTGATGAAGGGGCGCCTGGCGTAAGAAATGACGGCGGACTTTATATCAGTTATTTCCGCGACCTTGATGGCAATAAACTCAGTGCATTTACAATGCCTAAAGCTTAATGGATTGACATAAATGAAAAAAATTAAAAATCAAAATCAATTATTAAAAAAAGCATTATTTGTTGGTGAAAAATACGCACTCAATCGAGGCTATAAACATTTTGACCCAACCGATTCTCATAAACAAAAAATTGAGGCCATTTACCGTCTTTTAGTACAGGACAAGTTGATTCAACCGCTTGCAGGTGACCAAGAAAATGAACTTAATTTTAAACACAAACTGGTAATTTGGATCAGTAAGCAATTGCCCGCTGACCATGAGTTACTAAAATAGGGTTTGATTTTACTGCGTTAAAAACAACTACTCAACCGTGACCGACTTCGCCAAATTGCGAGGTTGGTCAACATCTGTGCCCTTAATGACAGCGACATGATAAGACAATAGCTGTAGAGGGATTGTAAAAACAATTGGACTAATCCACTCTCCACCACCGTCAAGTTGTATACAGGTCTCACCTTCAGCCAGCTCGATATGATGTACTTCATCGGCAAAGACAAAAAGCTGGCCACCGCGGGTACGTACTTCTTCCAAGTTAGATTTCAATTTATCGTGAAGCTGGTTGTTAGGCGCAACAGCTACCACCGGCATCTCGGCATCGACCAAAGCTAGAGGGCCGTGTTTCAGCTCACCTGCTGGATAGGCTTCTGCATGAATGTAGGAAATCTCCTTCAGTTTTAAGGCGCCTTCCATTGCAATGGGATACTGGGAGCCCCGACCTAAAAACAAGGCGTGATACTTATCAGCAAATTCCTGAGCCAGTACTTTAATATCATCGTTGAGATCAATGGCGTCTGCTATGAGTCGTGGCAATTGTTTCATTTGCAAAATAATCGACTTCTCAGCTTCTTTACTCAGACCATTGCGACGAGCAAGACAAACCACTAAGAGCAATAAACTTGCAAGTTGAGTGGTAAATGCTTTGGTTGAGGCAACACCAATTTCGGTTCCTGCCCGAGTCATCATCACCAGATCAGACTCTCGAACCATCGAAGAGCCTGGCACATTACAAATACAGAGTCTTGAGACATATTTTTCGATATCTTTTGTTTCTCGAAGTGCTGCTAAAGTATCTGCTGTTTCTCCACTTTGAGACATCACCACAAAAAGTGTGCCGTCAATGACCACGTTTTTGCGATAGCGGATTTCGCTAGCAACCTCTACATTACAAGGAATTGATGCTAAATCTTCTAGCCAATATTTTGCAACGAGACCCGCATGATAGCTGGTACCACAGGCGACAATTTGTACGGCCTTAACCTTGTCAAAAACCTCTGCGGCTGTCGGACCAAAGGATTCATCAATCACTCTGTTGTCGGTATAACGTCCTTCAAAAGTATTGGCAATGGCGATGGGCTGTTCATGGATTTCTTTTTCCATGTAATGAGAGTATTTACCTTTCTCAACAGCTTCAAGCTTGATATCTGATTGATGTATTTTTCTAGTAACAGTTTCTCCTGTGGCCGCAAGGATCTGAGTCTTGTTGCGTTCAACTATGGCCATCTCACCTTCTTCAAGAAAAATAAATCGGTTTGTCACGGGTAACAAAGCCAATTGATCTGAGGCAATAAAATTTTCCCCAATGCCAATACCAATCACTAGCGGTGAGCCCTGTCTTGCTGCAATAATAGTATCCGGAACCTCTGTGTCTATTACCGCAATTGCAAAGGCACCCTCAAGTTGACTCATTGCACAGCGGACAGCATCGACTAAAGAATCGGCTTCTTTTTTACAATTATGTATTAAATGAACAATGGTTTCAGTGTCGGTATCGGATGTAAATACATAGCCTTTTGATATAAGGTCTTCACGCAGAAGCTCATAATTTTCGATAATTCCATTATGTACAACGGCGATTTCTTCACTTGATATGTGGGGATGGGCGTTGGATTCATTCGGGACACCGTGGGTCGCCCAACGGGTATGTGCAATGCCTAGTCCTCCGGAAATTGGAGATTCATCTTGAGCATTTTGTAATTCCTGTACTTTGCCCAAACGTCGTAGGCGGTATATTTCAGATTCCTTATTAATCACCACCATTCCGGCAGAATCGTAACCACGATACTCAAGTCGCTTTAGACCCTCTAATAATAATTGGGCCACATCCCTTTGGGCAACTGCTCCGACAATTCCGCACATACTCTTAAAACTCCTGTTTAAGGCTATCTTGTTATTTTTTGGGTCGTTTCCAGTTTGCAATTTCGCGCTGCTTTGTACGGCTGATCACTAATGCTCCCGCACTTACGTCAGACGTCACTGTCGTGCCAGCGGCTATCGTCACCCCTTTGCCCACTCTCACAGGAGCAACTAACTGAGTGTCTGAACCGACAAAAACATCGTCCTCTAAAATGGTCTTATGTTTGTTTTTACCATCATAATTACAGCTTATGGTTCCAGCACCCACATTAACATTTTCGCCAATTTCACAGTCACCCAAATAGGACAAATGACCGGCTTTAGAACCTTTCGCGATGGTTGATTTTTTAACTTCAACAAAATTACCGATGTGCACGTCTTCCTTTAAAATGGTCCCGGGTCGTATTCTAGCAAAAGGTCCAACACTTGAATCATCACCAATGATGGCATCCTCTACAATGCTATTATCTTTAATTGTGACGTTATTTCCCAGTGTACAGTTCTCAAGTATACAATTCGCTCCAATGACTGAGCCGCTGCCAATGCTCACTTTTCCCTTCAATATTGCTCCAATATCAATGCTCACATCTTGGGCAATATCAACATCTCCGCGAATATCAATTCGACTAGGATCGCTTAAGGTGACGCCACAGCTCATTAACTCTAAAGCCTGTAGAGATTGGTAGTGACGCTCTAGCTTTGCAAGCTGAATACGGTTATTAACCCCTTCAACCTCTAGTTCATCAGCAGCGATAATACCGACAACTGAGTGACCTTCAGAGCTTGCCATGCCAATAACATCGGTTAAATAGTATTCACCCTGTGCATTTTCGTTGGTGAGTTGACCAAGCCATCGTTTCAGATCGGAAGCATTTAATGCCATGATCCCAGTATTCACCTCATCAATTTTATGTTGCTCAACAGTTGCATCCTTGTGCTCTACAATGGCTGTTACAGCTCCTTCTGAGTCCCTTACAATTCGACCGTAACCTGTAGGATCACTTAATTTTACCGTAAGCAAGGAAATGCCTTTTGAGGGTATGGCTTCCATAAGATCCGTCAATGTAGATGCTTTAATTAATGGCACATCCCCGTAGAGTATTAACACCGAATCGTCATCATTAAGGTTGGGAAGGGCCTGAATGACTGCATGGCCCGTGCCGAGTTGCTGCTCTTGTTTAACCCAAGAACAGTCTTCCCCATCAATGATCTCTTTTACTGCCTCACCACCGTGACCATAAATTAGATGGAGACTTTCACTACCAAGTTTTCGAGCAGTATCGATGACATGTTGTACCAGAGGTTTCCCTGCTATGGGGTGAAGAACTTTTGGTAGAGAAGAGCGCATTCTTGTGCCCTGCCCTGCGGCGAGTATAACTACGGATAGAGCCATCGTAAATTCCCTCTATTGGATCCCTTAGAATAGATGCAAATGTTAGATCGTATAAGCATTAAAAAAGGGTAGCATAAAGCCACCCTTTTGATAAGAATTGGTCCGTTTTAAAATGGTCTCTACTTTCCAGCCTTCTTACGAATTGCCTGTAGAGTTCTAAGCTGTGCTACTGCTTCTGCAAGTTCAGCTGTTGCCCTACCATACTCAATTTCTGAGCTTTGATCGGCCAGTGCATCTTCTGCCTGCTTCTGAGCTTCTAATGCTGCAGCCTCATCAACATCGTCGGCACGAAGCGCCGTATCGGCCAAAATAGTAATGGTATTGGGTTGGATTTCTAACATCCCTCCCGATACATAATAGACACCTTCTTCTCCACCCTGAAATCGAACCGTAACAGGTCCTGGTCTCAATTGCGTCAAAAGCGGGGCATGGCCATAGGCTATACCCATTTCTCCAATACTACCTGTACAGGTGACACGTTCTGCAAGTCCAGAGAAAATCTTCTCTTCAGCGCTTACAATGTCTAGATGTGTGGTCATCACCATCACGTTCTCCTAAATGGTAATTAAATAGTCTTCGCTTTTTCTATTGCTTCTTCAATGGAACCCACCATGTAGAATGCCTGCTCTGGTAGGTGATCATATTCACCCGCTAGAATCGCATTAAAACCAGTAATGGTGTCTTTCAATGAAACGTATTTTCCAGGAGCTCCTGTGAATACTTCTGCAACAAAGAATGGTTGTGACAAGAATCGTTGAATCTTACGAGCTCTTGTTACGGTTTGCTTATCTTCTTCAGATAATTCGTCCATACCCAAAATAGCGATAATATCTTTCAATTCTTTATAACGCTGTAGTACACCCTGAACACCACGTGCACAGTTGTAATGCTCTTCACCAATCACCAAGGGATCAAGCTGACGAGACGTTGAATCAAGAGGATCAATCGCTGGATAAATACCAAGTTCTGCAATCTGTCGTGACAATACAACGGTTGCATCTAAGTGAGCAAAGGTTGTTGCAGGTGATGGATCCGTTAAATCGTCCGCAGGTACGTAGACCGCTTGGATTGAAGTAATAGAACCGGTCTTGGTTGAAGTAATACGTTCTTGAAGTTTACCCATTTCTTCAGCCAATGTTGGCTGATAGCCAACCGCTGATGGCATACGTCCAAGAAGAGCTGATACTTCTGTTCCAGCCAATGTGTAACGGTAGATGTTATCAACAAAAAGCAGTACATCGTTGCCATCATCACGGAATTTTTCAGCCATTGTCAGGCCTGTCAGTGCAACACGTAAACGGTTTCCAGGAGGCTCATTCATCTGACCGTAGACTAATGATACTTTGTCGATTACGTTTGAGTCTGTCATTTCGTGGTAGAAATCGTTACCTTCACGAGTTCGCTCACCAACACCTGCAAATACAGAATAACCACTGTGCTCAATCGCGATATTACGAATAAGCTCCATCATGTTTACTGTTTTGCCAACACCAGCTCCACCGAACAAACCAACTTTACCACCCTTTGCAAAGGGGCAAACCAAGTCAATTACCTTGATACCTGTTTCGAGTAGTTCGTCCGTAGCAGCCTGCTCTTCGTATGTTGGTGCAGCACGGTGAATTGCCCAGCGAGTGTCTTCGCCGATATCGCCTTTTTCATCAATTGGATTACCAAGAACATCCATGATGCGACCCAAAGTTTTTGTTCCAACGGGTACCATGATCGGCTCATTGGTATTTGATACGTCAAGACCACGACGTAATCCTTCAGATGATCCCATGGCGATTGTCCGCACAACTCCGTCACCCAATTGCTGCTGAACTTCTAAAGTTAAGCCGCTGTCGGTTACGGTGAGTGCGTCGTAAATCTTAGGTACTGAATCACGTGGGAATTCCACGTCGATTACAGCTCCAATAATTTCAACGATGTTACCTGTGCTCATTTGATATCTCTCCAAATATTCTTATCGCAAGATGCGAAATTTTAAATTTAAATTCTATTTCCAGGTTTAACAAAAACCTACTTTCTAAAATTGTTGTTTATTCAACTGCTGCTGCGCCACTAACAATTTCAGAAAGTTCCTGAGTAATTGCTGCCTGACGTGCTTTGTTATAAATTAGTTCTAAGTCATCAATGATGTCATTGGCATTATCCGTTGCTGACTTCATGGCAATCATTCGTGCTGCCATCTCGCAAGCTAGGTTCTCAACCACGCCCTGATAGACCTGTGACTCGATGTATCTCACCAAAAGAACATCAAGTAGCTCTTTTGCATCGGGCTCATAAATATAGTCCCAATAATGTGCAAGTTGCTCATCTTTTTCCTCAGCAGCGACCGGAAGTAATTGCTGAATTTCAGGAGTTTGAGTCATGGTGTTGATGAATTCGTTGTTGACTAGATAAAGGCGATCAATCTTTCCTTCATCAAACGCATTGAGCATGACCTTAACGGCGCCAACAATATCGGTAATTGAGGGCGAGTCTCCTAACTGGTTGGCCGTGCTTAATACGTTTCCACCGTAGTTTTTAAAAAAAGCGATGGCTTTACTGCCGATCAAACTTAAATCAATTTCTATTTCCTTTTCAGACCATTGTTTCATTTCTTTAAGTGCTTTTTTGAACATGTTGTTGTTCAATCCACCACAAAGACCACGGTCTGACGAAATAAAGATAAAACCAATTCTGGTAATATCACGCTCTTCAAGGTAGTTATGACGATACTCAGAACTGCCCTGTGCAAGATGGTTGATCACTGCGCGGATACGCTTCGCATAAGGTTTGGATGCTGACATCCGATCCTGTGCTTTGCGCATTTTGCTCGCAGCAACCATTTCCATGGCACTGGTGATCTTCTGCGTATTTTTGATACTACCTATTTTGGTACGTATTTCTTTAGCATTCGCCATAATTTAATTTCTTGCCATTAATGTAATTGGGACTACCAAGTTTGCGTGCTTTTGAATGACTCAACCAATTTAGTAATTTTGGCGGAGATATCATCCGAAAGTTCACACTTGTCATTAATTTCAGCGATTAAATCACTGGACTCAGCTTTTGCATAAGCCAGTAACGCCGCTTCAAAATTAACAACCTTGTTGAGTTCAACGTCCTGTAAGTAACCTTTTTCAGCAGCAAACAATGAAATTGCCATTTCAGCAACAGAAAGAGGCGTGTACTGCAACTGCTTCATCAATTCTGTCACTCGCTGACCGTGCTCTAACTGTGCGCGTGTAGCATCATCAAGATCGGAGGCGAACTGAGCAAATGCTGCTAATTCACGATATTGAGCCAGTGCCATACGAATACCACCACCCAACTTCTTAATAATTTTTGTCTGTGCCGCACCACCCACTCGTGATACAGATAGACCCGCGTTGACAGCAGGACGAATACCAGCGTTAAACAAATCGGATTCTAAGAAAATCTGACCATCGGTAATCGAAATTACGTTAGTGGGTACAAATGCTGATACGTCACCGGCTTGAGTTTCAATAATCGGCAACGCCGTTAATGAACCTGTTTGGCCTTTAACTTTACCATCCGTTAATTTTTCTACGTAATCAGCATTAATTCGTGCTGCTCTTTCAAGAAGTCTTGAGTGTAAGTAGAAAACATCACCAGGATATGCCTCTCGACCTGGAGGGCGACGAAGTAGTAGTGAAATTTGACGATAAGCCCAAGCCTGCTTGGTTAAATCATCATAAACGATTAGCGCGTCTTCACCCTTGTCACGGAAGTATTCACCCATAGTACAACCCGAGAAAGGAGCAATAAATTGCAACGCCGCGGATTCAGATGCAGAAGCTGCTACAACAATGGTGTGTGCCATTGCGCCATGCTCTTCTAACTTACGTACAATACTAGAAATTGTTGAAGCCTTCTGACCAATCGCAACATACACACATTTAATGCCTGTACCTTTTTGATTGATAATTGCATCAATAGCAATCGCTGTTTTACCTGTTTGGCGGTCACCAATAATTAGTTCACGTTGACCACGCCCTAGAGGAATCATCGAGTCAATGGACTTGATACCTGTTTGAACAGGCTGATCGACCGATTGTCTTTGAATAACGCCTGGCGCAACCTTTTCAATAGGCTCAAAACCACTGCTTTCAATGGGACCTTTACCGTCAATTGGGTTTCCTAAAGAATCAACAACACGGCCCATAAGCCCTTCGCCCGTTGGCACTTCAAGAATTCGTCCAGTACATTTAACCGTTTGACCTTCAACGATATCACCATACTCACCTAAAACAATCGCTCCAACAGAGTCACGTTCAAGGTTCATCGCCATCGCATAGTTATTACCAGGAAGTTCAATCATTTCACCAAGCATCGCATCTGCGAGACCGTGAATTCGAACAATACCGTCAGATACACTAACGATGGTTCCTTCGTTACGCGCTTCTGATACAACTTCGAATTGTTCAATTCGCTGTTTTATCAGTTCGCTAATTTCAGATGGATTAAGTTGCACACTCATGCTTGTATCCCTAATTTTGTATTACGCGTCATATCGAAAGTGAGTCAGCAAGATCGTTTAGTTGTCCACGAACAGAGGCATCGATTACGAAATCTCCAGCGCGAATGATCATGCCGCCCATAACTGCAGGGTCGATTTGACAATTGATGTTTACTTTACGTCCCAGCTTGGTTTCAAGCCGGCCATTTAAATCACTAAGTTGTTGCTCGGTCATTTCAACTGCTGACAAACATTCCACTTCTATCGTCTTGTCATGCTCAGCCTTGTGCTGCTCAAAAAGAGATAGAACTTCTGTCATTAATTCAAGTCGACCATTGCTTGCTAATAATCGGACAAAGTTTTCACCCTGTTCATCTAGCTGGCCTTTTGCAACGGACAATACTGCTTCAGCAGCCTTGTCACGCGTTAATGACGGATTGTCGAGCAGTTGTGACATTGCTTTGTCAGCTGTCACTAATGATAAAAACGCCAACATTTCTGACCAGGCAGAAAGGTTGTCTTTATCAATAGCAAACTCAAAAGCTGCTTTTGCATAGGGTCTGGCCAATGTAGTTAGTTCAGACATTAGATACCCCTAGATTTCTGTAGCCAATTTGTCGAGGATGTCTTGATGCGCTGTGGCATCGATACTACGTGCAAGAATTTTCTCTGCACCCTGGACTGCGAGTCCAGCAACCTGTGAGCGAAGTTGTTCTTTCGCACGGTTGATTTCCTGTTCAATTTCGGCATCAGCGCCCGCTTTGATTTTCGCAGCTTCACTACGAGCATCATCTTTAGCGCTATCGACTATTTGTGCATGACGTTTGTTCGCTTGATCAACGATTTCAGCAGCCTGTGTTTTGGCTTCGACCAGATATTGACTGGCCTTATCCTGTGCAAGCTGTAAATCTTTCTCACCACGCTCAGAAGCCTCAAGCCCTTCGGCGATTTTCGCCTGGCGCTCTTCAATAGCATTCATGATCGGTGGCCAAACGAATTTCATGCAAAACCAAACAAAAACGATAAAAGCAATTGTTTGACCAAATATGGTTGCATTAAGATCCATTGTTAGATCCTCCTGATGTATATAAAAATAGTATCAAGATTCAATTAACCGCCAACAGCAGCTTGATACTGGGCGATGAAAGGATTTGCGAATGTGAAGAATAACGCAATACCAACACCAATCATTGCAACCGCGTCAAGCAAGCCAACAACGATAAACATTTTTACTTGAAGCATTGGAACCATTTCTGGTTGTCTTGCAGCGCCTTCTAAAAATTTGCCACCCAATAAACCCATGCCGATAGCAACACCCATAGCACCCATGCCAATAAGTATTGAGATAGCGAGAGCGGTAAATCCGATTACAGTTTCCATTATTTTCTCCTAAAGAAGAGGTCAGTTAAGTTAAAAATTAAAATATAAAATTAGTGGTCTTCGTGCGCCAAACTTAGGTACACGATGGTCAACATCATAAAAATAAACGCTTGCAAAGTAATCACCAAGATATGAAACACCGCCCAAGGGAAGTGTAACGGCAATTGATAATAACCAAGTAAAGCAATTAATATAAAGAGTAGTTCTCCAGCATACATGTTTCCGAAGAGACGTAGTGACAGAGAAATAGGCTTGGCGATTAATGCCACACCTTCTAATAAAAGATTAAAAGGGATCATGCTCCAATGATTAAAGGGGTTTAGCGCAAGTTCTTTTGCAAAACCCTTAACACCTTTAATCTTGATGCTATAAAAGATAATGAGCACGAATACAGAAAGAGACATGGCAAACGTTACATTCATGTCTGTGGTAGGAACAACCTTTAAATAATCAATCCCCACAGCCTTACCCATCTCAGGTAAATAATCAACAGGGATAAGATCCATTAGGTTCATCAAGAAAACCCAAACAAAAATGGTTAAGCCAAGGGGAGCAATCAGATCATTTTTGCCATGAAAAGTATCTCGAACGTTTTCATCAACAAATTCGATGACCATCTCAATAAAACACTGAAGTTTTCCCGGAACGCCAGATGTTGCGTTCTTAGCAACCATTCTGAACAACCAGATGAAGAGTCCGCCCAGAATAACAGACACCGCTAGGGTATCAACGTTTAATGACCAGAAATTATCCTTGCAATGATTCCAGACGATGCCGTCATCAGTGCTACACACCTGCAGATTTTGCAAGTGGTGTTTAATGTAACCGGCACTGGTTAAATCGTGTGCAGCTTCACTCATTTAATCTCAAACCTTTTATGGTTATTTATATAATTCGTGTTTGGTTGGTTTTTTCAAACCATCTACTGATCAACCACCTCAGCTTTCTTTTATAAACGGAGCGATCCAAAATACCATCAAACCCAAGACAAAAGTAGTCATTAAAGGTCCAATGGAGATAGGAATATAGATAAAGGTCACAGCAAACATTAGTGCTGTCAGCATTATCTTTAGTGCTTCTCCGCGATAAAACGAACTCGCAATTTTTTTTGCGGCTCTCGCCCCACCAAACCGGTAGGCATAGATGACAAAAACAACGTTTGGCATCACGCAGATTATGCCGCCAATAAAGGCAGAATAAGCTGCTTTAAAACTTAACATCATAAAGAGGATGGTACTTATTGCGGTCACTAAAAACTGAAACTTCAGTATTTGATTCGCAGCTCGACGACCTTTGTTGGTCAACCTGTGCGCGGTAGAATGATCCGCCACTGTTGTAACCTTCCTATCTTCTTTATCTCTTGTTTAATTGTGCCTAAATTCAATTCTTCTAATATACCGGCGCAGTCGCGCAGTATAAAGAGATTAGAGCATTAGATCAACCTAAAACGGCGGTCATTTTAACTAGTGACTCGTCGGCGCTCCAATCTTTGACAAAATTCCATCCAACTGATCCAAACTTGAGTATTGGATTGTCAATTTTCCTTTGCCTTTTTTGTTGTGTTGAATACTCACCGATGAACCAATATGTTCTGATAATCCTGTTTCCAAACGTTGGACATCACGGTCTTTCGTCGGCTTTTCTTTAAAAGGTATTGGGTTAAGTAGTTTTCTAACTAGATTCTCGGTTTCTCGAACACTCAAACCTTTTTCAGCAACCTGACGAGCGGCTTGGCTCTGTTGTTCCATCGACAAAGACAGTAACGCACGTGCATGACCCATTTCTATATCGCCACGTTCCAGAAGTGTTCGTGTTTCTTCATTTAATCCAAGCAAGCGAATAAGGTTGGTCACCGTGGTTCTTGATTTACCCACTGCATCGGCAACACCTTGATGAGTCAGTTCAAATTCGCTCATTAACCTTTGTAAAGCAAGCGCCTCATCAATGGCATTAAGATTTTCACGCTGAATATTTTCTATCAATGACATTGCAATTGCAGCATCGTCAGGAACATCCTTGATAATGGCTGGGATATCGGCTAGTCCAGCTTTCTGAGCGGCTCGCCACCTTCTCTCACCAGCAATCAACTCATATTTATTCTCACCAATAGGTCGAACGACAACCGGTTGAATGATTCCTTGATTACGGATAGAGCTAGCAAGTTCTTCTAGTGCTCCGTCATCCATATCACGCCGTGGCTGATATTTTCCGGGACGAATAAACTCAACCGGTATATTCCTTAAATCACCATCTTCATTACTAGAGTCTTCAGCCTGTTGGGATGAAGACGACTTTTTTATCACTTTTTTGCTCGACAGCAGAGCATCTAAACCTCTTTTTAATCCTGTTTTACGCTTAGCCATGGGTTTTATTGGTCCTTACTCATATTGGTTACTAGATTACGATCGAGCTCTTTTAGTATTAATTCATCGGCCACTGCAAGGTATGCCTGTGCACCACTGGATCGGATGTCGTGATACATCACAGGCAAACCATAACTGGGTGCTTCTGCTAAACGTACATTTCTTGGAATGGTCGTTTTAAAAACCTGATCGCCAAAATGTTCTTCTAGTTCATTCGAGACATCAATAGCAAGTCGGTTGCGACCATCAAACATGGTTCTTAACAGTCCCTCAATCTCGAGTTTTGGATTAATCGAATCTTGAATTTGTGAAATTGTTCCCATTAGTGCCGACAAACCTTCTAGAGCGTAGTACTCACATTGCATGGGAATAAGCACGGAATCTGCAGCAACTAAACTATTTAAAGACAACATGTTTAATGATGGTGGACAATCAATTAGTATAAAATCATAATCACTTTTAACTTTTTCAATGGCTTTAGCGAGTCGGTATTCCCGATCGTCAAAATCTAACAAATGAACCTCTGCCCCTGTAAGCTCTCCATTTGAAGGGATCACATAAAAGCCGGCCTGCTCTGCATTAATTACCATGTCAGCAATATTGGCTCCTTCAAGTAAAACATCATAGACAGACTCTTCTAAATCATCTTTATCCACTCCAGCACCCATGGTGGCATTACCCTGTGGGTCCATGTCAATTAACAAAACTTTTTGATCGGCCGCACCTAAAGACGAACAAATGTTGATTGCCGTTGTGGTTTTCCCAACGCCGCCCTTTTGATTTGCTATCGCTATAACTCTTGCTGATCTTGCCACTTCGGCCTCATTTATTGTCTGTTAAGATTGATCAAATGTCGCTGTTCACTCAGGAAGGGAACCTTTAGTTTAATAACCGATTCTATCTGCCAGGGTTCAAGTAATTTCGATTCTTCAGGAGGCAACCCTTTCATCGATTGTATTGTACCTGACTCATTGAGCAAATGGTGAGTCAGTCTTACTATTTGGTCCAAAGCGGTAAATGCTCGAGAGATTACCACATCATAAACTCCACATTTTGATTCTTTAAGCTGATAACTCTCAACTCTTGCCTGAACGGGTTTAATATTATTCAGTTTTAAACGTTGCTTTGCTTGCTCTAAAAATCGTACTTTTTTTCCATTGCTATCTAGCAATGTAAATTCTCTATTTGGAAAAATGATTGCTAGTGGGATCCCAGGAATTCCAGCCCCAGTTCCTACATCGATTATGGTCTTTCCTTTTAAGTATTTTGCCACACTCAAACTGTCTAACAAATGCTTAACAATCATCTCTTTGGGTGAACGAATAGCGGTTAAATTAAAGGCCTTGTTCCACTTCAACAAAAGCTCAATATAATTAAGAAGTTGGCTCAGTTGACCATCACTCACCTCAAGCGCTAGTTCATTTAACCCTTGGATAAGTGTAGCTCTACATTCTTTAGGCAGTTTTTCGGTCATTTTTATTTTTTTGAGGTTGTTTAAATTTGTTCTTTTTCAAATGGACCAGCAAAATAGAAATGGCCGATGGCGTCACACCAGAAATACGGCTCGCCTGACCCAAGCTTTCTGGTCTTCTCTCGTTTAATTTTTGAACCACCTCGTTGGAAAGACCGCGTACATCTGAGTACTCTTTGATACGATCGAGTTTTAAGTTTTCATTGCGCAATTGCTTGGCAATTTCGCCCTGTTGTCTTGCGATATAACCCGCATATTTAATTTGTACTTCAACCTGCTCAGCAACTTCTCTATCGTTCACCCCTTCTACTCCTTCAAGAGAGGTTAGTATTTGATAGGTAAGCTCTGGGCGTTTTAACAACTCTGCTAGTTTATGCTCTTTTGAAAGCGGTTTGTCTAAGTGTTCATTTAAGGCCATCGCTTGAGGAGTATTGGGATGTATCACCACTTTATTTATTATTACTAACTCTTCTTCTATGGCTCGTTTTTTTTCTTCAAAGCGCTGCCACCGCTGATCACACACCAAATTCAACTCTCTTCCTTTGGGAGTTAGCCGCAAATCGGCATTATCTTCCCGCAGTAACAATCGGTATTCTGCACGACTGGTAAACATCCGATAAGGCTCAGTTGTTCCTTGAGTAATTAAATCGTCAATGAGCACACCAATGTAGGCCTCATCTCTTTTAGGGCACCAACTTTCTTTACCTTCAACCTTTAGTGAAGCATTAAGCCCAGCAATTAACCCTTGGGCAGCAGCCTCTTCGTAACCTGTCGTTCCATTAATCTGACCAGCAAAAAACAAACCTTCAACAGGCTTAGTTTCCAGTGATGTTTTAAGATCTCGCGGATCAAAATAATCATATTCAATTGCGTAGCCCGGTCTTACAATATGGGCTTTTTCAAAACCAATGATCGAGCGCACAAACTCTTGTTGTACATCGAAGGGTAAGCTCGTAGAAATACCGTTTGGATAAACCTCGTTAACATTAAGGCCTTCAGGCTCTACAAAGATTTGGTGTGAATCACGGTCGGCAAAACGCACCACCTTATCTTCAATGGAAGGACAATATCTGGGCCCAATTCCCTCAATTGCACCACTAAACATTGGACTTCTGTGCAAAGAATCGCGAATAATTTTGTGGGTGTTTTCTGTTGTATAGGTTATGTGGCAGGGTATCTGCTTTGGGTGTTCTGTACCTGTTGCCATAAACGAAAAGGATGGGATAGGACTGTCACCGTGCTGTACTTGCATTTTACTAAAATCGAGGCTGCGAGTATCAAGTCTTGGCGGCGTACCCGTTTTTAATCTATCAACCCTAAAAGGAAGGGATCTTAGCGTTTCAGCAAGGGCAATTGAAGGTGGGTCACCGGCTCGGCCGCCCTGCTCTTTTGATTCGCCAATATGGATAATTCCACCAAGAAACGTTCCCACTGTCAGCACTACCGTTTTTGTTTCAAAGGTTAAACCCATTTTTGTTTTAACCGCGGTTACTCGTTGATCGCTTATTTCAAAGTCGACAACTGTTTGTTGAAAAATTTCTAGATTTTCTTGATGCTCCAAAATATCTCTGATCGCTGCTCGGTACAAATTTCTGTCTGCTTGGGCACGTGTTGCACGTACCGCAGGTCCTTTGCTAGCGTTTAAGATCCGAAACTGAATGCCTGACCGATCAATCGCTTTGGCCATTGCACCACCTAGTGCATCAACTTCTTTCGTAAGATGACCCTTACCAATGCCACCAATTGCTGGATTACATGACATTTGACCAAGGGTTTCTATGTTATGAGTTAATAACAGCGTTTTTGAGCCTCTTCGCGCAGACGCAAGTGCAGCTTCGGTTCCGGCGTGGCCGCCACCGATCACAATGACATCATATTTGCTTAAACTGCTCATTTATTAACTCATTCAATGCATCTTATTGTGCAGGGGCAGGGATCATACATGGAATTGAACAAAATTTGAACGCATTATTTACCAATACAAAAGCTAGAAAAAATCCTTCCCAACAGATCGTCACTGGTAAATTCTCCCGTTATTTCTGACAAAGATTGTTGTGTGATCCGCAATTCTTCTGCGAGCAACTCACCGGCTTTAACGATTAATTGTTTTCCGGCAATATTGAGGTGCTCTTGTGCAGACTCTAATGCTTGCAAGTGACGACGTCTGGCAAGAAAACCACCTTCGCTACTTTGGTCAAAACCAGCAACCTTTTTGAGATGATTTCGAACCATATCCAAACCATGATCGTGTTTCGCACTGATGTTAATAACCGTTTGATTGTTTTCTATTGTTTCCCCAATTGGCTGTTGTGAGAGATCGGATTTGTTTTTTAATATCGTCACTGGCACAGATGGCATTTCTATAAATTTAGGCCAAAGCGTTTCTAGTTCAGCGTTGATATTGTTTTGTTCAGAAACAGAACTATCGACTACAAATAAAATTAAGTCTGCTCGCGAAATTTCCTGCTTTGCTCGTTCAATTCCGATTCTTTCAACCTCATCATTAGACTCCCTTAATCCGGCAGTATCCGTGACATGTATCGTGATCCCATCAATTATAATTTGTTCTCTGAGAACATCTCTGGTTGTTCCTGGAATATTAGTGACAATGGCTGACTCTCTTCCAGATAACACATTTAATAGACTTGATTTTCCTGCGTTAGGCACACCAACAATCACTACATGCAAGCCCTCTCTGAGTATGGCGCCCTGTTGTGCCTGTTGAAAAACGCGGTTCAAATTAGATTTTATGTCTTCAAGCTGTGTACTGATCCTTGTGTCACTTAAAAAGTCGATTTCTTCTTCAGGAAAGTCGATGGACGCCTCGACAAATATCCTCAAACTGATCAACGCATCGACCAAGGTTTTTATTTCTGAGGAGAAAAACCCCTGTAGTGATTGAACTGCTTTCCTAGCGGCCTGCTCTGAATTTGACTCAATTAAGTCAGCAATGGCTTCAGCTTGAAGCAAATCAATTTTGTCATTTAAAAAAGCGCGTTCCGAAAACTCGCCCGGATGAGCGACGCGACCACCAACGTTAAGAATCTCGCGAATAAGAATATCTAAAACAATGGGCCCGCCATGACCGTGGAACTCTAAAACATCTTCACCTGTAAAGGAGTTGGGCGCCTCAAAACGAATGGCGAGTCCTTGATCGATGACCTCATCTTTGGAATCTTTAAATTTTAGATATTTTGCAACTCGGTGATTTGGCAGTGTGCCTAGAATTGTTTGAGCGATTTGATTAACCGCTGGCCCCGATACCCTGACGATACCAACCCCACCTTTACCTGGCGGAGTTGCCAAAGCAACAATGGTATCGGTGGTAGTCACATTAATTTAACTCTTTTTATGTGCTGCTTTTTTGGCTTCAAATTCAGCCTCTATTTTACGGGTAACGTAAAGCTGTTGAGCAATGGACAAGAGGTTGTTCACGACCCAATAAAGAACCAAGCCTGATGGGAAGAACAGAAAAAATACCGTCATAATAACAGGCATAAACTGCATGATCTTTTGTTGCATTGGATCCATTGTTGCTGCTGTTGGCTGCATCTTTTGCATCAAAAACATGCTTCCACCCATGATCAGTGGCAAGATGTAGTAGGGATCTTTTGCTGATAAATCATGGATCCAGAGATAAAACTCAGCATGTCTTAATTCAACTGTTTCTAACAACACCCAATACAATGCGATGAAGACTGGCATTTGAACCAGAAGTGGTAAACAACCACCCAAAGGATTTACTTTCTCTTTTTTATAAAGCTCCATCATCGCTTGAGACATTTTCTGTTTGTCATCACCTATACGCTCCTTGAGAGCGGTTATTTTAGGCTGAATGGTGCGCATTTTTGCAAAGGATCGATATTGAGCGTTGGACAATGGGTAGAAAAGTGACTTTACGGTGATAGTCACCATAATAATAGCAAGACCCCAACTATCAACAAGACTATTAAACCATTTCAACAACCAAAAGAGCGGTTGACCGATCCACCATAGAAAACCATAGTCGACCGTCAAATCTAATCCGTCAGCTATCTGTTCTAATTCTGACTGTATCTTAGGTCCCACATACAGCTGACCACCAACTTCCAGCGTTTCACCAGGATTAATATTATTACCTGGAGACAGGACACGAATGATGCCTGTGCCACCTGGTGTTAGTGTTGATATAGTATTGTTTTTTTCCTGATCCGGGACCCAAGCACTAATAAAATAATGCTGAAGATAAGCAACCCAACCGCCTTCGGTAGCAACATTTAGATTCGCATCGTTCATGTCATCAAAGTCGTAACGCTCGTAACGTTGCTCTTTCGTTGAATAGGCTGATCCCATGTAGGCGCGTATTCCTAACCCTCCACCTGATGTACTTTCTTCGGTTATTTGATCCCTTTTAAGCTGTGCAAAAAACCGAGCAGACAACTTTTCTCTGGAAGTGTTGTTCACTCTATATTTAACATCAACAAGATAACTGCCGCGCTTAAAACTAAAGATTTTTTGAACAACAACACCCTGCTCGTTCACCCAGCTTAAAGGTACAACCATTTCATCTTCAATGTCTCGCAATTGATAAGTTTGTTGCATTGAAGAAAATAATGCTCTGGGTTTAACAGACTCCGGCATACCGGTACCAATAAGCCCACTCATCGCGATATAAACTCGGCCATTACTATTTTTAAGAATAGAAATGGGTTGATCTGGATTTTTTTGTAATAAGGGGTAGGCCAGCAGCTGGGCTAAAACAATATCTCCACCCCGAGGGTCGATTTTTATTCTAAGGACATCGGTCTCTACAGTGATGAGGGGTTGTGACTCACTCGATTGAGACTGTTGCCTTTCTGTTGTTGGCAGTTCTCCCACTGATGTTGCTGGGCTATCGTCGGAGTAAGCACTTACACCCATGGGGACGTCCTGAACAATGTCGCCATCGTTTGTTGGACTAGCAACCTGTTGAACATTTTGTCCAAAGTCTGTTTGTAATAACTCAGGAGCATAATCTTCTTGCCAAGCAATAAATAAAAAATAAGTAACGACTGCAAGCGCAATAATAATAAAATTTCGTTGTGATTCCATAATAGTTTATTGTACCGATTTTGGATGTGTTGAATGGATGTGTTTGCACTGATTCTTGTTGTGAGAGCTGTTGTGACTCTTTGTGTTATCACTGGTAACGATCTCAGGCACAGGATCGTGTCCGCCCTCTGAAAGTGGATGACAACGAGATATTCTCTTAACTGCCAACCAAAGTCCGTTGATTACACCATGGCGATTGATCGATTCAATTGCATATTGAGAACAGGATGGGTAGTAACAACAATTGGAACCTAAAAAAGGACTGAGTATTTTTTGATAAGCTCGGATAAAAATTGTTAATATTTTAGTAAAGATAACAGATATTATATTCATTCCTGTTTTATCCTTTGCTGCTACTAGTAATATTGGAGGTTTGTTTTTTCAAGATTAATTTTGACCACAAACTGTCCAACTGCTTTCTTATTTGATTATTATTCATTTTCAACAATTTACTGCGACCCAATACAACAATATCGGTCGATTCTATTGCAGGTCGCGTCTCCCTGAAACTTTCTCGAACCAATCGTTTGATTCTATTTCTATCTACAGCATGAGGGAATTGTTTTTTTGCGATTGCAAGCCCAAGTCGAGAATCGGCCTTTTCATTTGTACTGTACAAAAAGAGAAACTCAGGAGTTGACACTTTTTGAGCTTTCGAAAAGACCTTTCGATAATCGTTTGCGGTAATTAAACGATACTTTCTTGGAAAACCATTGAGTGCAAGGGTTGAATTATCCATGACTCAAATTTAATTGCTTTAAGGTATTATTTATCCAGAAATAAATACCTAGGCAGAAAGTTTCTTTCTGCCTTTGGCACGTCTGCGGTTGATCAAAGCTCGACCACTTTTAGTTGCCATTCTACTTCTAAAGCCATGTGTTCTTTTACGTTTAATAACGCTTGGTTGAAATGTTCTTTTCATCGTCTCACTCTCGAGTGTAATTGTATCTCAGCCATTAATTTTTAGCTGACCTACACGGGAGGCGGGATTTTACCCGTCTAAGGCAAGAAGATCAACGATCATTGACTAGTTTTTTTACTATATTTCACTAATCAATAGAATTTCACAATTGGCTAGTTAGTTGTGAATAAAAGATTATAATTGAATTTAGAAAATATGCTACTTAAAATTAAAAAAAAGTCGAATTAATCCAAAAAAATATTTTTAAACTGTAAAACAAACGTTAAAACTCTATTTTTAAGATTATTTAGGGTACTTGTTATTATAATATTATATATATATTTAAAGATTAATAGTACTTATTATATAGCAAGTCATTATCTGTTGATAAGTCATAATTTTATATAAAAATCATTAGTTTAAGTTAATGATAACCTTGTTGAAAAAGGCTGTATATTTGGCAAACAAGATATGTATCAAACTGTTTAAAATAGGGTGTAATAGTTATTATAACTTAATTAACAGACTTAAACATACTTTACTCACAGGGTTAGGGTTTATTTAATAAAGTTATTGTTATTTTTTTTTAAATGGTGTCTAATTGTCATCCGTCAACCAATGAGAAGATTCATAATAAAAATGTTTTTGGTTGTGGATAAAAATAACACGTTAAATACGTTAATTAATACCATTCATATCCGTAAAGGAGTTTAAAAGTGAGTTCAGCCGTTTGGCAATCCTGTCTTAGTTCTTTACAAGGTGAACTACCTTTTCAACAATTTAGTACCTGGCTTAGACCTTTGCAACCCAACGAAAGTGATAATGGGCTGACACTTTTTGCACCCAATCTTTTTGTTCTTGATTGGGTTCAGGATAAATATCTTCCTGAGATCATAAAAATTGCGCGTCAGGTGAGCAACAATAATGAGTTCAACGTTAATCTTAAGGTTGGCTCAAGTTCAACGGCCGTCGTTGAACCCGCAAAAAGAGAAGTATCACAAGATTCAACAAAGGTTGTTCGTCATACGCAACCTCGTAACTTTACTAATGAAATTAGCGTAAATCATTACAGTAATTTAAATCCAGATTTTGTTTTTGATAATTTTGTTGAAGGTAAGGCAAATCAATTGGCGTTGGCTGCAGCTAGACAAGTGGCTGCAAACCCTGGCGAAGCCTACAACCCATTGTTTATCTATGGTGGAGTAGGGCTTGGTAAAACACACCTTATGCACGCTATTGGTAATGCAGTATTAGAAAAAAAACAAAATGCTAAAATTGTCTATTTACACTCTGAGCGTTTTGTTGCTGATATGGTCAAGGCACTACAAACAAACACCATTGATCGTTTTAAAAAATACTACCGCTCCTTGGATGTTTTACTCATAGATGATATTCAGTTCTTTGCACGTAAGACAGCATCCCAGGAAGAGTTTTTTCATACTTTTAACGCATTACTTGAGGCAAATCAACAGGTTATACTTACTTGCGATCGTTATCCTAAAGAGGTTGACGGACTTGAAGATCGACTAAAATCGCGCTTTGGATGGGGATTAACTCAAGCAATTGATCCGCCCGAACTCGAAATGCGAGTCGCAATTTTAATGAGTAAAGCTGAAAAACTTAACACCATTTTAGCCGATGAAGTTGCTTTTTTTATCGCCAAGCGGATTCGTTCTAATGTGCGTGAGCTTGAAGGCGCATTAAAGAGAGTTATCGCTACAGCTAACTTCACAGGAAGACCAATAACACTCGATTTTGTTAGAGAAGCTTTAAAAGATTTGATTGCAGCACAAGATAAACGAATAAATATTGAAAATATCCAGAAAACTGTCGCAGAGTATTATAAAATAAAGGTATCTGATTTGCTTTCGAAAAGAAGAAATCGATCGGTTGCTAGGCCCAGACAGATGGCGATGACCCTTGGAAAAGAGTTAACCAATAAAAGTTTGCCTGAAATAGGGGATCTTTTTGGTGGCAGAGACCATACTACGGTTCTGCACGCCTGTCGCAAAATTAAGCAACTAATGGAAGAGAATAGAGAAATCAAAGAAGATTATTCTAATCTATTGCGAACTCTTACAAGTTAATTTTTGGAGATTTAAATATTATGCGTTTCACCATTCACCGTGACAGTCTTGTTGGCCCACTTCAGCTTGTGTGTGGAGCGGTAGAACGAAGACAAACATTACCTGTTTTGTCCAATGTTTTACTTGTGCTTGATGGCAGCTCCTTATCACTTACAGCAACCGACCTTGAGGTCGAACTCATTGCTAACATTAAACTGGCAGAGCAAGGCGAGGGCGGAGAAATAACCGTTCCGGCGAGAAAGTTTCTCGATATTTGCAAAAGCCTGCCATCAGACAACATTGAGTTTGTTCTTAAAAATCAAAAGGTTACGCTTAAGTGTGGTAGCAATAAGTTCGTACTAATGACTTTGCCTGCCAGCGAGTTTCCAGCGGTTGAAGAAACTGTGGGTACTCACGAATTCCATTTACAACAGAACGCACTAAAATCGATGATGGAGCAAACTGCATTTGCTATGGCACAACAAGATGTTCGTTACTATTTAAATGGAATGCTTTTTGAAATTACCGATCAAAACTTAAAGGCTGTGGCAACAGATGGTCACCGACTAGCAATTTGCGATCTTAAAACTAATTTTAAATCCGAAATTAAAACGGAAGCAATTATTCCTCGCAAAGGAATACAAGAATTAATGAGGCTTCTTGATAACACTGAATCGGATGTTACGGCAACATTGGGAACCAATCATTTCAGAGTGGTCACAGAAGGATTTACATTCACCTCAAAATTGATCGATGGACGTTTTCCAGAATACGATCGTGTTTTACCTAAAAATGGTGATCGACTGTTAATTGTTAATAGAGAAGCATTAAAAGATTCATTTTCACGTGCTGCGATATTATGTAATGAAAAATACCGTGGAGTTAAAATGAAACTCTCAGAAAACCTACTTTCTATTCACGCAAACAATCCAGAGCAGGAAGAGGCAGAAATTGATCTTGGTGTCGACTTTCAGGGAGAAGATTTAGAAATAGGCTTTAATGTCACTTATCTTTTAGATGTATTAAACACAATGAAATGTGAAAAAGTAAAATGGACGCTCGGTGATTCAAACTCGTCGGCACTCATTGAAGATGCTGTCGATGGCGATTCTTTATATGTCGTCATGCCAATGCGACTTTAAATACGCCTAACAATATCAAACCGTTATACGCTTATGTATCTTGATCAAATTCAAGTACAGAACATCAGGGTTATATCCTCTGCAAAAATCAAACTATCGCCCAGATTTAACATTATCACCGGTTTGAATGGTTCGGGTAAGACAAGTTTACTCGAATCTATTTATCTTCTTGGGGTAGGGCGATCCTTTCGAAACCATCAAATAAAAACAGTCATTAGTAACGAACAACAAAAGTTGACGGTCTTTGGAAAGTTGTCAGGACAGAGAAATATAACTCTTGGTATCGAACGTGATTTGTCCGGCTCTTATCGAGTCAGAATAAACAACGAAGATCAGAACAGACTCTCTTCGTTGGCAAAATATTTACCTGTTCTAGTTATAACACCAGAATCAAACAAATTAATTTCGGGAGGGCCTCAACACCGCAGACAGTATCTCGATCTCTCAGTGTTTCACGTGAAACATCAGTTTTCAGAGCGTTGGCAACGATATTCAAAAATATTAAAGCAAAGAAATGCTCTATTAAAATCGTGCTCTAGTTATAAAGAGCTGTCTGTATGGGATGTAGAGTTCGCAGCTCTCGCGGTAGAGCTAGATGAGGCAAGAAAAGAAGAGTTTTTACAACTAAAGAGCCATTTAGAGGACATTCAGGGGATATTTCTACCTCAATACAGGGTACAATATACCTATTACTCAGGATGGGATTCTAGCTCAACACAGAGCTTCATTCAGCAGCTTGAAAATAACTATCAAACCGACAAACGCTATGGTTATACCAACTTAGGGGCTCATAAGTCAGATATTAAGTTAACGGTTAATAAAGGTACGGTACAGGATATATTCTCAAGGGGTGAGCAAAAGATGTTGGTCAATGCTATGCATTTGGCTCAAGCAAGAAGACTGTCTTTAGGGCTTGATAAAAACTGCATGATATTAATTGATGATTTGCCTTCAGAGCTGGATGAAGACAAACAACACAAACTTCTTGGTGAACTATCTAAATTAACAAAAGTACAAATATTTATGACCTGTATTTCTAAAGAGGGGTTGGTCGATTTAAACTCGATAGCTAATTTAGAACAAACCCAAAAAGAGTTAGAGGTTAAATGGTTCCACGTGAAACATGGCGTAGTATCGGAAACAGAAACAAACAAAGATTAACGACAATAAATTAAATCCAAAAAATTAGAAAAAGGAACAGTATGTCTGAAGAATATGGCTCGGGAGATATCAAGGTCTTAAAAGGTCTTGATGCGGTAAGAAAACGTCCAGGAATGTACATCGGTGATACTGACGATGGTACCGGTCTACACCATATGGTTTTCGAGGTTGTAGACAATTCAATCGATGAAGCCTTGGCTGGGCATTGTACAGAAATTAAAGTCATTATCCATCAGGATGAGTCTGTATCCGTTAGTGATAATGGTCGTGGTGTACCGGTGGCAATACATCCAGAAGAGGGAATTTCTGCGGCTGAAGTTATTATGACCGTTTTGCATGCGGGCGGTAAATTTGACTCGAATTCATACAAGGTTTCAGGCGGTTTGCACGGCGTGGGTGTGTCATGCGTCTGCGCACTCTCTGAGTGGATGACTGTGGAAGTCGCTCGCGAAGGCAAACTTCACTC